>JAZUMZ010000335.1:0-20041 GCA_045603885.1 Bacteroidaceae bacterium | reverse complement strand
AGAATTTTTGTAATTTATCATTTTTTTTGTAATTTTGCCACTGATATGAAGTTTGATGGCTTGCCATAAATGAATATCAGGACATATTTGGAAGCGCGTACGCTTATTTCCAGTCTGAGAACCTGAACAATTCGACAATTGGAAATTTAATTACGGAAATTATTCGTAAAAAAGAAAGAACGTTACCCGCTCTCCTTCGATTGTATTATGTAATTGTACAGTTTGCGCAGTGTACATATACGTCGAGGGTGTGAGCTGTATCTTTACTATTCTTTTTTTACGGGTAAGTTCAGGACCTTCAGACTGAGAATGGCATAACAGGCTCACACCTTTCTTGTGTGTCTTTCTCAATCCATTTATTGTGTAATCAGAGTCCTTGAGCCTGGGGAACATTGATATAATAGTTGTTGGTCAATGGACACAATAAGGAAACTAATTCTATTCATCATTGTGGCATTCTATGGTTTGGGTGTAATCGCACAATCATCAGATCCTGTTTATTTCCGGGATGTAAACACACATTTAAGTTACACATTAAATAACGATACAAAAGAAGCTGTAGTTGGTATAGAAGCTGACTTTGGGTGGCATAATCCTACTGGTTTGTATAAGGAGGATTCTGATCCTGGCAGTGTGTGGAATAATATAATAGTCCCGGAATCAATCAGTTATGGGAACGACACGTATTTGGTCGTTGGGATTGGACGTGGTGCTTTTAACTATACAATTGCAGTGTATTCAGTAGAACTACCAAAAACAATCCGCTATATCTCAGACCAGGCATTTAACTATTGTGTAAATCTCCAGTCCATTATTCTTCGGGGTGAGGTTTCTTCAATCGGTGCTAATGCTTTTGGTTACTGTAAGAACTTGGAGTGTGTTCATCTTCCAAATAATATAGTGGAGATAGGTTATGGTGCTTTCAGTGACTGTATAAAGTTGCAGGAAATCAATATCCCTGGAAAGTGTAAAACTATTGGTGAGGATGCGTTTAAATGGTGTAAAGCACTTCATAAATTAGTAATAGAAGATGGGACAGAACCTCTTCACCTTGAGTCGACTTATGGTATTGGAATAGATTACTCTTCTTCTGATCCTGATGGAATTGATGGCTTGAATCATTGCAGAGGAATGTTTGCGGATTGTCCCCTTGACACTTTATATTTGGGTAGAAACTTGGATTATTCTGTTGACAAATATTTTAATTATCGAGTTAATTATTCACAAGGCCCATCCAATGTGCATCAGCTTGTCAGATGTTCACCATTCCAAAAATGTTCTGATTATCATTATGCTAATAGACGATATTATTATTCTGGGCCGAACCTTAAGTCTTTGACATTCGGAAATACTGTAACTAAGATACCAGATTATTTGTTTGAGGAAGGAATTGTTAAAAACAAAGTGTCATTACCGGGTCAATTGGACAGTATTGGTATATGTGCTTTCAATAAATCTACAATTGATTTTAGACAGCTAAGTTTACCGTCATCTGTTGTATGCATAAGTGATTCCGCTTTCTATGGTTGTGATATTTGGGATTTGGAATTACCAAGTGAATGTGATTCTATTGGTATAAGAAGTTTTTTTGAAAATAACTTCCGGACTTTGACAATACCACAGAAAGTAAGAGCTATTGGTGTTCAAGCATTTCAATCGAATTTTTATTTGTGGGAACATAATTATGACAGACTAATGTGTGAAATGGAGCGGACTCATTTGAGAAAAGTTGAGTTCCTTTCAACTCTTCCCCCAGTTACTACACGTGATGCATTTGGTGATATGCCATTTTTTGTCCCAAGTGGAGCCGGGGGAGTGTATAGGAATAAATTTGGTGGTGTTATTGTTGATTCTTCTGATGAGATCGTCACGGTAAATGTCAAAAAAGCAGGATCTTTATATAGTCGTTTGTTGGCACAGGACATACAAGCTAATGATGTGGTGAAGTTGAAGCTGAAAGGAACTTTAAATGATGATGATGTGGCAGTTATTAAAGGTATGAATAATATGTACTATATTGACCTGGAAGAGGTCGTAATAGACGAACTTCCCGACAATATGTTTGAGGGCAATATTTTGTTAAATACTATAAAGCTTCCTTCAAATCTTAAATCAATACGAGCTAATGAGTTCAAGGACTGCAAGTATTTATCGGGAAATCTTCTTATTCCTGAAACTTGTGAGACAATAGGTGACAGTGCTTTTTTTAATACAGCCATACAAAATGTTTTGTTTCCATCATCGATAAACATAGGTGATTACGCATTTTTGGCGTGTTTGATGCTTTCAGAAATAAATATACCGGAAGATGCTGTCGTAGGGAGGCAGGCTTTCTATAATTGCATGGAGGAAAAAATATCGGGCAGCACTTATCGTTGGACTGGTCAAAGTTCGGTAAAAAAAGTAAGAGTCGGAACAAATGCTGTTGTTGATGAAAGAGCCTTCCCAACTACATTGAAAGAAACAATGCTTGAACCTGGAGTTAGAATAGGAAGCTATGCTTTGGGTGATAACCTGATACAAATTGCTTTCGAAGGAATGATAGATTCCATAGCCGTTCAGGAGTACTCAAAGTTAGAGAAAGTTTATGTGTCAGATATTAATACTTGGTGTAATCTTCCTTATAAAGATGCCGGACCAATGGAAAATGCCCCACAATTATTCATCGGTGACGAGCTGGTTGAAAATTTGGAAATTCCGAATACTGTTGACAACATAAGACCTTATTCTTTCTTTAGTTGTTCAACTCTAAAGAATATAACTCTACCAAAATCTCTTAAATCTATATGTGGATATACGTTTGCTAATTGTAGAAATTTGCAAAGCGTTTCAATACCGTCAACAATATTGTCTATAGACTCGTGTGCATTCCAGGACTGTTCTTCATTGGTTGACATAAAACTGCCATCTAATATTGTTAAGCTTGGATGTTCTGTCTTTGCTAATTGTAATAGTTTGGAGAATATAAATATTCCTCAGACATTAGAATCTATCGAAGATTACACGTTCAAAGGCTGTTCAAGTATGAATAATATAGAATTACCAAATACTATTAAATCAATTGGGAGTTATGCATTCGCTGAATGTAGTTCAATAAGTGAAGTTGATTTTCCTTTAAGTATCACATCAATTGCCAATTCCGCATATTCTGACTGCTCTGGTCTTAAGAGAATTACAGCACACTGGGATGAGCCAATAACAATTGATGGTAGCGTGTTTGATAATGTGAGTTCTGATGTTTTCCTTTATATTCCTATTGGAACAGCAGCTGCTTACTATAAAGCCGGATGGCAGGGCAACATTCCAAATCTTAAAGAGGCAGGAATCTTGTATTTTAACAATAATATAGGTGGTAGTATTACTTACAATGGCGAGTCTATGGGAGGAAAGGGTAAAATATTCTTTGCAGCTTATAAATCATTTGTTTTGCTTATTGAACCTGATGAAGGATATCAAATCAAAAAGGTGCTGCTGGATGGAAAAGATGTCACATCGGAAATAGATGATAACGGACTGTTTTTCGATGAACCAGAAGAAAATATGGAACTCTCAGTGGTCTTCTGTGATCCCAATATTCAAATGGGGGATGTGAATGGCGATGGTATTATAAATGTGACAGATGCCATTGGCGTCGTAAATTATATTTTGAAAAAACCAATGTCCGTGTTTTATGACTATGCTTGTGATATTAATAATGACAATGTTGTAAATGTTACTGATGCAGTAACTATAATCAGACAAGCCATTAACTCAGGAACCAAAGTGAGAAATTATACGAAATATGTATCCTTAGATCCTCAGTAAATATATGAAAAGTAAACTTTTGATATTAATAACGTTATTTGTTTTAATGGAGGTTAAAGCTGTCACCTCTAATTATATAGGGTATGCGGAGTCTATTGAAGGTGTTACAATTACATGTACTTATTTAAATGGGTGGAATCGAGTATATGTTGGTAGGAAATATCAATCCAACTCTACAGAAGAACAAGCAATAGATACATCTACAATTGGTAAAATAACAATCCCGTCAGAATGCTATTTTAAAAGATTTAATTATAACTATCCAATATATGGTATAATGTCAAATGCTTTTAAAGATTGTGCTGAGATTACTGAAATTGTATTGCCCGAGACAATTCAAGAAATAAAAGGAAATGCATTTTCCGGGTGCTCTTCTTTGACTAGTATTAATATTCCTAAAAGCGTCAAGCAAATAGAGTATTATACATTTAAAGGATGTTCAAGCCTTAAATCAATAATAATTCCTGAGGGAGTTACATCTATTGGAGGAGGCGCCTTCAAAGATTGTACAAGCCTGACATCGATTACACTTCCGAGTACTTTGAAATCAATAGAATCTGGTGTATTCGAGTGTTGCTCCATGCTGTCATCTATAACCATTCCTGAAGCGGTTACATCTATTGGCTCAAATGCCTTTAAAGATTGTACAAGCCTGACATCGATTACGCTTCCGAGTGCTTTGAAAATAATAGAATCTGGCGTTTTCGAAGGCTGCTCCATGCTGTCATCTATAACCATTCCTGAGGAGGTTGCCTCCATTGGTTCAAATGCCTTTAAAGATTGTATGAGCCTGACATCGATAACACTTCCAATTAACCTGAATAGCATTGGAGATAATGCCTTTGCTGATTGTACTGCATTATATTCTATAAACTTTCCAAACAACATTTTAACTGTTGGTTCAAAAGTCTTTGATGGATGTTCCAGTCTTATCTCAATTACTATTCCAAGTAGTATAACAACCATCGGAAGTCAAATTTTTTCTAATTGCCCGAAACTATTGTCTGTAACTATCTCTCAAGGACTACAATCGATAGGCCAAGCGTTTGTTGATTGTACTTCAATAACAGCACTTCATATACCTGAAAGCATAACAGAATTGTCTGATGGGGCATTTAAGGGATGTACAAATTTGGAATCAATAGCTTTAACAGAAGGCCTGACGGTAATAGGCGCAAACACTTTTGAGAACTGTTCAAGTCTGAAATCTGTTGAAATTCCAAGCAGTGTTTCAAGCATTGGCGCAAATTGTTTTACTGGTTGTAGTTCTTTGACAAATATAGTAATCAATGACAGTGAAGAACCGTTAACTGTTGGTGACGCAAATGTGCTGAAACAATGTCAGTTGGAAACTTTATATTTGGGAAGAAATATAAAGTCTTTTTCTGAGCAATGGCTTCTGGGTGTTGTCTCATACTTTAGTTCGTTAAAATCCGTTACTTTAGGACATTATGTTACATCGGACATTAATTTTTATGGTTGTGTCAATCTTGAATCTGTTATAATTCAAAGTTCTCCGTTAGAGCTATATTCTTTTAGTGGTTGTTCGAATCTCAAATCAATAGAGATTCCCAGCTCGGTATATAAAATCAAAGATTATGGTTTTTATAACTGTAATTCTCTTGAGAACATTCTTGTTAATGGTGGATTGAGTGAAATAGGAAAGGCATCATTTGAGGGATGTACAAGTTTGATTTGTTGTGAGATAAATTGTGATAGTCTTTCCTTGGGTGGCAAGGCTTTCTATGGTTGCACATCATTGAGACAGTTAGTTTTTAATGGTGAAGTGCTGGAAATTGGAGAGGAGGCCTTTTCTGGTTGCGTCTCTTTGGATTCTATAGTCATACCTGATGGTATTACGATTTTGAGCAAAAATCTTTTTAACGGATGTAATCAATTAAAGAGTGTTGAGTTACCTTCAACAGTCTTGGATATTAATACAGGTGCATTTGCAGGTTGTAGCAATTTACAACATATTAATCTTCCAATGAATATGAATAATATTTCAACAGCTTCTTTTAGTGGTTGTTATGCCTTAGGACCGGAAATCAGTATTTCATGTAAAAATATAGAAGAACAGGCTTTTAAATCTTGTACCAATTTGCGTAAGGTGAATTTTCTAGAGGGAACAGAAACAATAGGTGCATATGTGTTCGGACAAAGTACTACTGTTCAGGATGTTGTACTTCCCAACTCCCTAAAACAAATAGATAAAGATGCGTTCTATAAGTATAATTTGAATGAAGTTGTTTCATTGATTCAAATCCCCTTTGCTGCGCAAAGACGGAGTTTTTTTGGTAATATTAACGTTGTTTATGTTCCATATAGCAAAAGTGAAATATACGGCAATACTTATGGATGGTCATCAAATAAAATAGTTGAAAGTGAGCCTTGTTATGGTGACTATTTTGACGTAAACATACAGTATGCTGATAAAGTTAAGCCTACAACATTCAAGGTCGTTAACAATACTCCACTACAAGTGCAGATAGGATACAACAGTGTTCATGCAACACCTGACGATGTTTCAGATGAACTTATTATACCATCTTCAATAGTTGGGCCTCAGGATTACACATTCAGTGTAGTTGGTGTTGGTGAAAACTCTTTCTCGACCACGGATATAACATCGCTTAAGATTAATTCTAACATACGGTATATAGAAAGTGGAGCATTCTCTTATTGTGACAAATTGGAAACTCTTTCGATAGACAAATCTGTCAGCAATATTGGAGCTGCTTTTACAGGATGCAGTAGCCTTTCTTCTGTGTATGCTAACTGGCGTAATTTTTCGAATGTTGAAATAGCTAATGAGAATTTTGATGCGATATCTGATGATGCCACCTTGTATGTTCCTGCTGGTACAAAGTCCATATATTCTTCACATGATGTTTTTTGCAAATTTCCCTATATAATTGAAAAAAGTCCAATATCAATTGGTGATATAACCGCAAGATATGGAGGACGTGCAACTCTACCGATTTATTTGTCTAATGATGAGGAAATTGCTGGTGTGCAATTTAGTCTGACATTGCCTGAAGGTGTTAATGTTTTGGAGAATGGTGATGATTTAGTCGTATATACTGTTGATAGAACTGGTGGATGGACAATAATGGGGTGTAAAGATGAAGACAAACTAAACACCTATAATTTTGTGATTCTGTCTTTGGATGGCAAATCATTAGGAAGTCAAGCTGGTGCTATTATGAATATTGCCCTACAAATCAGTTCAGATATGGAGGTTGGTGTTTATGATATGATACTTAGTGATATATTCATGACAACGGCCAATCTAGATACAGGAATACCTGCTTCAAGCACGTCAGAACTTACAATTACTGATGCTATTTTGGGGGATGTCAACAATGATGGTACTATCAATGTAACTGATGCCATTGGTGTGGTAAATCACATTCTAAAGCAAACGCCAACCTCATTTATTGAGGGTGCTGCGGACATGAACAATGATAATACAATCAATGTGACTGATGCAATTGCTATTGTAAATATAATTTTGAATAGAAACAGCTCTTCTCTGGCTCCTGTGCGAAGTTATTATTCACGTGATCCACAATAAAAAAGAGAATATATGAAAAAATTTTTATTATTATTGGTATGCCTTTTGGGAAAAGGCAATACCTTTGCCGAGAATATAACGGCAGAAGATATTATTATCCCTTATGGAAGTCAGGCAACGATTGAACTGCGTTATGTATTTGATGTCGCAGAACAATATTGCGGTTATCAGTTTGCTTTGGATTTGCCCGATGGGATAGAGACTGTCAAGGATGTGGACGGATGTTCTGTTTTTACATTGGGTGGATGTCATGATTCCAGTTATTCCGTGTCTTCAAGTTTTGAGGGTGGGTTGGACAGTTATGTGGCTTTATCATTAAAGTCCAGTCCTCTGAAAGGAACGGAAGGTATCTTGCTTTCTATCCCTATCAAAGCAGATGAGGCATTGCCAGTCGGTACAGAGGCGACTGCCACGCTGAAAGATATTCAGTTTGGTAATAAAGATGGTGTTAATACTACATACCTGTCTAATATCACTTTTAAGATTACAATAGGTCCTGCTGAGAATATCAGAACCATCCTTGATGAGAATTCCACGACTGCGCCTGAGGATGCAAATGGGGTTAATGTGCTTGTTAAGCGTACTATAAAAGCGAATGAGTGGAGTACTATATGTTTACCCTTCTCTATGACCGAGGAAGATGTTGAAAACGCATTCGGAGAGGATGTGAAATTAGCGGAGTTTGAAGGAGTGGAAACCACAGAGGATGACGAAGAGAATGTTGTAGGCTTGCTTCTCAATTTTACATCAACAAATACTATATTGGCGAATCATCCATACCTTATAAAAGTTGCTGAGGAAGTGAGCGAGTTTTCTGTTGACAATGTTGATATTATGGTTGAGGAAGACATTTCCGTTGACAAGGATGAATATACGGTAGGTACAGGCAAGAAGAAGGTTACCTATTACAACAAATTTGTGGGCTCGTATGTCGCACACACGGAAATTCCCAATTTGTGCCTTTTTCTTAGCGGGAACAAATTCTGGTATTCTACTGGTGCTACGAGAATGAAGGCATTTAGAGGGTACTTTGATTTTTATGATGTTCTGACAGATGTAGAGAATGAATATTCAGAAAGTAAAATCCGTTTTTCTATTAGTGATTTGTCAACTTCAATATCAGGCGTTTCAAAACAGGAAGCTATTAATGTTGTGTATTCGGCAGACGGAAAATTTTTAGGACAAAATGTGGATTTGAGAAGCCTGCCAAAGGGTGTGTACATAGTTAATGGGATTAAAGTGGTAAACAAGTAATAATTATAAATTAATAGTTTTATGAAGACAAAATACATATGTCCAAAAATGGTAAGTAATACTGTAAGTTTGCCATTGGAAATTTGTTCTGTAAGTGGTGGAGGTGATGTTAATGCTAACTATGGTGGAGTAGATACGGGGGGGACTAAGGATCCGGCTATAAAACAACGTGAGATTTTCTATAACGAAGATTTGGGAAGAGGCGATTTTAGTCATGCGCTTTGGAAGTGAGGATTAATTCTCCACGCTCTTGTATTGTCCATATCCGATATTGTCCATATTGGATATGGACGATTGTTTTTTCTTCCATAAATCCATGTTTTTAAAAGCAAACATTCACTAAATTTGTGAATTTGAAAATAAAAGTTTAATTTTGCAGAAAAGTTGGCATGGCATGATTGTTGAATATGAAAAAGAATACCTTAGGGAAATATTCGTGGATGGAAAATGCAAAAACAATAAATACCGGTTCCTGAAGCCTGTGATTGCAAAATACCAGAAACGTATAGATACTCTTATCGCAGCGACGAGGATAGAGGATTTGTTCGTATTCAACTCTCTTAATTTCGAGGCTCTGTCAAATGGTTTCTTTTCTATTAGGATTGACTATCATTACAGACTTGAATTTCGGGTCAGGACAGAGAGCGAGGAACCTGTGCTGACAATTTGTACTATAACCGATATAACAAATCATTATCGATGATGAACAGAATACCGACACATCCAGGAGATGTATTGAAAGAGGAATTGGAGGCAAGGTCAATATCTCAGAGGAGATTCTCTGAGATAGTGGGTGTCCCATATACACAGCTGAATGAAATTCTGAACGCGAAGCGGCCTGTGACAATTGAATTTGCCCTGTTGGTTGAGGCGGCGTTGGATATAAACCCCGAATTGTTGATCAACATGCAGATGCGTTATAATATGGCTGTTGCTATGCAGAAAAAAACTCTTTTGGTACGGCTGCATAACATCCGTAGTTCTCGTACAACTCAGAAGGCTGGTTCGTCACCTGCTTATTTGTAATAAGAATCTCTTTCACTTGTTCCCTTATTCCTCAGATTAAAAGTTTTCAGGGATTATCCCATTTGTATTTGCGCTTCGGATTTCTTGGGAACCAGCCTTTTTGGACGCGCTTTTCCTGTGCGAAAAGCTCGCCTATGCCCCAGAAGGCGGAGAAGGAGAATGAGCCGAGGATGGCAGAGAGGGTAACGCTATCGACGATAAGGGAGAACGCAAGTGCGACGATGCCTCCAAGAAGCCAAGTCCACCAGTATTTTGTGCCCCAGTAATATTCCATCTTGATGACAAGGGGATGGAAGAGGCCAATAATCAAGAATGTGGCTGCTCCGATAAGCAGTCCCTCAAAATGTATATCCATAAAAAAGCGTTTTTGAACCTTAGTCCGTGGTATTTACTCTGACTCTTAGAGTGTTAGTGGGTTAGAATCAGTTAGACCCATCCAAATCTTCTACAGGACGGATGGGGATTTCTTTCTTGATGCTCTGGTCAAGCGATATGAGAGTCTCTGTTGAATCTACCCCGTGAATACCTTGTATCCGGTTATTGAGCAAATCCATAAGTTGCTCGTTGTCACGTGCGTAAAGCTTGACAAGCATGGTGTAGGGGCCTGTGGTGAAATGGCATTCCACAATTTCGGGAATGTTCTTCAACTCATCCACCACTTTTTTGTACATTGACCCTTTCTCCAGCCTGATTCCTACGTAGGTGCAGGTGCTGTAACCAAGGCTTTTGGGGTTTACATGATATCCTGAGCCGACAATGACGTTCAAGTCTATCAGCCTCTGAACTCTTTGGTGGATTGCCGCTCTTGACACTCCGCAGGCTGTCGCCACTTCCTTGAACGGTATTCTTGCATTTCCAGCTATGATTTCCATAATCTGGAAATCAAGCTTGTCTATTTTTTCCATGAGTTTTAGTTTTGTTGTTTGTTAACTACAAAATTATTAAAAAAAAGTGATAAACAAACGAAAAAACGAGAAAAAATGCAAAAAAATGTGAAAAAGTATGTTTTTCTTGTCATTTTGTCACTTATATGGCCGTTCTGTGTGACAAACAGAGATTATCTCACCGCATGTGCCCATAGCAAGTACCAAATCGGAGAAACTGCTGTAATATGAACCGAGAAAATAGTCGGTGTTGGCAAGGGTGAACAACTCGCAGACGGCCTCTTTCATGCCCTTTATGGAGTTGCGGGAAGCTTTGTTTGTAGAGCTGAGAATCCGGCCGGAGAAAGCCTGGACAAGGTATCTCCTCACTATCTCGTCGTCGGTGGCAAGATAGAATTGGCAGCCTTTAAGCTCCCGCATCCTTTTGACAAAGAATTCAAAAGGGCTGTTCTTGATCGAATACTTATTGTCGGTTCTCCTTATGTGTATTCCAACGGTTGTTTTGTGAAATTTGGCGGTGCGACGCTCTATCTCTTCACGGATGTCTGCTTTTGGTATAAAAAACTTTCTGAAAAGCTTGTCGTCAGCAGGGAAGAAGCCCAGTCCTGAGGCTATGAAAGCAGAGCCGCGCCCAATCATAGACGGAAGAGTGTGTCTCTGATTTCCCTCAGACAGGATTTTCGTGAGTTGGGGGTCATAAAAAACCTGCCCATACCCCCTTTGAAACATAAGGGGTATGAACAGGTTTTTTTTTCTTGGTGGAACGTATGCCAGCCGTTTCCAGCAAGACACCTCTTCTATTTCGCACAACTTGGTGGGTTCGAATAACTGGTCGAATCTGGCGTTGAGTCCGCTGTCACGTACCCACAAAACCCTCAGTTTGTGTTTTGTGGCTTTGGCCAGCTCGTAGGCGGCTGTAATAGCTCTCATCCTGTTGGCCAGGCCTCCTTGTGGCGAAAGAATTATCGTCTTGTCCACCGCGAGAGATTATTTTTGTTCAATCTCGAGCAATTCCACAGTGAAGATAAGTGTTGAGAAAGGTGGGATCTTTCCAGACTCCCTCTCTCCGTAGGCGAGGTTGTGGGGAATGTACAGCTCCCATTTTGAGCCTACAGGCATGAGGCAGAGTGCCTCAGTCCATCCTTTGATGACCTGGTTGGCTTTGAATGAGGTGGGGGTGCCGCGCTTGTAGGAGGAGTCAAATTCGGTCCCGTCGATAAGATGACCCTCATAGTTCACCTTAACCTTGCTTGTTGATTTGGGAAACTCGCCATTACCCTGTGTCAGAACTTTGTATTGAAGCCCGCTCGGGAGACATACAACGCCTTCCTTCTTTGCGTTTTCTGCCAGGAACGCCTCGCCCTTACGCTTGTTGTCACCATATTTCTTGTCGAGATTGGCCTGCTTCCGGGCTTCCATCTTGCTCTGGAACTGGCTCATAGCCTGCTGAGAAGGAGTGGAGTCGTTGCCGAATAAAGCAGCATATATTCCGGCAGCGATGATGTTCTTGTCGATTTGTTTGTCGGGCTCGTCGGCATAGTATTCCTTTGTTACTCCCTTTGCCATTTCCTCGATTTGCCCGCCAACGAGCAGTCCTTGTATATATGCTGTGGATTCCTTGTCCTCGCTGCTGATTGCCAGACGCTCGGAGATACCTCTGAAGAATGCGTCGTTGTAGGCTGAGTCAACATGCAATTGCTGCTGCATATAAGACTTCAAACCCTGAGCCTGACCGACTCCCAGGAGGTATGCAATAGAGTCTCCGTCGTTGTTCAACTGGGGTTTCTGTGGCACCACAAATCCGGCTTTGCCCTTCTGGCTTTTCTTGCCTTTCTGGGCTAATGCCGGCATGGATGATGTTGTCAGCATGATTGCTGCGAGCAGTAAACAGAATTTAGTTTTCATCTGTCTGTGATTACTTTGTCTCAATTGTGAAAATCAGAGTAGAGAAAGGCTTGATCTGACCAGCGTTACGGGATCCGTAAGCCTGATCCTGAGGAATGATTACTTCCCACTTTGCTCCCTTAGGCATAACCTTTAGAGCCTCTACCCAGCCGGGGATGACTGCAGGGTGCTTCATGTCAACCTTGATAGGCTCTTTGCCTTCAGAGGAGTCGAACACGCTGTCGTTGATAAGGGTTCCTTTGTAGTCGCAAGTAACCACAGAGTCTTTGTCGTAAGCGCTGCCTGGACCACCTTTACCAGCTTCTATAACTTTGTAGAGCACACCGTTGGACAACGCTTTGTACTCGCTGTTCTTCTTGGCTTTGGCGATAAACTCCTCGTTCTGCTTTTTCCAGTCTGCGTAGGTCTCGGCAGTCACCTTGTCGTGAATCTCCTGAATCTTGGAGTTGAAGCTTTCATTTGCCTTCTGGATGGTGGAGTCTTTAACGGCGCCGTCAGCCATCTTAAGTCCGTCGGTCAGACCTGCAACAATCTTCTCTGTGCCGATTCTCTTGGTTGAGTCTTGTCCGTAGATTTCTGCGGTGAGACCTTTGGCCATATTCTGGATGTCACCACCAACCTGCAAACCTTTGTTGTAAGCCAGGGCTGCCTTGTCAGAAGCGGTGGCTCCCTCTTTCATACCTCTGATAAAGTCGTCGATAAAGGCAGAGTCAACACCGAGTTGCATTGTCATATACTGCTTGAGACCACCCGACTGAGCGAGTCCGAGGTTGTAAGCCAGTGAGTCGATGCTTGCGTCCTTTACTTCAGGAGCTTGATTCTCATTTCCTCCTTTACCGCAGGAAATAACCATTGCAGCAGCGATAGCTGCAAGAAACATGATTTTCTTCATTTTTTTTGAATTTTGTTTTATATTTGGATTTTAAAGTTTAAAGCACTTCTATGAGTTCCACGTCGAAAATAAGTGTGGCATATGGGGGAATCATACCGCCTGCTCCGCTCTCTCCGTAGGCGAGCAAATAGGGGATGTAGAATCTGAATTTTGAACCCTCTGACATGAGCTGAACCCCTTCAGTCCAACCGGCAATCACCTGATTGAGACCGAACACAGCCGGTTCGTTGCGCTTGTATGAGGAGTCGAAAACTGTACCGTCGATAAGCGTGCCTTCATAGTGGCATCTAACTTGGTCGGTCGCCTTTGGCTTTTTACCGGTCCCTTCCTTGAGCACCTCATATTGGAGACCGCTCTTGGTTGTGATAACACCGGGCTTGGTGGCGTTGTTCTTCAGGAACACGCGACCTTCTTCCAGCGATTTCTTACCCGACTCAGCCTGGGCTGCTTTCATCTTGCTTTCTTGCTCTGCGAAAAAGCTGTTGACGATTTGTTGTGCCTCGGAGTTTTTGACTTTCAGGTCGTTATCCTGAAGAACATCTACTATGCTCTGGCTGAAATCTTCTATTACCAGAGCGTCTTTCAATCCCATTTGCTTGAGCTGCTGACCAATGCCTAAGCCCAATGCATAACTAAGTTTGTCCATGTGTTAATTATTCATTTCTATTTCCAACCTGCAAAGTTACGAATAAGTGAGCACAAAAGCAAATAAAAGCTTGCTTTTAATTTGATTTTGTTGAGCGTGAGTAACTTCGGCGAAGCCAAAGTTACGAAAAATACGTTCAAGTGAGCACAAAAGCAAATAAAAGCACAAAAAAAAGGCCTCAAAGCAGTTGCGTTTGAGGCCTTTGTCTTTTAAACAGATGATTTACTCACCCGGGGCGATTGCACCCGACGGGCATGCGTCAGCGCATGTTCCGCAATCTACACATGCGTCAGGATCGATTTCATACTTGCTGTCACCGGCAGAAATTGCGCCAGAAGGGCATTCAGCCTCACAAGAACCGCACATAACGCAGTCGTCGCTAATTACGTAAGCCATAATGATGTTGTTTTAAATTACTTTTTAGAATTATATAACCATGTAAAGCCGGGAGCTGCGGTTGTTGACCCGCACTCCATTGTTTTGCAAAGATAGTGCTTTTTTTTGACTAAGCAAGTGAAAAGGACGATTTTTTGCAATAAAACGGCCAATATATCGTTTAATTTAGAAATCGATGAGTAAAAATGAGAGGATTCAAACATTCCAACATTTATATTGTGCTGCTGTTAATCGCAGCTATGTTTGCAGTAGGAGGCCCCAATGCTTTTTCACAGAAACGTAAGGTGATGAACCGTCCGTATATCGATCAGCGTAAACTACATTACGGGTTCTTTGCGGGAGTGCATCTTCAGGACATAGAGCTTCAGAACAACGGGTTCATAGATGAGGCGGGAAACAACTGGTATGCCGACGCACCAAACTATGAGCCGGGATTCAGTGTGGGAGTGCTTGCAGAGTATAAACTGAGCAATACATTCAGCCTCAGACTTATACCATCCATGCATTTCGGCTCGCGTGACGTAAAGTTCCTAAACCATGCCAACGGGGAGAAAGAAATTCAAAACCTCAAGTCAACATATGTGTCATTGCCACTCGACCTCAAGATTGCCGGTGAGCGCTTCAACAACTACCGGCCCTATGCGATAGTGGGAGTGAGCCCAATGTATGACCTCACGGTTAAGAAGCAGAAAAACATTCTACTCAAGCATTTTGACTGCTATCTCGAGGCTGGAATAGGGTGCGACTTCTATGGTCCTTTCTTCAAATTTATTCCCGAAATCAAATTTGCCTACGGGTTGGGAAATATCATAAACAAGAACAGAAGCGATATCACCAATCCTGAGCAGCTCATCTTCACCAACTCCATCGACAAAGGCCGCTCAAAGATGATAATCATCACATTCTATTTTGAATAAACGAATAAATATAAAAATGCCGGGCGGAGAACCTTAAACTCCGCCCGGTCTTTTTATATAGACATTTTGTCCGTGAATTAAGGTTGTTCTGTGGCAACACCTGCGATGATGTTTATTACTTTAACCACGTCGGAGATGTTGATTTTTCCGTTACCATCAATGTCGTATGTGGCTGAGGTGTCGCCTTTAGCGATGGCGTTGATAATATCAACCACATCGGTGATGTTCACCTTCGAGTCGCCGTTTACGTCACCAGGTGTAGTTCCACCGGTTATAGTCAGGGTGCCGTTGACATAGACAAACTCGTAATTGGGAGCCTCTGCGCCCGACATGCGGATCTCATAGTCGCCTGCGGGACTATCTTTGGTGGCATCGCACTCAAACACTACAGGGCTGGTGAGGATGCTTACTTTCTCCTTGTTTTTCCATCCGCGGTAGGTGGCTCCGAACTCAGGATTCTCCTCGCCAAACTCTCGTGTGTAGGACTTGCCGGTCACGGTCAGGATGGCTGGTTTCACGGTCAGCACACCGTTTTTGCATATCAAGCCTGGTGATGTGATGCTGCCTGGTGCACACTCAATCACATACTCGCCAACGGGAGTTGTTGCATCTGTGTTGTTGATGAGTTCTGGCTCGCCGTTTATTGGAGCTCCGCTAACGCTGTAGGTGAAGTCGGACTTGCTGGAGCCATAATTGCGCTCTAAGCTGTCAACCTCAACCACCGGGATTCCTGTAAATACCGCAATATGGCATATGCCCCAGGTCTCGTCACTCTGGTATGCCTCAAGCAGTTCCTCAGGCACGAACAGAGTGACCGACTTGCTGACACCGCAACCTTGGCCGTCAACCTTCTGCTTGCCCAGCAGAGCGATATATTTCAAGGCGGTGCAGCCGGAGAAGGCCTTCTCGCCTATTTTTGTAACGTTCTCAGGGATATAAATATCGCTCAGGGATGAGCAGTTGCGGAATGCCTCAGGCTTAATCTCGGTCAGTGAGGTGAAATGGCGAAGTTCCTCAAAGGTCTTGATTGCTGATATCCCCTTGAACTGATGGCCTATGTCGCTCACGGCTGTGGCCTCACTTAGGCTGAGTTCGCGGTCGTCGTCGTCATCCCAGTTGTTGGTGCATATCGATTTTGTGCGGCTGTCCCCGAATTGAATATAACCCAGCTTCACCTTAAGGGTCTCAATTGCGCCTTCCACCTGCTCAAGTGTGGAGTTGTCGTTGTCGTACACGGCTTGTTCCTCCCCTGCGTCAATCTTGAGCTCGTCGGCGGCAACGAGCAGGTTGCGAAGTCTCTTCACAGCTGTATTGAGCTCGTCGGCGGCTTGTTTGTCCTCTTTCCTTATGAATCCCCACTTCACGTTGTTGGTTGTGTCAGAGGGGGCGAAGTCCCAATAAATGCCATAGGTGGGATAGGTAGATGACTCGTGGGATGGGTTCACACCGGCCAGGTCGCCGCTTGAGGGCACTGCCAGCGTGAAGAGATTGTCGTCTGATTGGTTCAGCGTCCAGTAGGCTGTCTCGCCTGCAGAGCCGTCCACATAGCATGCTTTAACCCCTTCTCCAACCTTTTTGTCTGTGTCAGTGCGAAAGAGCACCTTGCCCTCTTTGCCAGTTCCGTCGGAATAGAGGTAATACTGGCCTTCAGGCATTGCCTTTGTACGTTTGAACTGGTAAACTAAGCCGGTTGTGGATACTATGGCTTGGGTGCCCCAAGCCTCACCTTTGTTGATAAACTTTGCCTCGCCCACATTGCATATATATCCAGCTACGTCGGGCTCTATGGCAGAGAATGAGGGCTGTGCCTCGGCGCGCATCTCCTGGATGGTGCCGAATTCCTTCCATTGGTTGGCGGCGGCATAGAGCTCCTTGGAGCCTTTAGGCACGATGAGAGTGGCGTTTCTCACATCTACATTCTCAAACACAGCCTCTCCCATGTCTATTTTTGAAGGGTCGGGAGTGGCGATGCTCACTGTCTTGAGTGATTTGCAGTCGCCGAACACACGCTCTCCGATGGTAGTAACCTTGGGAAGGTCAATCTTCGTCAGGTTGGAGCAATAGCGGAATGCCCAGTAGTAGATGGTTGTCAAACCGCTGGGAACATATATGTCCTCCAGTTGGGCACAACCTTGGAATGAGTTTACATAGAAGGTGGTGACGCCGGTGAAGTATTCCAGGTCGGCGAGGGTTTTTACGTCGCTGTTGTAGAAAGTGTATGAGAGATTCTCAACTTTTGAGGCCTCCGAGGTGGTAATCTCACCATTTCCGTCAACATCCCAGTTTGCCAGGGCGGCATTTCTTACTGCGTTGTCACGGAAATGAATGAAACCCAGCTTCTTACGAAGGGTCTTCTGGGCATGAAGAACTTCTTCTTTTGTACTGTTTATATCGTCGTAAACGGCTTGCTCTATTGTGGCGTCAACTTTGCGATTTTCGGCGATGGCAATAAGGTTGGCAAGCGTCCTGCCTTCGTTGTATAGCTCGGTTGCCTGCTCGTCGTATTCCACGAATCGCCACTGGCAGTTTCTTGTATAGCTGTCGTAATCCACGTCGTAATACACTCCGTAGGTGGGAGAGGCGGCGTCGCTTTTGTGGTCGGTCTGCACACCCCAGTATTTGTTAGCTGTGTAGCCGCTCTGACCTGAGGGTACTTGGATGGTGTATATACCGTCGCTAACCGGCGCGATTTTCCAATAGGCTGTCTTGTCGGTAATGTGGTTGTCACCTCCGTCCACGAATGCCACCTTCACGCCGTTTCCCACGTTGTTATCGCTGGAGGTGCGGAACACAATGTTCCCGTCTTTACCGGAGTCCTCACATGTGAGGTAGTAAACTCCGTTTGCCATGGATGCGGTGTGCTTCAGGGTGAACCTTAAAGGCTCGTTGCTGACGGTGGCCTGAGTGCCCCATGCCTCGCCCTTTGACAGATATTTACCGGTACCTACGTTGTAGAGGTAGAGAAGTTTGTCAACCTGGATTTCGCAGAATTTACCACCGGTGATGTTACGCTCCTGGAGGAAGTTGCCAAAATCTTTCCATTGGTCGGTATTGGTGAAGTATTCTTCTGTTCCCTGTACAACATGGAGTGTGGCGGCAGAGAGGTCTATGTTGGCAAACACATCGGTCCCAAGCTGTATTTTATGGGGTTCTATGTTGTTTACCGTGAAGGTTGTAAGTTTATTGCAGCCATCGAAGGCGTGAGAGCCGATATACTCCACCTGAACAGGAAGGTCGATTGCCGTGAATGAGGCGCATCCGGTGAATGTACTGTCGCTGATGGCAGTCAGACCTTCTGGCAGTTCTATGTCTGGCAGAACTTTGCAGTTGTTGAACGCGCCTTTGCCTATGGATTTGATGTCATTGTAGAATTTCAGGGTCTTGAGTTTTATGCATCCGGAGAAAGCATATTCGCCGATACTCTCAATATGTTTGGGAAGGGTTAAGGTTGTCAACAGCGTGTTGCCGTCGAAAGCATGGTCGCTGATGTTCTTCAGCGCAGTGAAATAATACAGCTCTGTAAAAGCAGCGAATTTCTGGTTTTTGAACACGTCGCC
Organism: Bacteroidaceae bacterium; assembly: GCA_045603885.1. Taxonomy (GTDB): domain Bacteria; phylum Bacteroidota; class Bacteroidia; order Bacteroidales; family Bacteroidaceae; genus UBA3839. The sequence goes on along the minus strand of JAZUMZ010000335.1, from coordinate 1,183 downwards.
CAGGTCGGTCACAGCGGCAGCCTCACCATAGGTGAACACGCCGTCTGAGTTTGCGTCGAAGTTGGCGACACAGAGCTTCTTGACCGTGGCATTGGCTATAGGCATCTCCAATTGGTCGTAGTTGTCGGGAAGGGCTCCTATCACAGCTCCCAGCCCTTCGCTGTAGCCGTCGCCGGAACCACCGATTCCCTGTGAGCTCGGGTTGAGGCTGTTTAACAGGAAATAGCCGTCACTGGAACCGCCCCATCCCCAGTTGATATGATAGCAGCGGTTGCCGTCGTAGCCATCGCATACGAACGCATGGCCGGCTGAGGAGTTGTAGCCGCTGAGCAAGATCACGCGGCCTTCGTTCAACTCTTTGTACATAAGCTCGTCCCAGCCCTCGTCGGTGTAGGAGCTTTTATATACATAGCGGGCGGTGCTGTAGCCGAAATATTTGTTCATGCCGTCAGCGCAGAGGTAAGTCTGTGCGCCGGAAGAACTGTTGGTGTAGTCCATCTCTACGGCTACACCGCAATAGAGCATAAGATTGGCTACGGCGGTCTGCTGGATACCCGACGACGAGCTGCTGTAGCTGTTCTGCATGTTTTTCCAGTCTATGGTAGAGCCTTTGGGTATGCCGGGAACCGCAAGCTTTTCGGTCCAGGTGGTATAGCCGGGTATGTCGGCTTGGGTCTCTGTCACCGACTTGTCGTGCTGATAATATAGCACCTGGGCAAATGCCGTGGCGACGCAGCCCGTCACTGAGCGTGAGCCGTTGTGAAGAGGGCAGTTGTTATTGTAAGGCCAGCTCTGGTTCCATTTCGTGGTCATCATTGTGGCAATGGCAGGATGGGTGGCTATTTTTTTCGGCGCTTCAGCCTTTCCGCTTTGTATGGCTTCCACATACTCGGAATAATCGTCGAGCCAGGAGCGCATATTGTCGGGAATGGCGCTATAGTCAAACTCGCCGTTGTCGGTATATCCCATCACACCGTCAATCTTGTCGTCGCCGGCCACAATAACATAGCCTTCTTGCTCGCCGCGGTTAAATACATAGTAGGGGGAATACTTTGTGGTGCCGCCCTTGCGTGACGGGGCAAGCTTCTTGCCCGACGTCACGGCTTTCAGCTTATTGCTGCCGCTTTGCTTGGAAAGGTAGCTCTCTGAAGTCGGAGGCCAAGCGGTCTTAGGAAGACAACAC
>JAZUMZ010000334.1:0-2404 GCA_045603885.1 Bacteroidaceae bacterium | reverse complement strand
TTGACAAAAAAAACATAACTTTGCAAAAGAAATTATTTAAAACTATGAAGCAGATATTTTCTTTTCAGCCAAAGCTTTTTCAATGTCTGAAAAGCTATAATAAAAGCAAGTTCACCGCCGACCTCATGTCCGGCATCATCGTCGGCATCGTGGCGCTGCCCCTTGCCATCGCCTTCGGCATCGCATCGGGCGTATCCCCGGAAAAAGGTATTATAACCGCCATCGTGGCCGGTCTTGCCATTTCCCTTTTTGGAGGCAGCCGTGTTCAGATCGGAGGTCCTACCGGCGCGTTCATCATCATCATCTACGGCATTATCCAGCAATACGGGTTTGAAGGCCTCGCCATTGCAACGGTCATGGCCGGACTTTTTCTCATTCTGCTCGGTGTATTCAAACTGGGAACAATCATCCGATATATTCCTTATCCTATCATTGTGGGATTTACCAGCGGAATCGCCCTGACAATCTTCACTACCCAGATCAAAGACCTGCTCGGCCTGCAGATTGAAGGCTCCGTGCCTGCCGACTTCATAAACAAATGGGAGTGCTACATAGAGCACTTCACAACCATCGACATGCCCACAGCCGCAGTAGGCATACTGTCGGTGCTTATCATCGCGCTCACACCGCTCATATCCAAAAAGATACCTGGTTCTCTCGTAGCTATCATCTTGATGACCATAGCCGGAATTGTAATGAAAAATCACTTCGGCATCCATATCGACACCATAGGCGACCGTTTCTCTATCTCTCCTACAGTGCCAGAAGCCGTCATTCCCGTCATCACATGGGAGAGCATTAAAGGCCTTGTGTCGCCCGCCATCACCATTGCCATTCTTGGCGCCATCGAGAGTCTGCTGTCAGCGACCGTGGCCGACGGTGTCATCGGACATCGCCACAACTCCAACCAGGAACTGCTCGGACAAGGAATCGCCAACATCATATCACCGATTTTCGGCGGCATCCCCGCCACCGGTGCCATAGCCCGCACCATGACCAACATCAACAACGGGGGCAAGACTCCTGTGGCTGGTATCATCCACGCTGTCGTGCTCATGCTCATATATTTCTTCCTCATGCCTTATGCGTCATATATTCCCATGGCATGTCTGGCAGGTGTGCTCGTCATGGTGAGCTACAACATGAGCGGATGGCGCTCCATTCTCCAGATGTTGCGCAACCCCAAGAGCGACGTGGCTGTTTTGTGTCTTACGTTCGTCCTCACCGTCATCTTCGACCTCACCATCGCTATCGAGGTGGGCATTATCATGGCTTGCTTCCTCTGCATGCGCCGCATGGCAGAGACCACCCAGGTGAGCGTGCTGACAGAGGAAATCGACCCTAATGAGGACAGCGAGTTCAACAACCTCAACCTTGAGCATCTCAACATTCCAGACAGAGTTGAGGTATATGAGATTGACGGTCCTTATTTCTTCGGCGTTGCAAGCAAGTTCGACGATATAATGTCACGAATGAAGGATAAGCCGCGTGTCAGGATTATCCGTATGCGCAAGGTGCCGTTTATCGACTCTACGGGAATCCACAACCTCACGAACCTTATAGAGCAGAGCCACCGCTCCGGCATTTCCGTGGTTCTCTCCGGTGTCAACCCTTCTGTCCGTGAGGTTCTTGAGAAGAACAAATTCCCGGAATATATCGGCAACCACAACATTTGCTCCAATATCAACGAGGCTCTCGAAATCTCGCAGATTCATCTTCAGAAGGAGCATCAGCACCGTAAAAGGAAATGAGACATTTGGAATACTTTAATTTATTGCCCCAACAAGCGCTCTCCGATGGTCTTGCCCATCTCAAGACCGGCACCCTTAGGCCCATGAAGGAGCGAGTCAACCTGCTCGTTCATCTGTGTCATACTGTAATCCCTCGCCCTGTTCACATCGGCCCGCACCTCCGACAGGTTACCCACAATTTGTGCAGAGTCGATAATCTGCAGCGCCCGCTCCGGCTGATAGCCGTAAACCGACATTGCCTCCTTCCAGGAATAGAGGGAGTCGCTTGCCTGCGGCTCGCGACCTCCCTCTGCGTCATTTCTTTTTTCCGTGCAGCCCGTCATAATCAAAACAGCAGTCGCCAACGTTGCCACACAAGTTCATATCCGATGATTCATATCCTTAGTTTGAGCCCGCACATTATAAAATGGTTTTACCTTGCCTGGACATATTTGTGGAGAGTAGCACGTACGGCTCCCGGTCCGGCATAGAGTTCCTTGACCATGCCTTCTATCTGCTCGCCCAGTCCGGCCTCGTAGAGGTCGAGTCCGAAGACATCCTTGCGTGTGAACAGCTGACGCAGGCACCCGAAGTCCTGATCGGGCTTGCCCAGCTCAAGCGGTGCGACTACAGCCTGGAGCTCGGCGAGCATAGGATCGGGCGACGGCTCAAAC
>JAZUMZ010000333.1:0-3244 GCA_045603885.1 Bacteroidaceae bacterium | reverse complement strand
ACCCGCAGATTTCTCGCCCAACGGGCGACTAATTATAATTATGACACATCCTCTTTTCTCATCTTCGTTGTTGTTTCAGATAACTTATGTATTTTTACGAATGAACATACTAAAGCATAGAAACAATTATCATAAAAATGTGAAATCAAAAGTTTCGTCTCACTTGTTTAAGAACCAGTTGTCGCGGTATTGTTTTGCCGTCATTCCTGTTACACGCTTGAAATATCGGTAGAAGGATGTGGGCTCGGTGAAGCCAAGCATTAAGGCTGTTTCCTGAAGTGTCTGAGTAGCGCATGCTTCTATGAGGTGCTTGGCCTGTTCCGTCACATATTGTTCTATCCATTTGACTGGTGAGAGACCTTTGGTGACAGTGTGTATGACTTTGCTGAGATGTTTCGGGGTGAGGTTCAGCATTTCTGCGTAATACTTAACCTCACGCGACTCACGGTAGTGATTTACAACAAGGTCGCAGAAACGGTTGAAGATATCAACATAGCGGCTCTCTGCCCTATGTCTGTCCTGATCGCGTCGGTAATAATTGAGAAACTCATAACCGACGGCAAGTTGTGCCAACAGGGTTTGATAGCGGTGAGGCAAATCGCTGTTATTGGCGATGACTATAAGTTGGTCAACGATGGTGAGCAAGTGTGAGGCTTGTTCGTCAGACAGTGAACAGACAGGAGCATAGTTGAATTTCATGTGGTCATGGCTGAAGGCATGGAAACGGAGGTCTTCAAGCATCTTCGGCGAGATGAACATTAGGGCGTAGGTAAAGTCATCGCTACAATCCAACGGGTGCATAATGTGGCCTGGAAGAATAATGGTCAGGTCGTTTTTGTGATGCGTTATGACCCGCATGTCGTACATTGCTCGTGCACTGCCACTCAGGATTAGTGTCAGAATGATGTGTGGGAATACGAAATCTTCATTATATCCGAAAAATCGTGGCATCTCACGCACAATCAAAATGTCGTTTTTTTCAATGGACTGTTGCAGCGGTTCCTTATAGGTTGGCATCGTTTTTTTAAATGTTGTAATATTTAGAAGCATAAATTGTCACTGCAAAGTTACAGTTTTTTTGTGGCTTTGCAAGATAATGCGAACTTTTGCCATAAGATTTACCAAAATTGTTAGTAAGCAGGTGTTCAAAATATAGTAATTTTGCAAGAAAAACAAACGACAAACTAAGATTTATGAGAAAGAAATTACTTTTTTCCATTTTACTCCTGTTGGCAGGGGTTGGCATGCAGGCTCAGTCTGTTGCTACAGAGCAGATAGATGAGCGGTTTAACGACAGCCAGAAATTCCCCTTCGGATGGTTTGGCGAAGGTTGGAAGATAGATGACGGAAAGGCAAAGGCTAAGGCTACTGAGGATTCCGATAACAATAGCTTTGGCGGTGGTGGTGGCGGCAGTGAAAACCCAGGTATGGGAGGTATGTTCGGCGGCAACCGCATCAGAACTTATCTGCTCACTCCTCCCGTGTCGGTTGAGGACAGCGAGGAATTGGTGTTCAGCGTCAGAAAGACTAATGGCGATGACGAGGGCTTTGGTGGTGGAGGTGGTTTCGGTTTCGACCTCAAGGCCATCATGGGCATCACCGACACACTGTTTGTTGTGGAGCGTTCCGTGTATGGCAAGAACCAGTGGGTGCGCATTGCTGACTTTACGGACACGGTCAACGATGAATTCCAGGAGCTTACCATTTCAGACACACCGAAGGGCAGTTACCGCTTCCGTTTCATTTCTTATGTCGATGCGGAGATAGACAGCGTGGCTGGCTTCCATATCAACAGCGAGGCTCCCGACATGCTGGTTACGGTTGATAGTCTGCACACCCGCTTTGTGGACTACAGCGTATGCGACAAGGACAGCACCAAGGAGTTTATCGTTATCAACACTGGTACGGGTACGCTGAAGGTCAACATATCGTCAAGAGAATCTGAACTGTTCAGCGTTGATGAAGACCAGCTCACCATTGCTGCAGGCGACTCAGCCAAGGTAAACATCACGTTCCATTATGGTGCAGGCAGTATAGGCAAGAACGAGACTATGATCAGTTTCCAGCCAGAGGACGAACGTTTGCAGAACACATTTATAAATGTTGCCGCACTCATCACCGATCCTGAGGTGTGGGCTGTGGACTTCAATGACAACAAGATGCCTTTTGGTTGCTTTGGCGAAGGTTTCGTGGTAAAAGATAGCGTCGCTACACATTACAATCCTGAAGCCAACGGTATGGCAGCCTTCTTCGGTGGTGGCGGAGCGAGCGACTGGTTTATGACACCTCCCTTGACCATTCGCGGTACGAACGACGCTGTGGTCTTCTCGCTCAAGAATGGCGACGGCAGCTACAAGGGTCCCATCATCGATGCACAGGCCAGCGTGACTGTCGAGAAGTCTATTTACGGCAGCAACAAGTGGGAAAAGGTGGATGCTTATCAGTTCAAGGATACCCTTGACCACGTGAAATGGATTTCTTGGATGCCGGAGGGCGATTACCGTTTCCGCTTCGTCTCCACCGACAGCCTCTGCATCGACAGTGTTGCAGGCGGACGCATCAGAATGGATGCTCCCGACCTGCTGATTCACCACAACAGACACAGCGTACAGACAGTCAACTACGGCATCGTGCGTGGCAACCTGACCAAGACTTTCGAGCTAATCAATACGGGTACTTCGACATTGCAACTCTATGCTATGTCTAGCGATCCTACGTTCTATACCCTAAGCCAGCAGATGTTCACCATCGAGGCAGGCGAGTCAGCCACAGTCGATGTGACTTTCAACTATAACACCGAGGCTTTGGGTGCACACCAGGCGGCACTCGTCCTTACACCAACCAACTGTCAGATAGCCATGCAGATGATATACCTCTCTGCATACATCACCTACGAAGACGCTTGGTCGGAAAATTTTGATCCAGAGTTCGAAGTGGAGGAATACGAGACCGTGGATCTGCCCTTTGGTTGGAGCACCACTGGTTGGCAGATTACCAAGGGCGGCGGTATGGATATGATGGCCATGATGGGTATGGGCAGCGCTGAGAAGTCGTGGGCGCCTCATACCGACAGCGATGCCTACGAACTTATCACACCGAGTCTGCAGGCTAAGCAGGGCGATGTGCTGCGTTTCTATGCAAACATCAGCAGTGGTTGGCTCAACGTGTTCTACAAGCGCGATGGCGATGCAGACTGGACCTATCACGACACCTATATCACAGCCGACTCTTTGTATAAGTCGGA
>JAZUMZ010000332.1:0-11228 GCA_045603885.1 Bacteroidaceae bacterium | reverse complement strand
ACGAGCGAAGCGATGTTGAGTTACCCGGGGGTATGATAACACCTGTGGTATAAGGAACCCTGAAAGGGTTCAATAGCATCTGCATTTGTAGTTATAGTATATAATATCCAATCAGTTCATGATGGCGAAGTAATCCACTATTCCGATGAGGTGATTCTCGCGGTCCACAACCAGCAACGAGTGGATTTTGAACCGGCGGAACATATACTGAATCTGTGTCAGCTTGGCCTCTGGCTGTATCGTCTTGGGATTCTTGGTCATCACGTCCTCCACCTTCACGTTGAGTAGTGTGTCTTTCGCTCCCTCCACCGCGCGGCGTATGTCGCCGTCGGTTATGATTCCGTGTACCTTGCCGTCGTCGAGAATAACTCCCAATCCCAGCTTTCCGCGGCTGATGTCAATGATGGCATCCACGAGCAGCATGTCCTTAGGGATGATAGGCAGGTTCTCTTTGTACATCACGTCTTTCACCTGAGTGAGCAACTTGTGCCCGAGGCTGCCGCCGGGATGGAACATCGCGAAGTCGTTGGCTTTGAACTTGCGGAACTCCATCAGTGCTATGGCCAGTGCGTCGCCCATTGCCATTGCAGCTGTAGTCGATGATGTGGGAGCCAGGTTGAGTGGACAGGCTTCCTTCTCAACTTTTACGAGCACATGTACCACGGAGTTTTTTGCAAGCAGAGAGTTTGCATCGCCGGTCATGCTGACCACTGGTATGCACCGCTCCTGCATGTAAGGTATGATTCGCAGCAGCTCGTCGGTATTTCCGGAGTTGGAGAACATAAGCATGATGTCGTCGGAGGTAATCATTCCCAGGTCGCCGTGAAAAGCATCGAGTGTGTTGAGGTAGAATGACGGTGTGCCGGTGCTCGACAGAGTGGCGGCTATCTTGGCTGCCACATGTCCCGACTTGCCCACGCCAGTGCAGATTACGTGGCCTCTGCATTTGTATATCAAATCCACCATGCGGTCGAAATTGACATCTAAGGTGGGAATCATGTCAAGCAGGGCCTGCGCCTCGTCGCGAAGGCATCTCTCTACATATTTAAGTGCTGAGCGCATTGTCTTGTTGGTTGTTATAGAGATTTTCTATGTGCTTTAGGCACACAAAAGTCGTTAAATATGCTGTTTGTTATACAAGTGCGGGCTGGCTTTCTTAAAAGTCTTTGAACCCCTTGTTCTCAGCTTTTGTTATAGCCACGCACTCCATTTCTATCAGCCATTGTGGACGGCATACAGGTGCGAGAGTGAAAATCTTTGGGATGTCGGGGAACCGCTCATCGAACATGGGCTTCACAGTGGGGTAGTCGGATATGTCGCGCAAATAGACAATCAGGTGCATCACGTCGTCGTAGGTGGCGCCAGCCTCTTCAAGTAGCACTCCTACGTTCTCCCACATCCTAAGCGTCTGTTTTTTCACATCTCCTACGTGCATCACCTCACCTTTGTTGTTGATTGAGGCGGTACCGCTGATAATCACATGGTCACGGTCGCCGTAGTGGATGGCTGTGCCGCGCTCGAAGGTCACACCGTATTCATGGGTAGGGTTGAGATGTGAGCTGCCGTGGATATGCTGAAGTTGACCGCTTTCTAAACCTTTGAGGGCGTAGGCGCCGAACTGAATGATGGCCTTGGGGGAGTCGGGCACGCCACAGATGCCCGTAGATGCAATGAAGTGGGTGTCTTTGGTCAGGCCCTGGAACTCGAAGTTCTCACGTCTTGCCACCACCATCGGAGTATATTGAAAATCCACGTCACGGACATAGAACCAAGTCCTTATGCAGTTTTCCGCTATGTTGGCACCCAGAGATTCGAGCGTCTCCTCGTAGTTCTCCAGAAGGGTGCGTGTCTGTCCGTATGAGCCGCCTTCTGTGCATTGCATGCCAAGGTTCCAGATATGTGTGTAGCCGTTGTGCTCCACGAGCACTGTGCTGCCTTGTTTTTTTACGTCTGCCTCCTTGACAAAATAAATCCATTCGCCGATCTTGGTTCCGTTCAGTGGCGGCTGTTGGATAGACGAGCAGGCACAACTGGTCTCTTCTCTCATGAGCGGCTTCTGGTTGGTCACGTCGCTGTGGAAATAGCGTTTCATGACCGGTGTCATGGCCTCCATTACCGGTTCAAGCCTCAGGCGTGACTCAGCCTCATAGATGTCGTGCAGCTGTTGCTCAAACAGCCTGCCATCCACCCTCAGGTTTATGATGGCATGACCCTCGCTGGTGCAGGAGTCAGCTGTAAACAACGACACCATCACGTCGGCCATGATGTCATCGTAAAAAATATGTCTGTATTCCATATATGCGATTTTACATTGCAAAGTTATACATTTTTTTTCAGAATAGAGCAAAAAACGACTTAAAATATAGGTTAAGGTAGTTCTATACATCAGCTATATAATAGTTTTAGACGAGGATACATCTATAAATGTTGCCATAAATGTTGTAAATGATGCCATTTTTATGAATTAATGAAAAAAAAATTGTGGAATTGTCAAACATTTTTTATCTTTGCAGATTGTTTTAAGGGCGAAGCCCTATAAATGGTAAAAAGATGAATACAGTGTTATTTCCTTCTCCTGTGTTCGGCCCGGTTCAGAGCCGGAGGTTGGGTGTGTCGCTGGGCGTGAATCTCTTGCCGGCTGATGGTAAGTTCTGCTCGTTCGACTGCATATACTGTGAGTGTGGGTTTAACAGCGAGCGAAGAACTAAGAGCAAATTGCCCACACGTAAGGAGGTGAGAGAAGAGCTGGAGGCCACACTCCAAAAGATGGACACCGACGGCATGGTGCCTGATGTCATTACTTTTGCAGGAAACGGAGAGCCTACATTGCATCCCGACTTCCCTGAAATCATAGATGACGTGGCGGCACTTCGCAACCGTTACTTCCCCATGTGCAAGATTAGCGTTCTCAGCAACGCCACACAGGTTTTGAGACCTCGTGTGTTTGAGGCTTTGAGGAAAGTGGATAACAACATCTTGAAGCTCGACACGGTGGATATGGACTATATCCGAATGGTTGATGTACCTGGCGACCGTAAGTTTGATGTCAATGCGATTGTTGCCAAGATGCGCGAATACGGGCGTGACTGTATAATACAGACGATGTTTATGCGTGGCGAGCATGAGGGACATGATGTGGACAATACATCCGACCGTTTCGTCCTACCCTGGTTGGAGGCGGTGAAGTCAATAGGGCCTTCTTGTGTGATGATCTACACCATAGACCGCAACACTCCTTCCCCCAAGCTCCAGAAAGCATCTCCCGATGAGCTTGACGCGATTGCTGCCAAGGTGAGGAATGCCGGTCTTGAGTGCCAGGTGTCGTATTGATAAGAGTTCTTAGCCCTTAGATTTTAAGGCTTTGTAGATAGATCGGATGATTTTTCCGAGCAGTGTGTATCTGATACCCCAGTCACGAATGGCATCACGGAAGAGGTCTTCTTTCTCCTGCTCTTTTTCTGGTCTCTGATAAGTCAGAAGCAACGGGTGTTTGAGCGGCTCACGGTCAAACTCATACCATTGCAATATACGGTAGCCTTTGAAGTGGGTGCCGTTATTGAGACCTATGTTCCTGACGAGTGTGTGATATGGAGTCAGACATAGTCCCCCGGCTTTATATATTGCGATTTCCCAGCATATATCCCAGGGAATAGGTTTTTTGTCAAGCGAGCGAAGGCATGGGAACACTCCTCCATATTGCATTGAGTCCATATCAGCATTGCTCATCCCCTCAAGTGCTTCATCACGGCTTTCGAAGTGCTTGAAATGATTTTTCCATTTTCTTGCCCATGTGCCCCATCCCCATCCCGACATGTGTGGGGTGAAATATGTCTCGTGATTCTCTTTGTCGGGCAAGTCGAGATTTGTGAACCCGGACACGTGCATCACCTTGTCGTCGTCACGGTATATATAGAATGCCTGGTTCATGTAATCGAGGAAATAGGGTGAGGTGACTATGTCGTCCTCCAGCACGATTACGGTCTCATGGTCTTCCAGCACTTGTGTGATACCCTCTATGATATTTCGCTCCAGATAGATATTTTGCGGTCTCTCGACTATGGTCATGCTTTTCAGCTCGCCCGTCTGCCCGACACGCTCCTTATACTCGTGTAGCATGGAGCGCACGTTGTCCACCATTTCCCACGATTGCTTGTCCTTCCCTCCGTCGCTGAACACGAAAAGGTCGGTTTTTTCTGCGTGCTTGTTGGCTAAGAGCGCTTCCAGTGTGCGTTGTGTGTTGTCGGCCCTGTTATAGACGAACATGGCCACGGGTGAGTGCTTCATATCAACTTGATTTTAGGTTACTCCTCTTAATGTGTTTAATGGTGGTCACGAGCGTTTCTTGTGACGTAGGTATTCAAGGCTTTCTCTCAGAATCTTTGCCCCGCTCAGCCAGATAATCATCAGGTAGATGACAGTCGCTATGAGTATTCGCAAGCCAAGCAGAATATAGATGTTTCCTATGTTTTTGGTGATAAGCCATGTCAAAGCCATCGTTACTGCAGCAGCACCTATGAAAGGGACGGTGTCTTTCAGCGCATACCTCAGCCGCAGCCCTGTTTCCCGTTTGACGAAGTGGTGCCAGATAAGCATCCATACAATATACATAGCCACGTAGCTTACAACCATAAGCCTGATACCTGACAGGTGGATATCCACTGCCCCGATAGAAAAAGACAGATGCCATCCGAAAAATTTGATGGAGCACAACAAGGCGATAATCGTGAGTCCTTGGCATATTATGTTGCACATATAGGTGCCGCTCTTACCCCGGCTTATAAGCAGGTTGTAGTAGAGCACGGCAAGGGGCATGAATGCTCCTGCAACACACAGCATCTGCATGAGCTCGGCGCTGGGAAGCCATTTCTCTCCGACTGTCACTACAATGAACTGGGGAGCCACCAACACGAGTCCGAACATTGCGGGGAATGTGATGAGTGAGGTGAAGCGGAGCATCTTCCTGAAAGCCCTGTTCAGTCGCTCTTTCTCATCTCCAACCTCCACGAACATGGGCTGAGCCACCTGCTGCACCATTCCGCTGATCATATTGCTGCCCATCTTGTTCCATTTGTCTGCCTGGGTATATTGTCCCACCTCATGCTTGGTGTAGAAATTTCCGAAGAGCAGTGAGAAAACGTTGTTGTTGATGCTGTTGAAGATGTTGGTAACCATCATCTTGCATGAGAATCCGAACATCTCTCTTATGGGCTGGAAACTGAAATGGCGTGAAGGGCGGAATCCGCTTACATACCAGCTCAGAACCGCCACGGTGCCGACGAACACAATGTTCTGTGTCACAACGCTCCAGTAGGTCATTCCGCAGAATGCCATCGTGATGCCGGTTGTCCCTGAGATAAGCAGTGCTATTATGCTTATTATCGACTGCTCCTTCACCATCATAAGCTTGAACATCATAGAGCGTGGACTGATCGAGAAGCTGGCTACAAAAAATCCGAGAAAGGCATACCTTGAAAGCCAAAGAAGTTCAGGCTCATGAAAGAACTCCACAATCAGGGGAGCGCAAAACCATAGAATGACATAAATGGTGGCGCTTACGCAGATGTTGAACCAGAACACGGAGTTGTAATCGGTGTGTGTGGGGTTCTTGCGGTTGGTCAAGGCAGATATGAATCCGCTCTCCTGAAGGGCGGCGGCCAAAGCCGAGAAAATGGCTAACTCACCTGCCAGTCCGTAGTCACCGTCTGTCAGCAGCCTTGCCAGAACAATTCCGAACACGATGTTCAGCAGCTGCATGGCGCCGTTGTTCATCATTCCCCAAAGGAGACCCTTGGCGGTCTTGGATTTTAGTGTGTCGGAGGGCATTGGTGAGAGGGTTGAGTCAGTTATACATGTGGATCATCATGCCGTCGTAGGTGATTCGGTATCTGTAAAGCACTCTGGGTGATTCAAAGTCGCTGCTGCCACGGTCGATGATGCTTCCGTTGTTGTTGAGGTCATAGACGATTCCGCAGTGGTTGCATTTAGCCCTGCCGTTGTCGCTGATGCTGAGACGGTAGGATGCCCGGTCGCAGTTGGGACAAGCCAGGTCGTAGCATCTGTAGGGGTTACCGTCGGATGTCAGGTTGGGTGTTCCCACAATCAGTCCGCCAAGTCCGAAGTAGAAACTTCGTGACGACACAGCGTCGAAATCATAAGAGTTTGTGCTCACTGATGACGACATGATAATTTTGCTTCCCGACTGTCGAATGGACGAGAACTGCCCGAGATTGTCGATGCAGTTGATCAATTCTGCGTATGATGCCACATTGAATCCGCATTGCACACGGTTCTTTGACGAATAGACGCTGCTGATGTCTTCTTTGCATGACATTAGTGACAGAATGCAACATGCAAGTGGCAGAAATATGTGCTTGAAAATTGTGCTCATTTTTATGGGGCTTATAGGTCTCATGGGGCCCATTAGTCTCATGAGCCCCATGCTTACTTAGAATGATAAAACCGGGTTGTCAATTATATCGCTGATTCTCTTCATCTCCTCGTCAGAGAATGTGAGGTTGTTCAGTGTCTCTAAGTTGTTGTCCATCTGTTTGACTGATGATGTTCCTATAATGAGCGATGTGACACGCTCGTCGGCCAGTACCCAAGCGAGGGCCATCTGCGCCATGCTCTGTCCCCGCTCTTTGGCAATCTGGCCGAGTCGGCGTGCAGCCTCGATACGCTCAGGGGTGACCTGGCTTTGCTGCAGGAATCCCGATGACTTTGCAGCCCGGCTTCCTGCCGGTATCCCGTTGTCATATTTCCCGGTCAGCAGTCCCTGGGCGAGAGGTGAGAAGCAGATGATTCCGCTGCCGTTGTTCACCGCCACCTGGAAGTTGCCGCATTTTGCCTTCTGGTCAAACATCGAGCAGCGGTATTGGCTGAGCAGGCACGGCACTTTCGCCTCTTTGAGGATGTCGTAGGCCTCCTGTTGCTTGTCAGCTGGATATTTCGATATTCCGACATACAAAGCCTTGCCTTGGCGCACCAGCTGAATCAGGGCCTCCATGGTTTCCACCACGGGCGTAATGCCGTCGTAGCGGTGACTGTAGAATATGTCGAAATAGTCCAGTCCGCAGCGGCGGAGACTCTGGTCGCATGAGGCGATGATGTTTTTGCGTGAGCTGCCTGTCCCGTAAACGCCGGGCCACATGTCGTGGCCTGCCTTAGAGGATATGAACATCTCGTCGCGGTGTGCCGAGAGGTCGTCTCTCAGCACCTTGCCGAAGTTTGTCTCAGCGCTGCCTGGCGACGGTCCGTAGTTGTTGGCCAGGTCGAAATGGCATATTCCGTTGTCGAAGGCATGTATAAGCATGTCGCGGGCTGTGGAGAAGTCATCTACATCTCCGAAGTTGTGCCACAGGCCTAATGAAAGCAATGGCAGCTGTATCCCGCTGTTTCCGCAATATTTGTAGAGCATGGTTAGATTGTTTTTATGGGTCTCATGAGGCCTATGAAGCTTATGAGGCTTAATGAGTTAGTGCAGCGATGGCTCTCTCCATCTTCTGGAAGTTGAAGTCGGAGAGCGTGCTGTCCATTAATTGCTGGATTTTGTCGTTGCAAAGATTCCCGATGGAGCCTTCGTGGGTGTGGTGAATGTTTTTGTCGGGGGTGAATTTGCCTGCCTCAATGTCGAGCCCAACTTTCTTGTATGCATCTCTGAACGGCATCCCCTCTCTGGCGAGGCGGTTCACCTCCTCCACAGAGAAAATCGGGTCGTATATGTGGTTGTCGAGAATATGCTCGTTCACCTTCATCTTTTTGATGATATATGCGGCCATGACGAGACTGTCTTTCAACTCTTGGAAAGCCGGCAGGAACGCCTCTTTGATTATCTGCAAGTCGCGGAAATATCCGCTTGGCAGGTTGTTCATGATGAGTGTGATGGTCTGTGGCAATGCTTGCAACTTATTGCATTTGGCTCTTGTTAGCTCAAACACATCAGGGTTTTTCTTGTGGGGCATGATGCTGGAACCTGTAGTGCAGTCGTCGGGCAGCTTCACGAATCCAAAGTTCTGACTGTTGAACATGCATGCGTCGAACGCCATCTTTGCCACCGTGCCGGCTATGCTTGCCATTGCGAACGCCACGTTGCGCTCTGTCTTTCCGCGCCCCATCTGGGCATATACAACGTTGTAGTCCATGGAGTCGAATCCGAGAAGGTCGGTGGTCATCTGGCGGTTGAGAGGGAAGGAACTTCCATATCCCGCTGCCGACCCGAGCGGGTTGCGGTTGGTGATTTTCCATGCCGCGAGCAGAAACTGCATATCATCGACAAGGCTCTCGGCGTATGCTCCGAACCACAGGCCGAAGCTGGATGGCATGGCAACTTGCAGGTGGGTGTAGCCTGGCATGAGCACGTCTTTATAGCGTTCGCTCTGCTCAATAAGCTCGTCGAACAGACCTTTAGTGAGCATGGCAATCTCGTGAAGCTGGTCGCGTATGAAGAGTTTGAGATCTACCAGCACCTGGTCGTTGCGAGAGCGTCCGCTGTGGATTTTCTTGCCTGTGTCGCCCAGGCAACGCGTGAGCAAAAGCTCCACCTGTGAGTGTACATCCTCCACTCCAGGCTCTATCACGAAATGTCCTTCGTCTGCCTTTTTGTAGAGTTCTTTCAGCTCATAAAGCAGTACTTTCAGCTCGGTTGGGGTGAGCAGACCTATGCTCTTCAGCATGGTTATATGCGCCATGCTGCCGAGTATGTCGTATTTTGCGAGATAAAGATCCATCTCCTGGTCACGCCCGATGGTGAACTTCTCAATCTCTTCCGCCATGTGTGCGGATTTTGTCCAGATGTTGTCCATGAGAGGTTTTATTTATTGTATGGGATTCTTGCGAGCATATCGGCGAATTTGTCAACACCGTCTTTGAGTTTTCCTCCGATGGCCATTTTGAGGAACATGTTGAGTTCTGCCTCGAGGGTCAGTCTCATAGCGCAGGCATCTTCAGCAGTGCTTACGAGCTGAATCCACATCTTAAGTGGCACAGGAGACTGTGTTGAAGAGAGCTTTACGAGCTTTTCAGGCTCACGCTCAACAATCTCAATCACCAGTTTGCCTACTGGTGGCATGTCGATACTGATTGAGTCAGTCGTGAACTCCATCTTTTGCAGCACTTCCTTGGCCTTTTCAATCTGGTCTTGGGAAGCTTGCTCCCTCAGGTCGTCGGGAATATCCGCAGCTCCTTCCCCGAGACGTTGTTTCAGCACCTCGAGGTTGGAGAGGTCTGACAGCTTGGCATATACCTGGCTCTGGCTGTATGGAATATGTTTTGTCTTACTTTCGTATTTTGCCATAATGATAATTTGTTATGCCGTTTCGGCTCATCCTTGCCACTGCGACGGGTTTTTCCGCCATTCGTTGAGTACGGGCACCTGTGGCTCGGTGATGTAGCCGGTTTTGAGGGCAACGTCAAGCACAGCCTCGTAGTTGGTCAATGTGATGAGTTTTACTTTAGCCTTTTGGAACGCCTCTTTTGCGGCATCGAACCCATAAGTGTAAGATGCCACCATTCCGATAACGTCGCATCCGTTGTTGCGGATGGCCTCGACTGCCTTGAGGCTGCTGCCGCCGGTGGATATGAGATCCTCAACCACAACGACCTTCATTCCAGGCCTTAACTCACCCTCAATGAGGTTCTCAAGTCCGTGGTCCTTGGGTTTCGAGCGCACATAAACAAACGGCTTACCGAGAATGTCAGCCACGAGCGCTCCTTGAGCTATAGCTCCCGTCGCTACGCCTGCGATGGCGTCAACATCGTCGAAATTCTCCATAATCACCCTTGACAGCTCGGTCTTTACGAACGTGCGAAGGTCGGGATAGGACAGGGTCTTTCGGTTGTCGCAATAGAACGGGCTTTTCCAACCGCTTGCCCATGTGAACGGATTCTCGGGCTGCAACTTGATTGCTTTGATTTTGAGCAGCTTCTCAGCAAAAATCTTTTCCAGTGTCTTCATCTTCCTTTTGTATTATGGCTGCGTTGAAAAATGTGTCCGCAACCAGTTAATTAATTTTTTGCAAAGGTACATATTTTTTCGTAACTTTGCAAAAAAATAAGAAACACTCATATTCTGACAAACCCCAATTATGATTTATTTTTTCAGAACCCCTTCCAATAGTGTTATCGCCACAGGTGCTGACAAATCTCTCTCCGACGGCGACATCAGCAAACTGTGTTGGCTTTACGGTGAAGCCAGTCTGGAGTCTGCGCCAGCTATAAGCGGCTGTTTCGTCGGTCCGCGTCGTGAGATGATTACCCCGTGGAGCACGAATGCCGTCGAGATTACCCAGAACATGGCAATATCCGGCATAAGCAGAATCGAGGAGTATTTTCCCGTTGACAACGCCGATGCTGATCACGACCCCATGCTCCAACGTATGTACAACGGTCTTGACCAGCATATTTTTGATGTGAATATTGAGCCGGCGCCGATTCTTCATATCGAGAATCTGGAAGAATATAACGAGCAGGAGGGACTGGCTCTAAGTCCCGAGGAAATTGACTATCTCCACAAAGTGGAGAGCCAGCTTGGACGTAAGCTCACCGACTCTGAGGTTTTCGGCTTTGCCCAGATTAACTCCGAGCACTGCCGTCACAAAATTTTCGGAGGCACTTTCATCATCGACGGTGAGGAGCGTGAGTCCTCTCTGTTCAGCATGATTAAGAAAACCACCAAGGAACATCCCAACAAGATAATATCCGCTTATAAAGACAATGTCGCGTTTGCCCAAGGTCCTGTGGTTGAGCAGTTCGCACCCAAAGACCACTCCACATCCGACTATTTCGAGGTTTCTGACATCGAGAGCGTGATTTCCCTGAAGGCGGAGACCCACAACTTCCCCACTACCGTGGAGCCGTTTAACGGAGCCGCCACTGGTACGGGCGGTGAGATCCGCGACCGTATGGGAGGCGGTGTGGGATCGTGGCCTATCGCCGGAACAGCGGTATATATGACCAGTTACCAGCGTGCTGACGAGCGGAATTCTTGGGAATGTCTGCTGCCCGTTCGTAAGTGGCTTTATCAGAGCCCTGAGCAGATTCTTATCAAGGCCTCCAACGGAGCGAGCGACTTCGGAAATAAGTTCGGTCAGCCCCTTATCACCGGTTCCGTGCTTACATTTGAGCATTCCGAGAACGGTGAGCAATATGGCTATGACAAGGTGATTAAAGTCGGATCGTAGCCATGTCGTTCTGTGAGCCAGGAGTTGTAGCTAAGTGTTGTCTTTCTAAGA
>JAZUMZ010000331.1:0-8066 GCA_045603885.1 Bacteroidaceae bacterium | reverse complement strand
TTCGAAAAAAATCAATAAATCCAGACATTTGGAAAGTATTAAGGGACTTACTTGGCTATAAACCTTTTATTTTTATTTTGTTATGCATAATCTTTCCATTATCATACCTCATAAGAATTCACCTGATTTGTTGCGTAGATGTATAGATAGTCTACCTATGAATGATGATGTTCAAATTATTATTGTTGATGACAATAGCGATATGCGAATAGTTGATTTTTCCAAATTTCCAGGTATGGAACGGAAAAATGTAACATGTGTATTTGATAAAGAAGGAGGTGGAGCAGGGCATGCACGTAATATAGGGATTGATATTGCTGACGGTAAGTGGATACTTTTTGTTGATGCAGATGATTTCCTGGTTGAACAATGTCATGATATAGTATGTGATGATTTTGATTCAGATGCACAAATCATAATGTATAAATTTCTCAGTGTATCTTCTGACACGTTGTTACCAAACGAACGTTATGATAGTGTCAATCGAATGATTGATGAAGTAGTTACTGGATGTTTGACTGCCAAAGAGGCCGTGCTTAGAAAACAGGGACCAGTAAATAAATTGATAAAACGAGATTATATCTTAGATAATAATATACGTTTTGACAACATTATAGCTTCAGAGGATGTTATGTTTATGGTTAAGGCTGTTTGTTTGAGTATCAAGGTTGAGGTTCGCGATAAGAATCTTTACGTTGTAACAACAAGAAACGGAAGTTTGTCTGATAAATCATTAACAGATCCAAAGTACTTTTTGTGTAGATTTGATGTGTATATTCGAAGAAATAAATTTCTTAAAGCTTACCCAGAATTTACAAAACGCCCGATAATAATACAGATTATAAGAGCGCATAGATTGGGATTTTCAACTATGTGGAATGCTTTGTGTATGGCTATAAGACAAAAAGCCCTTTTTTCTGGTTTTTCAACTATCTTCAAAAAGATTTTTAAGAAAGCACCAAACAAATAATTATCATACATTTATGACTATTCTTCATATTTCTAATGGATATGCTGTTAGCAAAGTTCATGAAAATTTGGTTCGTGAAATTTCCACTAATCCAGGATTAAACCAAATCGTTTATTGTCCAGTCCGGTCTGGTAAGCACATGAATGCTAACAGGTTTGAGGCTGATAATGTGGATTTTTATTTTGCTAATATAATCAAGCCTTGGCATAAAATTTCTTATAATCTTAAACGGTTTTCATTGTTTCAGGACTTGTGTTGTCGTGTCAATATGGATTCTGTTAATATTATCCATGCTGGAACCCTGTTCTCAGACGGAGTTTTGGCTTATATGGCATGGAAAAAATATAAAATACCTTATGTGGTTGCAGTTCGGAGTGTTGATATTGTTTTTTTTGCTAAAAGGTTGCCCCATACTTGGCCAATTGCAAAAAAAATACTCATTAATGCCAAGAAGATTTATTTTATATCAGTTTCATTACAAGAGGAGTTCAAAACGCTTTGGTTCGTAAGAAAATTAATTCCTTTTATAGAGGCGAAATTTGTACTTCGACCAAATGGTATTGAAAATTTCTGGCATGAAAACATTATATATGACAAACTTAATGTTTCAGATAATATATTATTTATAGGTAAATTGAACCAAAATAAAAATTTAGTTCGTTTGATAGATGCTATAAAGGACTTAAGGAAGATTGATAAATATAAATGTCTAAAACTTACGGTAGTTGGCTATGGGAATTATCTGCCAGCAAAAAATGCTGTTGAACACAATCGTGATTTTGTGGATTATAAGGGGAAAATTATTGATAAGTTACAGCTGGTAGAAATAATGAGGAAATCATGTTTGTTTGCCATGCCAAGTATAAGAGAAACATTTGGACTAGTTTATTTGGAGGCTTTGTCCCAAAATCTTCCGGTGCTATATACTAAAGGCCAAGGCATTGATGGTATGTTTACTGATAATGATTATCCTGTTGGTGTTTCTGTAAACGCAAAATCCGTTGATGATATTAAATCAGGACTAAAGACAATGTTGGAAAATCCGTTTGTCTTTACGAACAGTCAGGTTCAATTCACCAGGTTTGAGTGGAAACGTATTGCAGATAGCTATATAAATGATTATTCTGTTTGTTGTGATAATTGTGCGGACAAGCATTAAAAATATATAACGCTGACACCAGCAAAGTAATTTACGTTGTAGGGACTTGGCTTCTTTCTTAGTTGAGATAAACGATTATACTGAAAATAAAGTTTGCGTTCCAGTTCTTCCCATGATGGACTGATATCCTTATATGGAAAACGTTCTTTGTGACCTGCAAATTGGAGAAGATAATTGAATGCACGGTCAATAATGTCTTTGTTTTCTGAATAATAGTTTATTCTAGCTGATTGTAGTATCAGACACATATCAACAACATGACTTAGATTGTATATGGAATAGTCCATAGGTTTTGTTCGCTTTATTTCTTCAGGTTGTTTCCCTTCTGAATCAAACTGGACTAATAGCCTGTGAGAGCGAAAGTTCTTGTAGTCGCTATAACTTATTTTTCCTGTTGTAAAGAGGTGAAGGTTTAAAAGAAGAACGTCATAGGCTATTCCTTGATTACTGTCTGAATTATATACGGTAACACCCTTGTCACTGCTGTCTAACCAGCTGGCAAAACGTTTAAACCATTTACGAAGGGATTTAATAGTTTTGCTATCTATTGGTGATACAGAATTTACGAGGCGAATACTCTCAATTATACTGTTGAAATTATAAGCCTCAATAATACCCCATGCCCGGCCATTATTGTTGTCATGTCCAGGAGCTATTTGGGCATAATCGAAGTTTGGATACATGTATGTGTCTCGGTCTATGAAGAATGCGCGGAGTTGTTTTAAATAGGCATTGCGATATTTTGTGTCTTCACTGAAATAATATGCCATACTTAAAAGCCGTAAACGTGCTTCCAAATCTGTTAGTTTCTTTCCATCATATTCTAAATATTCAGGATTTCTCTGGCCATCCTTAAGTATGTATTTTCCTCTTGGGTTAGATGGATCCGGCCAGAAATACGGAGACAAACTTGCATAATTGTGGGTATCTGAGACAAATGTGTTAGGCTTGTCTGTGATTATAATTAATGGGTCAGAAAGATAATGTTCAACGATGCTTCTACTTTGTGCGTGGATATATCTGTATTTCGTGGGATTGGACTTTATTTCCCTAAGTCTTGCACTGTTCCATAAGTATGTTCCTTGGGATAAACCACTCTGTGGTGTCAACAAGAATATCAACATCAAAATTAAATGGGATATGGAGAATGTTTTCATTGCGCTATTATTATTGATTATGCAATTTACAGACGACTGTCAATAATATTTCTTTCTAAGATACCTTTTACGTCATAAACCACACCGGCTTCCTTGTCTTTAAGCAGCTCTCGTGGGTTAAGTACCTTAAATTGGTCATGAGCCACTGACAATATGACTGCGTCATATTTATCGTCTGGTAGTTTGTAAACTATTTCTATACCATATTCATGTGAGACTTTAGAACTGTCTGCCCATGGATCATAGATGGTTATATTCGATGTATATTCTCTGAGTGTTGAATATATGTCAACCACTTTGGTGTTCCTTATGTCCGGGCAGTTCTCTTTGAACGTGATGCCAAGTATAAGAATCTTGGAGTCTTTCACCAGCACTCCTTTCTTGTTCATACACTTAATCACCTGCTCTGCCACGTAAGTACCCATACCGTCGTTCAAACGGCGGGCGTTGATCATAACACGCGGCATCACTCCATAAACCTGGGCTTTCTGAATCAGGTAATAAGGATCGACGCTTATGCAGTGGCCACCTACCAGTCCGGGTTTCAGCTTGATAAAGTTCCACTTGCTGGAGGCGGCCTCAATCACGTCACTGGTATCTATACCCATTGCGTTGAAGATCTTGGCCAGTTCGTTCATGAAAGCGATGTTTACATCGCGTTGAGAGTTTTCTATTATTTTTGATGCCTCAGCCACCTTTATACTCGGAGCTTTGTGGGTACCGTTAACCAAGACTGAGTTGTATATGGCATCTACCGTGTCTGCAATTTCAGGAGTTGAGCCTGAGGTCACCTTTTTAATCTTTTCAACAGTGTGTTCTTTGTCTCCGGGGTTGATTCGTTCTGGGGAGTAGCCGGCGAAAAAATCTTTGTTGAATTTCATGCCACTGACTCTCTCAATCACCGGTATGCATTCTTCTTCGGTCACGCCAGGATAAACTGTGGACTCGTAAACCACAATGTCGCCATTGCTGATTACCTTACCCACTGTCTCGCTGGCTCCCCACAGAGGACGCAGGTCAGGGCGGTTGTTTAAGTCAACTGGGGTGGGGACGGCAACAACATAGAAGTTGCAATCTCTTATGTCTTCAACATTCGTGGTGCAGCGGAAACCATTGGCCAATGCGGTTTTAAGCAGTTCGTCCGGAGCTTCCATCGTTGCGTCGTGGCCGTCGTTCAAGGCTGCCACGCGGCCGGAGTTCAAGTCATATCCGATTGTAGGATATTTTGTTGAGAATAAACGCGCTAAAGGTAGACCCACATAGCCAAGACCTATAACGCAAATCTTTATGTCCTTAAAATCCATGATGTTGATTTAATGTTTAAATATTGTTTGTATCTATATTCCTGAAGATATGATTCTTTTTAAATCGCCTGCAAAAATCGATGAATATATACGTGCCCCTTTGTCCCACAGATGTCTGAAGTCTTTGAAATAATCCGGATGCTTATGGAACATGCCACGTGTGTGATAATCTAAGAATGGAATGTTGTGTTGCTGGGCAATTGTCTTTAATGGGTCATATCGATGTTTTCCGACGATTGAGTATTTGGGCGAGACCATAAATACTAGCTTTATGCCTTTTGTCCTACATTTGTTAATGAATCGATGTAAATACTCGATTTTTTTCATGTCAATAGTTGGTGCAGGAGATTCTTGGACCAGTGAGTCTGGATAATGGGAAGGCTGGGGGACTGGGATATATCCATTGTCGCCTCCATCATGTCTGTTTACGGCAAGACCAACTATGTTGGATATGGATTTTGAGTTGAATCGGTAAAGATGGGAGATCTTATATCGCCAATATTTACCTGCTTCCAGAAAGACTGAGTCTGCGCCGGTATTCTGACCGAAGTAAGGGGCAAAGAATGAAATTGTGTTGAACGAATTCTCTGCTGTGTCGAAATCATTGGTCATTACTTCAAGACATATTACTTTTGGAATATGATGTGCTAAAACGTGATTGAGTATGATGTAATG
The DNA here is from genome assembly GCA_045603885.1 of Bacteroidaceae bacterium. Classification (GTDB taxonomy): domain Bacteria; phylum Bacteroidota; class Bacteroidia; order Bacteroidales; family Bacteroidaceae; genus UBA3839. The sequence goes on along the minus strand of JAZUMZ010000331.1, from coordinate 2,801 downwards.
GGAAAAAATGTTGTCGGAGGCGTCAACTCCGCCATTATAAACGCTCATGCCAATAGTATCACTGATTATGGACGGCACATAGTGAAGATTGCATCGCGATGTCCCTATCAATAAAACATCTTCGTGAACGTCATTGACAAGATATTTGAGTTTGGGACCAGTAACGTCGTGGGTGTGTTGGTTTACCCACCACATACCCATACCGCCAATACGATCTACCGCAAAAAGGCTGCCTAGTATAAACAAAATGCTGTAAAATAACTTTCTCATATGTTATTCTGTTAGAATTGGAAGTAAATGAACTGGTCACCTCCCAGGACACCAAATAGAAGAATTGCGGATATCATAAAGACGATATATGTGTGTCGTACTATCCAAGATGGGGAGTCGGATATACGAATTTTCCATGAATATTCATCAGCAAACTCCTTAATAAACATAATTATGAGTGCTGCACCGATGGCTATAAAGTTTGCAATTTCGGGTTTTGGAGTTCCTGGATTTGCAAAAATACCTTGTATTACTATAAATGCATCATTTATGTTATTGGCTCTAAATAATATCCAGGCAAAACAAACAAGCACAAATGTTACAGACCAATGAATGAATTTAATGAAACCGGAATATTTCCGTTTTCCAATGCCTAGAGATTTCTCAATACATAAATATATGCCGTGAAGGCTGCCCCAGCAGAGAAATGTCCAGTTTGCACCATGCCAAATTCCGCTGACAACGAACGTAATAAGAAGGTTTGTGTATTTTCTGAATATACCAACTCTGTTGCCTCCTAAAGGGACATATAAGTAATCCTTGAACCACGTGGATAGGGAAATATGCCAGCGATGCCAAAACTCACCGATAGAACATGCGAAGTAGGGCCGTACAAAGTTGTCCATCAAGCGAAACCCCATCATTCGGGCAGCGCCTATTGCAATGAGTGAGTACCCCGCGAAATCCCCGTAGATTTGGAATGGAAATAATAATGAGGCTACAAGATATGATCCGCCGTTATGTAGCTCTAAATTATTGAATATGTTATCAACATACAATCCACAGCGGTCTGCTAGAATAAGTTTCATAAAATAGCCCCAAACCATCAAACGTAAACCAGACATTATGCATTCATAGTTGAAACTATGTCTATCCTTGAATTGTGGAAGTAGATGGTTTGAACGCTCAATAGGACCGGCCACAAGTTGGGGAAAGAAGGAGACGAATAGGGCATATGTGGGAAAATTTCGCTCCACTTTTGTGGTTCCTCTATAGACATCGATCGAATAACCGAGAGCTTGGAATGTGTAAAAAGATATTCCTACAGGCAATAACAGCTTGAAGTCGGGTAGATTGATAGAAAGAGCATTTGATTGTAGGCAAGACTCAATGTTGGATGCAATAAAATTGTAATATTTGAAAAGAAATAAAATTAATAGATTCAGTATTAAACTGACTAATAAGCAAATTTTCTTTTTTTTGTGTTCTTTAAAATGCTCAACTCCAAGTGCAGAAAGAAACGTTACGACCGTACTTGTTAATAATAGCAGAGCATAGGCTGGCTCCCAATTTATATAGAAATAATAGCTGGCAATAAGCAATAATATATTCCTTGCCTTTATTTGTGAACAGGGAATACTATAATATAGTATACATACTATAGGAAAAAACAGCAAGAATGCAATTGAATTGAACAGCATCTCCTTGGATATCTAAATTTATTATGTCGATTTTATTTTATCCCACCTATCCTTCTTCTGACGTGTTGTTTTCGTAATCTATTCCATCATCAGCATAGTTGTCATCATTGTATCCTAGGTTGTCACTTGCCTCAGAGGTGTTGTCTTGAGTGTTTTGGCTGTTGCCGGGCTTCGGGGCGACATATTGACCGCCTAATGCTTTCTCTGCTTTCACCTCAAAAGGCAGCTTGTGCTCTCCAACTCCTTTGATCAGCACTTTCTGGCCCACTTGGGCATATAGGTCATGGAACTGGATGATGTCTGCGTCACGAAGGCGGATGCAGCCCTCGCTATCGCGACCGGGAACAGACGCCTCGTTGTTGGTGCTTCCGTGGATTCCGATGGAGCGGTTGGATGCCAGGTCGCCGGTCAGCTGTAACCTTACGAACCAGTCACCGTAGGCTTTGATCATACCGCGACCGTCGCCAAAATCATGACACCAGTCGGATGCTGACTTTATCTCGCTTATAGTGAAAGGATTAGATAAGTCGGAGTTTTCAGGGGTGCTCATGTCGCCCTCACGGGTCTTGGGGCCTGGATTCTTTGCGTAGCATACTGGGAACGATGCCGCTAAGACGGTGTCTTGACCGCATTCATAAACGTAGAGACGGAACTCACGCTTGGAAATAACTACCAGACATCTGCTCCTATCTACATCCTGCTTGTAAATATGGCTCTCATCGCTTATGTCTGCCACATTGTAGGTTTTTGAGCCTACCGTTATCTCTTTCATCGGAATCTCTGCGTCAGTACCGGGAGTAGAGCTTGCCTGGATGTTTTCACCACCGCTCAATTCCTCTGACTTTTCTTTGCCGTCACCACAACCGCAGCCACACAGAAACAGTGTGCCTTCGGCCATAATAAGGGACAATCCCAATATCGCTAACTTATTCATATTATTTTATTCGTTTTATTAAGTGCCATGGAACGCTAAATCCGTTCAATTAGTTTAATTCGCTGTTTTAATCTTTAATTCGCCGTTTTATCTCATGTAAGCCGTTTTCTCTTAAGTGCCGTAGGCACGCAATTTCTTTTATTTCTTTTATTTCTGCGGGACATTTAATCAAAGTG
>JAZUMZ010000330.1:0-14746 GCA_045603885.1 Bacteroidaceae bacterium | reverse complement strand
ACACCGCTCCGTCAATAACTTCGCAGCTAACTTGCTGGCCGGCATGATTGCATACAATTTCATGCCGAAGAAGCCGTCAATGAATATTGAAATCATCGACAAAAGCAGACTTATTGCATAAATCTTAAACCGAATTCACGTCTTTTTACGGTTATCTTCATACACTTTTGGTTTTTTCCTCAAAAGTGTCAAGTTTTTTTAGTTCAAGTCAAACACCAAATATCTGCCATACCTTTACACTTCCTGCTGTGTATTTTTCGTTGTGACCATGACGGATTTTACCATCATGGATTCCTTCATAGAATTGATCATAATAGCGAATGACGGAATGCCTTTGTCTTTCTTCTGCTTCATTCTCCATCTGGAGCATTGTTTGTTCTGCTGCTATCGCTTCAGCATTGACTACTCTCTTGATTGCCTGGTCAATAACGGTCTTGTCTTTGACTGATAGGATCTTTCCGTCAACAAATAGTTTGTCGATAATCTGCAAGACCTCTTGCGTCTGCTCATGCACCTTCTTACCTTCATCAGTGTTTTCAAACTTAGACATGGCAGTCAGACTCTTTTCTGCCTTCTGCCACTCTTTAATGTTCACACTCACACCTGTGCAGACAATCATGTTCAAACCATTACGCTGCACCCTTGTGTATAGCTTGGCTATACCACTCTTTCTTGTTGTTCTCAAAAATAACTTTGCCATAATTCTCTTTTTTACGGTTACAGTGCCGAAAAAAGAAAATAGTCACAATACATCAATTATCGGCACCTTGAATTCTGAAAAACAGACTTCTCCGCACGCTGTGTTTCTGAAGTCCACGGTTCACCTCTGTCAATGGCCAATTCCAGGAATACAAAACCCGGGAGGGCGGGCCGATAATTAATGGTGCAAAGGTACAAATAATATTTGAAAAGTTGATACTGATTTGATACTGATTTTCTCAAAAGGTTGAAATTTAACGCAATTTAAAGCATCGCATATCAAGTTGACTAAAATTGCAAATCATTGAATGTCAGCACGTTTTATAAAACAAGGTTTCAACCAACAGGAACCGAGTCCGACCGGGCACCCACCAAAAGAGAATTCCTGTAAGCAAAGCGCTTACAGGTTTTTTGTTTTTATGGACCTCATTTTTTAGCTCACGGCTCCGGCAAACCTACAGATGTGCATTATTCAGCAAACCATTTGAATACGAGTTTTTTAAATTGTAGGAAAAATAGTATATTTGCAATAATTTTGTCCACTTTGTAAAATAGCAATCAAGATTAACTTTTCTAAAACTTACTACCCACCGCCAATACATGAATTACAGACATCTGTTTTACACCTTAATCGGGAGTACACTTATTTCTATCGCCACAGCGCAGTCTCCTCGAAAACTGCAATATCACCCAGATGGTTTTGACATTGTATGCCACGACGGTAAAAACCGCTATACCCGCGCTCTTTACGGTGGCTATACAGATTTCCGTGTGGAGACAAGCGACCGGCCGATATTCGCTACCTACCGCCGCCGTTCATGCCGAAATATCCGATTTTGGCTCACGGCAAACGGACACAGGACAGCACTGGAGCAAACCACACATGCGGAAGCACGTTACAACTCCGGCAAACGGGAATATGTGCTGACCGATGACTCATGGGGTAAAAATGCCAGTCTGCACATAACAGTACTCGCACAGGTAGATACAGAGTCTGCCATCTGGCGTTTTGAGCCCCATGGACTTCCTTCTGACGCGGTGCTCTCTTGTACCGTCTGCGATATTCTGCACCCTAATCTGAAACGCTCTGGCGACATGAATTCAGACCCAGCCGACGCTTTCGACCCCACACCCAAGGAGACAAACAAACTGACCTCCGAATGGCTTCTGGGCAAAAAAACGTCTTTCGTCGTATTAGACTGCGACCCTGACGGTATCTATTCCCTAAGCAATCCTTCAGGAATCGCAGCGGAGTCGTTATTCTCCAAAGCTATGAGACATCACGAATGGCTGTCCACAAACATCGTGTTCAACACCCCCGATCCTTACATCAACCCATTGGGAGGCGCACTCATGGCTGCGTCCGACGGGGCTTGGGACGGACAAGTATGGCTTCATGGGGCCATCGTCTGGCGAATGCAGCTAAACGGATGGCGGGCAGGATATCTGGGTGACGTACTCGGTTTGCCAGAGCGGTCAAAGAGCCACTTCTCTGCCTATGCGGCCAGTCAAGTGACAAACGTAGAACCCACAATACCAAATCCGGCACTCGACCCTGAGAAAGGCTTGGCGCGGGCAGTAAAGAAATGGGGTACGAGCATGTACTCCACCGGTTACATTTGCCGTTACCCCAACCGCACGGATGTCATGCACCACTACGATATGAACCTGAACTTCATAGACGAATTGCTATGGCATTTTGAGTATGACACCGACACCGCATATATGCGTGAAATGTGGCCTGTACTCACCCGCCACTTGGAATGGGAGAAGCGCAACTTCGACCCCGATGACGACGGGCTATACGACGCATACTGCTGCATCTGGGCTTCTGACGCACTCTATTATAACAGCGGCGCCGTCACACACTCATCCGCATACAACTACCGAGGTTTCTCGCTTGCCGCACAAATTGCCGGGATTTTAGGCGAAGACCCCACATATTACAAAAGCGAGGCTGAGAAAACCCTCAAGGCCATGAACGAGCGGCTGTGGCTTAAACAACGTGGGCATTGGGCGGAATATGAGGACTTCATGGGCTTGAGACGATTACATGAGCACGCTGCTCTGTGGAGCATCTACACCCCTATTGACTGTGGTGCCGCCACTCAGGAGCAGGCATTCCATGCTACCCAGTATATAGACTCATGTATTCCACATATACCGATAGTATGTGAAAAAATTGAGAACGAGAAAAATCACAAAGCGCTTCAGACGATAAGCACCACAGACTGGCTGCCATACGACTGGAGCACAAACAACGTCGCGGCAGAGGAGGTGATGCACACAGCACTGAGTTACTTCCAGGCTGGTCGCGCTGACGACGGTTTCGCATTAATCAAAGCCAACATAATGGATCAGGCATATCTCGGCGGCAGCGCCGGCAACTTCGGACAGATCAGCTATTACGACAAAGCCCGCGGTGAGCTCTACCGTGACTTCTCCGACAACTGCGGTATATCCGCGCGTGCTCTTATCCAAGGGCTGTTCGGAATCATACCCAACGCCCTCAACGGACGTTGCATCCTGCGTCCCGGCTTTCCCAAAGAGTGGGAACACGCAAGCATAGAGACACCATATTTCAAGTATTCTTTCATCCGCAAAGACAACAAGGAAATCTATGAGGTTGAGCAGAATTTCAGCCAGCCCCTTCAAATTGTGCTGCGCCAGAACACTGGTAACGGAGGATATGTCGAGACGACAGGCAACAGCGACAAGAGACAGACCTTTGTCGTTAGACAAGTAAAACAACAAGCACCACCTAAGCCCGTCATACGTAGCGTTCACACAGACGGCACCGCATGGGGTAACAACTTCGATGATGTGCAAAAAGACAAGATGGAACCTGTCCAGATGAACTCCATCTGGAATAGTGAAGTGAGCGACATCTTCAAAAATGACTATCTGTCTCCACGCCCGCCATACACAACACTACAGATACCCGTCCACGGAATTGGAGAGTGGTGCCACCCGGAAACTATGGCAGACATAGACGACACTACCCTACGCAAAAAGGTTGACAGTAACGGCATACTCACAACCGACGGTCTGGGCATACCGTTCCGCTATGCCACTGAGGGTCGAAACATCGCCTACACATCACTATGGGACAACTATCCGGATGCCGTCAGTATTCCGCTCACCGGCAAAGCCACCCATGCATACCTGCTTATGGCCGGTTCGACCAACCACATGCAAAGCCGTATAGACAACGGGCTTGTCATAGCCAGTTATTCCGACGGCAGTGCCGACACGCTTCGTTTGCATAATCCACACAATTGGTGTCCAATCGAGCAGGATTATTATGAAGACGGACTGGCATTCCATTCCGCACAGCCACGCCCCTTCCGCATCGACTTCGCCACGTCAAACGTAAGCCGCGAGCTGATTCCTATGGGTGAGCACTATGGCACCCCAAATCCGGGAGGTGTGGCAGGCAGCTATAGCAACCGCTCATTCAAGAAAGGGGCAGGAATCATTCTCGACATGCCGCTCAACGGCAACAAGACATTGCACAGTCTCACCGTCCGCACCCTGTCAAACGACATTGTCATCGGCCTGATGGCTATTACATTGCAACGGATTATATGACAATGAAAACGGCCTGTCTTCACTTAGAAAACAGGCCGTTTTTTATTGCCGAACAACGACTTTGTCATTGGGTTGCAAATGCGGTATGTCCACATCGTACGTCACACCGTGGGGCAGCGTGAACTCGTATTCGTAATGCCCATCCGGGTAATAGTGCCATGTGGAGGTGATGTCACCATGCGGAGTGTGAATCTTTGAGCGCATCCAGGTGATGCGAGGTTGATATCTCAATGTCGGGTGATTAACGGGACGGCGATCGGAATGAGGAGAGAGGATGACATGACTAAACCCTGGCTTCGCAGGGCGTATTCCAGCCATATAGGCATATATCCATTCGGCAATGACCCCGTAGGCATAGTGATTGAATGAATTCATGTTCCAATGGTGTTTGTGGAAACCTTCCTCTCTGGTGTAGCTGTCCCAACGCTCCCAAATGGTGGTGGCGCCTTGGTCAACGCTATACAGCCAAGACGGATTATTGCGCTGTAACAGGAGAGCGTAGGCCAAATCATCCATATCCTCACCGGAAAGCACGGGACAAAGCAGGGCGGTACCTACGAAGCCCGTAGAGAGCTTATAGTCGTTTTGCTCTATCTTCTCACGCAACTGCCGACGGGCTTTCGCTCGATATTGTTCTGGCAACAGACCAAAGCGCAAAGCCAGCAGATAAGCGGTCTGGGTAGTTTTGGTGAGTTGCCCGTCACTGGTCATGTAGCGTTGCTGAAACTCTTCGCGGACGTCTTGGTACAACCGTCGGTAATGCTTTGCTTCGACCATCTTGTCAAGAGCTGTGCTGACGTTGTCCATCAACTGTGCCACGTATGCATAGTACGCCACCGACACATACCTCCGTTCCAGTTCGTCGTAGGCAAGCCAATCGCCAGTTGCAGTTCCTCCACCTATATGGTGGAAAGTGACGCTGTCTCCTTTGGAGTCGATTGCTTTTTCATGCTGTGTTGCCAGCCATTCCATCCATCGGGTCATGCTCTCATAATTTTCCTGCAAAATGGTCTTGTCGCCTGTCATCTCATAGACGTTCCAAGGAACAATGACTCCGGCATCGCCCCATGCTGCAGTGCCATAACCCCAGAAGTTCGGATAGGGCGCGATATCGGGATATGCACCGTCCTCGCGTTGAGAGTTTCGCATGTCGCGCATCCATTTGTGATAGAACGCAGTCACGTCTGACTGATATAGGGCTGTACGGGAGAAAATCTGCGTGTCGCCTGTCCAACCCAGTCGCTCGTCGCGCTGGGGACAGTCAGAGGGGATGCTTAGGAAATTGCCTCGCTGACCCCACCATATATTATTATATAGCTGGTTGATGCTGCTGTCGGAACATTCAAACTCGCCCCACTCCTCAATGTCGGAACCTACGACTTGACCTGTAAGCTGACGAATTTCCACATCGTCGGTAGCAGTCAGACTAACATATCGGAAGCCCATAAACGTGTGACGAGGGTGATATGTCTCGCCTTGAGCATCGCCCCTGAACGTATATTGCAAGGTGGCTTTCGCTTTTCGCAGATTGTAGCTCCACACGCTACCTCCAGGCCCGTCGTCGAGCCGTCCTTTCTGGTCGCCATTATAGTTGAGCATCTCACCATGACGCACATTCAATACCGTTCCGCTTTTAGCCTTGGCTTCAAACTCAATCCATCCCACCATGTTTTGTCCCAAATCGACAACAGCCGTCTCACCACGATGCAAGACGAATGGTCCGTTACGCAATGTACGGTCCACCTTGATTTGTCCGAAAGCGGTTCCCGTAGATATCGTGTCACGATAAATGGTGATGTTTTGCGGATGCCGCCAAATCTTCTCAGGACGGATGCACACAATCGGGCCTTCAAACGGAATGACTGACATATTGAGAGCGTCAACGATATTTACTTTCTGCCAATTACCCGGTGTACGGCGGGCATCGTAAGTCTCGCCATTATATATGTCGCCCTCCAGCAATGGCCCGGTCAGGCTATATTGCCAGGTGGTGTCTGTAGAAGCGACGCATTGTTCATCGACAACAACCTGAGCCTTCAGTGCTAATGGCAAGTCTTTACCATACACACCTCGGCTGATGTCACCTCCCCACCAGCCACGACTCAGTTGCACCATAATGTCGTTTTTGCCTTTACGGAGAAGACGGGTCAAGTCAAAGGTCTGAAATGTCACTTCTTTCCGGTAATCAGTCCAACCCGGTTTCAGTTCATGCTGCCCTACCCGCATACCATTGATTGTCACATCGTAGATGCCGAGTGCCGTTGCCTGTAGGATGGCTTTACTGAACTTCTTGCTGATAATAAATGACTGATGGAACAATGGAAGTGACTGTCCCCGCTGGGGTGCGCCAGCAGTTATCCACTGGCAGTCTATCAGCGATTTTGACACGCCTTTCTCCTCCTGCGCTGACACATGATGATGGAAAGACAAAAACAGGAAGAAGAACAACAGACTAATCTTTTGCATGATGATACGACTTAGTTCGATGTAACAAAAAACGGGGAGAGTCTCTATTGCCGGTCTTTATCTGATGAAGTGCATAGGCTGCCACTCCTCACGCTCAGGATAGTCGGGATTGCCGTCAGCGTGAATCTTCCTCAACATCCATGCCATGTTATCGGCCATAGTGCGCATGGTCTGCATTCCCTCTGTATCTAATGCAGCCTGACCTTCCTCCCGGCCATATACAATATTCCAATATTGTGAGGTTACAACTGGCATATTCATCATTTGGAACGGCATGTTCATAGTTTGATAAGCAGCAGTTGCTCCACCCCTGCGACATACACATACCGCTGCAGCGGGCTTATTGACAACTTTCGCCCCTGCGGAGAAAAACATACGCTGTATAAGCGACAGCACAGAGCCGTTTGGTTGACCGTAGTAAACCGGTGAGCCTACAATCAGAGCATCGGCTGTATCAAGCTTCTCAGAAATCTGGTTACATATGTCGTCATTAAACACACAGCGGCCAAGTTGCTTAATATTGCACTGTCCGCAGGCAATACAGCCCCTTACGGCATTTGTGCCGATTTGCACAATCTCAGTCTCTATTCCTTGTTTCTCCAGTGTCTTCGCTGCCTCACTCAGAGCGAGGAATGTGTTGCCGTTTTTGCGGGCACTTCCGTTAATCAATAGTACTTTCATAGCGATGTTTTTATAAATGGTTATGTTATTTCTTAAAATCGTTTCCGCCTGAATTTATTTTTCAATCGTTTGTAGCCTTCAACTCCAAGGATGGTTATGCCTCCATACTGACAGGTTTTTGCAAGACCGAAAAGCACCGTCCAGAGAATGCCTTTTGCGGCTGCGCTTATAGGCAAGAGCATCTGTGCAAATGAAAGAATATAAAACGGTATGCAACACAACAATACTGTCACCCCGGTTTTGAACGATAGTGACTGCAGCCATTGCTTAAAGCGTAGAAACACCTGTTTCACCCCTTTCTGTTTAGTGTCTTTTGTCTCAGACATCAGCCATTTCCTCCAATAGTTCCACTGCTTTCGTAATATCCTCCATGAATTGTTTGTGATCACGTAAGAAATCACCTCGTCCACCAGAAATGATGCTGAACAGATCCGGGTTCATGTCATCAACATATGACGCTATAGCATACTCTATATCGTCTTTCTGCCATTCATAAGGAGAATGAATATAGACGTTACGTTTTTGGTGTATGAAACTATAAGCCGTCTCAACGCAGTGTTTCGTTATCATACTTTATCTTTTCAAATCTTCTACAAATTTACATCCATTTGTTGAGAAAACCAAACAACATTATAAAATCAGCCCAAAATATTGAATGATTTGAGAAGAGTCATTTACCTTTTACCAATTTTTACCTTTAAAAGAGGTAATCCTCTACCCCACTCCGTTAAAGAAAAATCCGGCGTGAATGCCGGATTTTTCTTATCGTATTTGAATACTTGGATTATACACCTAGAGATTTGATGATTTCATCAACTAGAGCTTCCGCCTTGGTGCATGCCTCCTTGTATCCGGCAGGAGATGTGAGTGACTCCGGCGCCTCGATATAGAACTTGATCTTAGGCTCAGTTCCTGAAGGACGTACGCTGACCTTAGCCCCGTTCTCGGTGAAGTACTGAAGCACGTTGCTGGTGTCGGGCATTTCCAACTTGCAGACATTGCCCTCTCCATCGACAGCCTCCAGTTTCTTGAAGTCTTTTGAGAGAACCACCTTCGAGCCGGCCAGTTCCTTAGGAGGATTGTTGCGGAAGTTCTCCATCATGGCCTTTATCTCGTCGGCACCGCTCTTTCCGGGCTTCACAACGTTAATAGCCTTATTGTAGGTAAATCCATACTCAAGATATATATCCATAAGCAGGTCGTAGAGGGTCTTGCCGTTGTCTTTTGCCCATGCGGCGATCTCGCAGATGAGGCATATAGATGCTGGGCTGTCCTTGTCGCGCACCTTGTCAAACGGCAGGAATCCGAAGCTTTCCTCACCTCCACCGATGTATTTCTTCACGCCTTCGTTCTCACGGATAAGAGCTGCAATCCATTTGAAACCTGTGTAGCAGTCCATAAGCTCAACACCGTTCTTGTCGGCAATCTTCTTTATAATCTCAGTGGTCACGATGGTCTTAACAAGGAACTCATTGCCTTTAAGCTGACCCAGTTTCTTCTTGTTGGCGATAATATACCACGCAAACATCATGCATGTCTGGTTGCCGTTAAGTATCTCCCACTCGCCGTCGCTGTTACGGCATACTATAGCCAGGCGGTCGGCGTCAGGATCACTTGCGATCACGAGGTCGGCATTGAGTTTAGTTCCCAGTTTCATACCCAGGGTCATAGCCTCAGAGTTCTCAGGGTTAGGGCTTACGACAGTAGGGAAGTTGCCATCAATCACCATCTGTTCCGGAACAACATGGATATTCTGGAATCCCCATGAGCGGAGGGCTTCAGGAATGATGACACGTCCGGTTCCGTGCAGAGGTGTGTAAACGATATTAAGGTCTTTCTGGCGAAGAATTACATCCTGATCCACCATAGCCTCTTTCACTGCCTGCAGGTAGTCCCAGTCCATCTCACCACCGATTATCTGAATGAGGTCGGGATTACCCTGCCACTTCACGTCCTCCATCTTCACGGCGTTCACCTCGTCAATGATTCCGGTGTCGTGGGGTGAGAGCACCTGTGCGCCGTCTCCCCAGTATGCCTTGTATCCATTATACTCCTTGGGGTTGTGGGAAGCAGTAACGTTAACACCTGCCTGTGCACCGAGCTGACGGATAGCGAATGAAATCTCAGGAGTTGGACGAAGGCTCTCAAAAAGATATGCCTTAATACCGTTTGCCGAGAAGATGTTTGCGACTGTCTCCGCAAACTCACGTCCATGGTTGCGGCAATCATGTCCCACAACGACACTCAAGTCCTTACGTCCCGGGAAAGCCTTGTTTATGTAGTTGGCAAATCCCTGAGTGGCGGCACCAACTATATAGATGTTCATACGGTTGGTACCCACGCCCATGATTCCTCGCAGTCCGCCGGTTCCAAACTCCAAAGTCTGATAGAAGCTGTCAATCAGATTAGATGTGTCCTCACTGTCGAGCATGGCCTGTGCCTCGGCACGTGTGGCCTCGTCGAACACTGGGTCAGTAGCCCACTTCTGAGCAACCTCCCTACATTTTTTTATCAGTTCGTCTTGCATAATGAAAATATTTTAAAAGTTAATATAATAGTTGCTGTGATAATCCTTATGGGGTCTGCACAAAAACCTCATTTATTTCATAAGGTAGCGGTCGGGATCTTCTTTGATGACCTTGCGCCAGTATTCCTCCGAATATCCAGGACGTTTAACCGATGCTCCGAGTCCGTACTCGCTGCGTTTAAACTCTCCGTTCTCCACAGGCTTCAAAACCATGTCGTTATGCTTCACCACAATAAAGCGGAAAAGCCCGTTCCACCGGTCCATCATCTTGTTGGCTGATGTAAGTGAGTATTGGGTGAGGTATTCACGTGCTTTCTCCGGACTCTGGTTAAAGAGGTCTAAAGCCTGCTTCTCAACAACCGACTGCTGGTCGGCATATTCGAACTCCAGCTCATTGCGCGCCTCCTCAAGGTCGGGGAACATCTTCGAATAGAATGGATATACTATGTTTGCCACGGTGTTGCACAGCCAATAAGCAGACTCCCAAGAGAATGTGATCTCATCCTGAACATCTGGTATTCTTTTATAACAACGGGGGATATCGTTAACGGAACAATAAACCGGTGTGTATGCCGCCATGTTAGGGTCGTCATTAGTCCACCATGCGATTCCGCCTATCGCGTCAGGCAGGCTTGAGCGCATTTGAGCCACGATAGAGAATCCTGTCTGAACAGTTGAGGTCGGGCGCTCGTTGAAATATTCCTTTCCATCGACTTTGGTTGACAGAGGTGAAGGCCTGTAAGGCATATTCCACGCACCTGCCCCGAGTCCCTGGCGGATGTCAAGCGGTGTGTCCTCATAGTGGTCACGCATATCCATCATCAGGCCTCTCAGCGTCAATTTCGCATTTGGCACACAGTAAAGCGGCATCTCAAGTGTCATGTCCTCACCGTTTATATAAGGAAGGTATTTATCCATGCCGTCGATATGGCGGTTGTAGAAGCTCCACACACGAGCGTCACAATAGCGAATACCGCTGAAATCAAGCGGACAGTAGGCATCACGGAACGAGAAGTCCTTATCCTCGCCATCAAAATAGCCTTTCTTGCGCGCAAACTTAATCACGTCCTTCGCACAAAGAACGTTTTCCTTGTCGTTCTGATCGAAACGGGTTATGCGGCTTTGGTTGGCATGGGCACAGATGCAGTTGTCGGGAATGCGGATAGCCACCCACACAGCCCCGGTCTCTCCTTCGCCCTTTCCGACCATCTCCATAATCCATGCCTCGTTCTTATCGGCGATGGAGAATGTCTCGCCCTCACTGTTGTATCCATATTTTTCAACCAGCGAGGTCATGATATCGATCGCGTTGCGTGCTGAGGTTGCCCGTTCGAGAGCCACATATATAAGGGAGCCATAGTCCATTATACCTTTGGGGTCTGCCAGCTCCTCACGACCTCCGAAAGTGGTCTCGGTAATAGTCACTTGGTTTTCGTTAATCTGTCCCACCACGTTATATGTGCGCTCAGCCTGCGGTATAAACCCGTGGGGCTTGTTGGTGTCCCAGTCGTCTATTTTTCTCAGCTCTCCCTTGGCATGTGTGCCGCCCACATGGCGGAACATATTGCCATACATGCCGTAAGAATCGGCGTTATAGGTCACCATCACACTTCCATCGGCAGAGGCTCCCTTGCCAACTATGAAATTGGTGCATGCAAATGTGGTTGTGCCCGTCACAAGGACTAAAGCGGATATAAGGAATTTTAGTTTCATGTTTTTGCTTTTGTTGGTGTTATTGAACCCTTTCAGGGTTCGTTTTACTTTTGTTTTTCTGCCCCCGGGTAAACTGCGCTTCGCTGGTTAACCCGGGGTTACGAATATAGAACCCCTCCGGGGTTCGGCTGAACGACTCGCTCAACACCTATTAGAATAAAGAACAACGTGCTGCATACAGAACATAATCTGTATTTGCAAGTCTTTTTCTATCAGCTATTTACATCTTAAACGGTAGAAAAGTGGTGACGTGGATTCTATAGAGATTAGAAAAGATGAAAATTTAACGTATTTAACTACATTTAGGCTCCATTTTGTAATGTACATTACAAAGAGTTTTTATCCGAGCTATATTTCAGTTAGCTATTAGGAAACAATCAACTCTTTTAATTTTCAATTATGCGTTTTTTTAGCATTTTCTTCTCTATTGCGATACTCCGAGGGGGTAACACCGAATATCTTTTTAAAAGAGGAAGAGAAGTTGCGAGCAGTGGCAAAACCGACATGAGTGGCAATTTCATTGATGGAGAGCTGGGATTCGGTAAGCAACTGGGCAGCTCGCTTCAGGCGCACTTTTCGGATGAAATCAGTAGGTGTAATGCCGAGCATGTTTTGCAACTTTTTGTAGAGCGAAGCGCGGCTCATGGCGACATCGCGTGCCAACAGGTCAGCGTTGTATTGCTCGTTATCGATATGTGCTTCAATGGCTTTTAGCATCTGAGATACAAGCTTTTCCTCTTCGGCATTGATGGCTATCTTGTCGGGAGAGATGTTAGCCGACTCAGCAAATTGGTGTCGGGCTTCCTCGCGCAACTCAAAGAGGTGGTTCACTCGTGCATCATTCTCTCGCCTCAATTTTGCTTTCTTTTTCTGCAGATAGACGCTAATGAGACCCACAATCATCAGGATGGTAGCCAGGCCATAGGCTGTCTTCATCCACCATGTGAGCCACCAAGGTGGACGTATGGCGAATTGGAATGTGGTGACAGTTCCCCATTCGCTCGATGCCGTAGCAGCCTGTACCTCAAAGGTGTAATCGCCTGGGGGTAGCGCCCTATAGATGGCTGTACATTGTCCACCCCCATCACTGCAAGTGTTCCATTCACTTTCCAAATTCCGGATGCGGTAACGGTAGCGGTCGTGCGAGGGTGTGGCGTAGTTGAGGGTTGAGAACTGGAATGAGAGGTAGTTCTGTTTGTAGGAAAGGTTGCCTAAAAGGGAAAGCGTCGAACTTTCAACCGTTTCTCCGTTTATTGTGATGTTGGTAATGACGACGGGGAGTGGCTTTTCCTCACCTAATTGTTCGTCGGGGCGGAAAGATACGGCCAATCCACCACCTGCTGCGAAAACCAATCGTTTGTCGGTAAGGAGCAGTGCGGCACAATCCATCATTGGTTTAGCAGGGATGCCGTCATCTACACCGAGGTTGACAACGGTAGGCGTAATACGTGAAATGCCATACGATGTGCCTGTCCACACGTGTCCATCAGCATCTGTCACCAAACTGCGTATGCAGTTGTTCGTCAGTCCCTCAATTCTATCAGGTGTTTTGTATTTTTCGCTTTTTGTTCCTTTGCCTTTCACTTCTTCCATTTTGAAGAGTCCGTTCTGAGTTCCTACCCATAAAGTTCCCTTGTGGTCTTTCAGCATACAGTTGTATTTACTGCTGTAGCACTCTATCTCATAGGCATGGGGGAACGGTGCCAGCGTGTCAGCCTTCGTGTCAAGCAGGAAAGCACCATTTTGTGTATAGACTGCCACCCACTCCTCGTCCAAAGGACAGGCTCCTACCATGTGGCGATATTGGTTCAAAGCTGGTAGTTTCTCGTTTAGCGGTATGGTTGTGTGGTCTGACTGAGCATAAGCCAAATGGGAAAGCGAATCACAGCGCAACTGCCTGTCATCATCTATTTGTATGACAAACATAGTCTGTCCGTTGCGCAGGGAAGCACTTCGTGCTTGTCCGATCAAGGGATCATTCCCAGTGTGTATCATAGGCTTAGTCCTATGTGGCGGCTGATACACGATGCCGTTTGTGCGAGTGCCTATCCATAGACCGCCCTGACGGTCAGTTATGGCAACGGTAGCGTCATGTATATGGAGTGAGTCGATGACGTGTTGTTGTTGTGCTGTTGGCTGTGGCGTGTCAGCCTTGTCGGCAAGGACGGTTTTCAGGAAGGGTCTGCCCGATCCGTCCTCGTCGGTTTTTACAAATCTGTATTGGTGGGCGTCAAAGCGGTAGATTCGATAAAAGTCTCGCAGCCATAAAATAGAGTCTCCTTCCCACAATTGGCCATATCGATTGGTGTATTGGGAAAGCTTATATGCCAGGATTTGGTTGCAGGACACAACGTCGAAGGAATGTCCATTCGAAAGACAAAATACTCCTTCGCAGTTCACGAGCATCTGACCGTTGGGGAGTTCCACAATCTGCTGCACCTCACCCGTCGGAAGCCCATCGGCCACCGTCCAATGACGTTGCCCGCTGACGCAAAGAACCCATACGAACATGCTGCACAACAAGATACAGAATTTACCTTTCATAGACTAAAACAATCATTATTGGGCGACAAAGTTATAAATTTCTATTGAAATAACAGCTTTATTTATCTAAAAAATACGCCTGAAACGTCTATTTTTGCTTTTAGACGGACAAAACGTATGGTTTAAGACAGATGGGACACGCCGTTTCAGAGAAAATGCGTAACTTTGCAGCAGAAAATCATAAAATCATATCACAATGAAAAAGAAACTGCTTGTAGTAGCGATGCTCCTCATGGCCCTGACGGCAGGAGCGCAGGAAGAGAACCTGAAGTTGAAGTTTGACTTCGAGAACGTGTCGGGAGCGAGTGTGACTGACGAAGTATCTGGCGTGACGGCCAGCCTGAAGGGTGCGGCCAAGGTGGTGGAGGTGGGTAGCCACCATGTGCTCGACCTGGGCAATGCCACGGGCTACCTCGACATGACGCGCAGCGCGGGAGCCATCGTCAAGGAACTGACAGACTTCACCGTCAGCGTCTGCTACCGTGTCGATGCCTCGGCATCGCTCTCCGGCAACGGCTACTTCCT
>JAZUMZ010000329.1:0-4182 GCA_045603885.1 Bacteroidaceae bacterium | reverse complement strand
AATATTATAGGATTTACGTTGTAAATAAAATGCGTAATTTTAATCTGTTATTTTAACAAATTTTAACGCGCTATTTTTGTGCGTATTTTACTCCGTCCTGAAGTTCAACGACATGCCTAATCCTTTAATCCTTTAATCCTTGTTGATTTCAGGGTAATAATAGTATGACTAATCTATGATTTCTGTGTCTTCCGTGTGGCGAAAGATTCCAAACTCCTGCACACGTCAGTCGAGCATTGGATCCCAGAAATGTGCTTTCATGTCCACATGGCCGTTGGGCATGAACGCAACGCCCTCTTCTTCCAAAAGCAGGCGTTGCTCAAACCAGCCGGGGGCAGTTCGTCCGACCTTGTTCACCACTCGGTGGCAAGGCAGTTTCTCTGCACCGGGGGTAAGCCTGAGCGTGCGTCCCACCATGCGTGAGTGGGACGGCCATCCCGCCAGTGCCGCTATGGTGCCGTAGGTGGTCACCATGCCCGTCGGAATCTGGCTTACGATGTTGAGCACGTCAAGGCGGAACGCCCGGGCTTCGGCGGCGTTCATCCGTTCTGTATATTCTGTCATGGAATAAGGTGGTCAGGGCTGTCAGCCTAAAATCTGGGATGCGTGCTCTTTCGTCTTTATCTGCTTCCCGACAAAAACCTGTTCGATAATTCCTTCTTCGTTGATGATGAATGTGGTGCGCACGGTGCCCATGTATTTCTTTCCATACAGGCTCTTCTCTCCCCATGCTCCCATGGCCTCCAGCAGCGTGTGGTCCACATCAGCTATCAACGGGAACGGCAGATTGTGCTTCTCTTTGAACTTGATGTGAGACGCAGCGCTGTCTTTGCTCACTCCCACCACCTCGTAGCCTGCTCCCTGGAGGTCGGAAAACCGGTCGCGAAGGCTGCATGCCTCAGCTGTGCATCCGCTGGTGTTGTCTTTGGGGTAGAAATAAAGCACCAGTTTGCGTCCTCGGTAGTCGCTGAGCCGTATCTCATTTCCCTTCTCGTCTTTGCCCAGTATCTCAGGGGCTTTGTCTCCTATTTTCATATATATTAAGGTGTTTGTGTGTGTTTACAAGAGTAATTGTAGTGAAGAACGATTTACCCTATTTCTTGCAAAACGCAATAATCAGAATGCATATTATGCCTATGATAACACTCGTGTTAAGTTAGTTTTATGGTTGACGTTATTGTTTTTGCAAAACTACAAAAAATATTTGAATAAACTGATATTCCTTTTTGCAAAAATCATTTTCTTTGTGTTTTTAGAAAAAATAAGAGTTTCAAACGGGCTTTTTCCGAAAAATGGGAGCACCTGCAAAAATATGTTTCATTTTCACAAAAACATAAAAAGAAACAAGTGGTCAAACCATGAGACGCAATGCAACTGTGGAACTATATGAGGCTTACAAATATATGTATCGGGATACTATACAACTTTGCACCTGTACACGACCAGTGTGAACGTTATTATTTACAGAAATTTCGGTAGTAAAATAGGAAGTTAAAAAAGGAAGTTAAAAAGGACAATACCATATAGACAGACAGTGTCAAAAGCTATCGTCCTGCACGTAGTGCATAACTTCCAGTCAGCTTTGCTGGCGTAACTTCCGATTTTGCTCCATTTTATAACTCCCGAAAGATAAATGTTATTTGTGTTTTTGCTTCTTGAAAGTTTTGGTATTCTTGAGAATACGTTTTGATGTTGACAGGAAGATGGTGGAAGAATACTTCCAACCAGATTCATGACAACAGCAGAACAAAGCACATAGTGCCAGAACTTTCAAGAAGATTTTTTAAGGTTTTTGTTTATTTGGTCACACAAAATCTTGCAGGTGCGCCTAAAAATGTGTAAATTTGCGCCCGAGAACTTGTAAATGACAGTTTAACATCTAAAAATATTTTGATTATGAAGAAATTGTTTCTTGTGGCGACAATGATGTTGCTCACACTTACGGCAGGTGCTCAGTCAATCGCTGGAACATGGAAATTGGATGAGCAGTTCGCACAGCTCCTCGACGCGGCTGTACAAAATGACGAGATGAAGATGGAGATGGGCTTCACGTTCACTGAGAAAGATGCTAAATTCATGATTTGGTGTGAGGCCGGAAACGAGGAGATGAAACTTCTCATGGAGATATACGTGCCGGGTTCTTACACCAGACAGGGCAATATGGTCACCTGCACTTTCGACAAGAGTAAGACCGACTTTGATGTTGTAGATTTGAATACTACAGATGAAAGCATGAAATCCATGTTGGCAGATGCGGGCTCAAAAGCTATGATTCTCTCAATGGTTAAGGGAGAGGCAAAAAAAGAGTTGGGCAACTACATGGACTCTTTTGGCGAGATTGTTGATAACTTCAAATCGTTTGAGGTGAAATCGGTAACCGAATCCACACTCGTGATCGAGGCCGACGAGGTTGAAATCAGCCTCGTGAGAAAATAAAGGCATACAAAGCTTCAATATTGAGCTCTGAAGGGTTCCGTTATTATTTTTAAAACCCCTGGTGAACAAGCGAAGTGCTGTTCACCAGGGGTTAAAATATGTTGCAAAACCGTTTGTTACTTGAATACAAAATACACCGCCAGCACTAAGCATGCGAATGCGGCGAGGTGGTTCCATTGAAGGTGTTGCCCCTGAAACAGCATGTTGGCAATAACTGTAAACACAATCAGTGATATCACCTCCTGGATTACTTTCAGCTGTATGAGCGAGAACGGCCCTCCGTTGCCCTCGAAGCCGATGCGGTTGGCGGGAACCTGAAGGCTGTATTCAAAAAATGCGATGGCCCAGGAGAATGCTATGATGCCTATAAGTGGCCATGATGTTGAGATGTTCATCTGGTGCAGTTTCAAGTGGCCGTACCATGCGAAGGTCATAAACACGTTGGAGCCTACGAGCAGGAGTATAGTAAGAAATGCGTTCATAATCGGAAGGGTAGGGTATTGTATTTTGTTGATAAAATCAGTCTTCAGTCCATTCGTGGATTTTTCGTTTCGCTTTATGCCAGAGGTCGCGGGACTTCTCTTTTGTCTTATGGTATATCTTCTTTGAGCGTCTCTTCATGCGGCTCCATCTGCTGTCCTCTTCATCATCGTCGTCACTGTCTGATGACGAATCGATGTCTTCATTGTCTTCATCCAAATAGGAGTCGTCGTCTGTGTCGTCGATATCCTCATCTTCACTAATGTCGATGTCCTCATCCTCATCCTCGTCTGAGCTTGCCGAGCTGTAAGAGCTGCTGCTTGAGGGCCTTCTGCTGACACTGATTCCTGTAGTCTCCCTCGTCAGCCGCTCAGCCTCAAGTTGGGCTTCTCTGAGTTTTTGGTCTGTCTCAGTCTCGATTGCCTCTAGATCGGCTTGGTTTACCTTCAATAAAGAGTCCAGCTCTCTGGCGTATGAGTCTTGAATGCTATCGTTGTCGATGCTGTCGATAGTATATGAGTAGCCCACGGTGTCATCGTCTGTGAACCTACTGCCGGCATCCGCATTACTGGGAGACAAGTATATCTGTTGCATCCGTTGCTCGACTTCCTCGTTTTTCCTTTTAATCTCTTCGACGAACATGGCAGTGAACAAAACCGCCAATCCCAAGCCCAGAAGCCTCATTTTGGGTATGTTGTTTTTACTCATTTGCTTAGGGGTACTTTTATTTTGCAAAGTTACGAATTATTTAGTCACTAAGCGACTAAATAATGAAAAAAGTCAAAAAACTGAGAGGCGGACAAATAAAATTTATCAAATAATTTGGAGGAATGACAAAAAAGCACTAACTTTGCATCTGCATTTGGAATAAGAGGCTCGACAGAGCCGCTCCAGACGCTTTCAGGTCTCCGTTTCGGCGGATTATCGGAAATGAGGATGACGGGTGCAAACTCACGATTCCTTACGATAAAGTCCCATGGTGTAATGGTAACACTACAGGTTTTGGTTCTGTCATTTCAAGTTCGAATCTTGATGGGACTACCAATATGAAAATATTTTTGGACTTGTAGCTCAGTTGGTTAGAGCAACAGACTCATAATCTGGAGGTCCCAGGTTCAAGCCCTGGCTGGTCCACATTGAAAATCAAGGAGTTACATCAAAAATGCAGCTCCTTTTTCTTTGTTTTGCGAACAATTTGCGAACAAAATTGCATTTCGCGAACCCCAATATAATCAAGTCGGAGGCCAAGCGGGCTTAGGAAGACAA
>JAZUMZ010000328.1:0-4046 GCA_045603885.1 Bacteroidaceae bacterium | reverse complement strand
GGAATCCCAGTGTGAGGTTTGCCATAAACAGAATCGTGGCAAACGGCACTGAGTTGTACATGTATTCAGCCTTCAGACGTGTGGAGGAGGGGACGGACTGACCGCCATACTGACGTTGGTATTTCGCGAGACGGGCTATGCCGTCGGACATCTCGGCCGTCTTTCCGCCCACAGCCTCGTCCTTGAAGTAGTTGAACAGCTGCCGGATGTAGTCGCGCCGCTCTTTCTCCATATAGCGAGGAAGCTGGTCGGCCGGGCTGTACCACGTTGTCTGCCCTTTGTGGGTGAACGGGAAGACTTTTAGCGGAGAGAGTGAGCGCAGCTCCATAATCAGACCCACCTTCTCGTCTAACCGCCCCACGCCCTCATAGAACTTGTCGGTGCTTCCACTATAGTAATTTTGGAGATAAGGGCCTAATATATAGCCTCGGCCACCTTCAAACAGGCGACGCGCGCTGATATATTTGTCAAGCCCCATACGTTCTCTTACAACACCGTCCTTTACCTTGATAATATCCTCACGCATCCATTCGTCGGGCCAGAACAAGAATCCGGTCATCACCTGTTCTGCGCTCATACCATTATAGGAGCGTTTCCCATAGAGCTTTTTGGTGAAATCGAGAGCATAGGTCTGCAAGGGGCAGATACGGTCGTTGTATAGCACATTTATGCGGCAGAATTCCTCGGCTGAGGAAGCGGGCAACACAGATGCGGCACGGGATTCTATATTGGCGGCAGCGCAGAAAGAAAGCGTTATTGCAATCATTACAACGCCTTTTTTCAGCAGCGGATGCCGCAACAGCCTGCGGAATCCGCCCCTGGGGTCAATCAATATCCATATCAGGGAGATAAACAGAAGTCCATAGCCGGTGTAGGTGAAGGGTATGCCCCACGGGTCGCTGTTGAGAGTGAGAACACTGCCACGCAGGTCTTCATCGTATGAGGTTTGATACAAGCGGGTGTTGTTGCGAGAGTAGATGCTGTTCATCGATACATCAGCTTTAAGACTGTCGCTGCCGCTGACCACTGTAATGTGGGATATATAGTCAGATGGGGCATTGGTGCCCTCGTGCACCAACAACTCGAAACTGTCAAGACGGAGAGAGTAGGGGAGCTGGCTTTCTACCGTCTCTTTATCCTTCTTCTCCATATACTGGCTCGTCTGCTCACCCTGGCGCAGATGAACCATCCCTGTGTGGGAGGTGAGGTGTGTGAGAAGAGCGCCGGCAAGAATAACCACAAATGAGAGATGGAGCGTAACGATTGACATACGGCGCATACGGCGGTTGATTATGTAGATTAAGCCACAGACGATGAGCATTACCCATAGGGCGCACATCCACCAAGAACCGTAAATATGAGAGGACACAAATTCGGTCCCCTCATATTTCTCTATTATCGTGGCTGCACCAAGGCATACCAAAATCGTTACATATATTATTCCAACAGCTCTCTTCATAGTTTATTTATTTATACCCATTTGTCTTCTAATGAAATATTGGGCTTAAAAGAAAAATAGAAGTGGAAGTCTCTTAGATTGCCTGCAGGAACTCAACCACAGCGTCGCGGTCGCTCTTGGGAAGGTTGTAGAATTTAAGAGCCGACTCATAGGCGTCAGACTGCTTGTCGTAGGCATGCCACATGATGGCCTCAATCTCGTTACGCGCGCGTGCGTCGTGCAAGCGGTCCTCGGCACCTGTCAGGCGGAGCGACAGGCCGCGGCCCCACAGGGGAGTGGTGCGGCACCATCCGGTGCGGATGTCGTTCTTCATAAACAGACGGTGCTGAACCATGTCCGTGTAAGGCCAGATGGTCTGGTTGGGATATGTAGGCATAATAGATGCGGCATCCTTGCCTATGCTTGATGCGTAGGCCTTTATGGAGTTGTCTATCCACAGATTGTCATTTCTGGTCTTCCAAGAAGGACGGTGACAGGTGGCACAACCAATCTCGTTGAATACTGTCTTTCCACGCTGGACTGACTCGCTGTCGAGGTTGCGGGCTGCGGGAACTGCCAAGCCGCGGTGCCATACCATGAAGTCATAGTAGTCTTTGTCGGTCATCTCCTCGCTGCCGTTGTAGGGAGCACCGTCTACGAAATATTTCTTGAAGGTCTCGCTGCCGGCGTTGGAGCTGATGCTGAGAAGCTCGTTCACACGGCTGCTGATACCCTCACGCGTGCCGTCGGCGTAATAAGGGTAGAGCAGGGAGTTCTCGTCGTTGCCGTTCTGCTGGATATAGTCGATAACCTCATCGTCCTCAGACATGGCCTTGGCCCAAGCCGCGGTGGTGTAGAGGTAATGGCGGTCGGAACGGGTCACGTTGGTGATGTTCCATATTGCGTTGGCGCCGGGGCCGTCCTGAAGTGAGGCGCGGGTCATCGCATAGGTGAACTTCTTGATTTTCTTCTGGCCGTCGGCAAGTGTGTACCATGCGCTGGCCGCCCAGTCGTTGGATGCCTTGTCCCACATGGCAGGGTTCAGTTCCACATACGGAGCCTCTGCCTGATACTGTGCTTTCATGTCGTCTTGGTCGATGGCGTCGAGCAAGCCGGTTCCATAGACACCTATGGTGTTCTCTAATCTCACCTCGTAGTTTACAGGCAGAGGACTGGTGTTGAACGCACTTTGGGGAATGGTGACTTCAGGGTATATCAGTGAGTATTTCTCACCGTCGGGGAACTGGAGTGGCAGTCCGCTTGGCATAGATGTCACGTTTACCCATTGGAGGTCAATCTGCTCCTCGTCAATCGGAGCTTTGAACGGAGCCATGGCTTTGGTCTGAGGCATACCTGTCACCTGACGGATGTATGAGTTGGCGCCATATGCCACACCGTCGAGGTCAACACCAGCCTCGGGATGATAGATCACGAGCAGGTAGCCGTTGCCAAAGTCGTTGGCACGGTAGCGGGTCATGCGTTTCCCGTGGCCGTAGCTCGGGTGGCAGTGAATACAACTATTACGCACCCAGGCTGGACCCAAGCCTTTACGGGGCTCGTCGGTGAATGTGTAGAGATGCTCGAAGTTGTCTTCGCCTTTCTTGAAACTGAAGGTCATAGCAGCATCTGCATCTACAGGAGCAGTGGGAGCTGAGTAGCTGGCTTTCTCTGTGGTTCCTAACTCACCACCGGGAAACCACTCTGCCGCGCTGAACACACCGGTGTCTTTCCCAAACAGGCTCTCTTCCTCAACCAGCTTGTTGTTGTCGTAAGTCTCGTCGTCGCTACATGAGCTGATCATTGCGCCAGCCATCAAACCGAGACCTAAAATAATCAGGTTGTTTAAATTCTTTTTCATGATAACTTTATTTTATTTTCGTCAGTTCTCAAAATTTATCTTTTCTGCTTTATTCTTCCTAAAGCTTCCTTTCTAAACCGCATAAAGCGTCCCGTCCTTTAGTTGCGGACAGGGCGCGTTTATTGTGTTGAATGCCAATTGGATATTACTCTTCGATGATGTCAGCATTTCTGTTGTCATCCTCGTAGGGGAGATTCCATATTGTGCTCACGTACTTCACGAACGGCGCGGGCATCTTGCCAATCTTGTCGATGGCGTCGGTGTAGGCGCTCTCAACAGCCTGACCCTGCTTCGTGGCGTTGTTCTTGAAGAAGTTGGAGAAACTGTGGCTTGCCGCGTTGCCGTTGGTGCTTCCGAGCCATACGTTGCGGATTGAGCGGATGTTGTCCTGGAAGTCGGTGATGGAGTTGTAGCTGAACGGTGACTCCACGTAGAACACGTATCCGGCTGAGAACGGGTTGGCGATTTTTGCCGAGCCTACCTCGTCGCATATTGCCACGCAGCTGCCCTCATCGTCGGACAGAAGCTGTGCCACAACCTCTTTGATGTTAGAGAATGTGCTACCACTGGCCAGACGAAGATTCTGAGCGTATGTCAGACCGGCGCTGGTGGTGTATTCCAGACCTGCTGCCTTGACCACAGCCACGCGGTTGGCGTTGCTGTTGGTCTCACCTTCCCAAGCCACCTGAAGCTGATAGGTGCGCTGAACCAGAAGCTGGCAGATACGCTGGGAAGTCGGAGGCCAAGCGG
>JAZUMZ010000327.1:0-9743 GCA_045603885.1 Bacteroidaceae bacterium | reverse complement strand
TATTTACACCCTTTGTATGAGGAAGAACAATATTAAAAATACTGTTGAGGGAGGTGATATTATGGGATTTGAGTATTGATAAGAAGTACAATAGTATTAATGTTACAATACAACCGAAAGACAGTATGTGAGTCCACATGTTTCTGGTAATTATGTTATCCGAGTTTTTGCGTGGTTTTTCAAACATCACTGTATGAGTCGGTGGAAGAGATGCTAATGCAATAGCTGCAAAAGTGTCCATTATCAAGTTTACCCATAGCATCTGTGTAACAGTCAAAGGGGATTCTTTACCTGTGAATGCGCCAATCAGTACAACTGCACACGCTATTACGTTTATTGACATCTGAAACATGATGAAGCGCTGGATATTCTTATACAATGATCGTCCCCACATCACAGCATCGGCTATGGTGGAAAAGGAATTATTCAGTATGGTCATATCACTGGCTTCTTTGGCAACTGCCGTACCATCACCCATTGACAAACCGACATCGGCTGTATTCAATGCAGGTGCATCATTGGTACCGTCACCGGTAACTGCTACCACCTCACCACTTTTTTTCAATAAACGGACAAGGCGCTCTTTATCAGAGGGACGTGCACGGGACAATATTTTCAAGCTACTGAGTCTGGCATTTGCCTCTTGATCGCTCATGTTGCTAAAATCTGAGCCACTTAATACATTTGACTCATCGTCTGAATCTGTCCACAAACCAACTTGTCGGCCTATCTCAATGGCAGTCAATGATGTATCACCAGTTACAATCTTTATTGATATACCTGCGGAGAGACACTCAGATATTGCAGACGGAACATCTTCTCTGACAGGATCAGATATAGCAAATATTCCAGCAAATGTCAGGTCTATAGGGGACAAACTATTGTTTGTAAAAACCTGTTCTGTCTCATCTATTATTGCATATGCCATACCAAGGGTTCGCATGCCACGCAACTGATAAGATCTCAGGGAATCTTCATAGTCTCTTTTGTCATCAGATGATAGTGTGGACATTGAGATTAAAAGCTCTGGAGCTCCTTTGACATATAATATATTTTTACCGAGAGCCTCTCTGGAACGAACAATTGTTGCCATATATTTATTGGAGGTGGAAAAGGGAAGGCGGTCAACTATCTCAATAATTTCACGTAGTGGACCATATTTCACACCTTTATTCTCCATCCAAAGTAAAAGAGCACATTCTGTTGGATTACCCACTGGTTTTATATTGTCTGCATCAGAGTAGTCTAAATTGGCTGTGCTGTTTGAAGCAATCATCTCATACACCATATTTGCAGGAATATCACCAAATTTCTGTCCTGACACCTGCATCTGATTCTGAGTCAGTGTACCTGTCTTGTCAGTACATATTACCGATGCGGCACCCATTGTCTCACATGAGTGCATCGTACGTGGCAAAGTGTGCTCTTTCATCAGACGGCGCATACTGAAAGCCAGGCTTAGAGATATACTCATAGGAAGTCCCTCTGGTACGGCGACAACAATGAGTGTTATGGATATCATAATAGTCTCCAGAAAATATTTAATAAAATGGAGAAATGGGGAGGTAGCAGGATCGACAGTTATGTCACTTGTAAAATAAATAATTGTGCGACCTACTAAAATCAACGAAGCTATCAAATAGCTGGCTATAGTTATCTGTTTTGACAATTTTTGAAGTTTATGGCTTAGAGGGGTGGGGGAACCCTCTTGGACTTGAGATGCCTCAAACACTTTTCCACACTCAGTCTTATCACCAACTTTAACAACTTGTGCTATGCAGTTGCCCTCAATTATTGTTGTACCTTTTAAAATCTGATTTGATGGATAGGTGGCTGATTTGTCGAAATCAGCCGCATCGGTTGTCTTATTGGTCTGAAGCTCACCTGTCAAAGAAGACTCATTGACAATTAGGTTTGTGGACTCGAGGAGTTGACAATCAGCAGGGACTTCTTCTCCGGTATCAAGAAGAATTATATCATCAATCACAATGTCTTTCCTTGCTACCTGGCAAACATTATCGTTACGAACCACTTTGACTAATGTGTTATCATCAACTTGATTAAGACTTTGGAAAATCTTTTCATTCTTACGTTCTAAAAAAAATGAGACTCCTGTTGCCAATAAGAGAGCGAATATAATGCCTATCGTTTCATAAAAGGTGGAGAAAGGAGAATTACACCACACATATTCATAAAGTGATATGAACATGGATAGTATAAAGGCTGTGATTAATATCTTGAACAAAGGATCTTTATAGCCGCCAAAATAACCTACCAACATC
Source organism: Bacteroidaceae bacterium (assembly GCA_045603885.1). GTDB lineage: Bacteria > Bacteroidota > Bacteroidia > Bacteroidales > Bacteroidaceae > UBA3839. The sequence continues at coordinate 7,461 of JAZUMZ010000327.1, read as the reverse complement.
ACAAAAAAAGTAGAGACAGAGAACATTGTGGGCATAACAAACACACGTGAGCCAATATCGGTATCGGCTAATAGTTTTAAAGAGGCTACAAATGAGATTGCGATAATGGAAAATAAAAGAATTGATATTTTATGACATACAACTTCTAATAATTTATCACGCCAAGTCTTCTTTGTTGGTGGAGTCAGTATGTTGATACCATGGTTTTTACGATTTAGCAAAACCTGTTCGTCTGTTAATCCAATATAATGATGTTGCATATATACACAATTTCACTTTTTTGTTTTACGAAGTGTTAAAACGTTGAATTCTGCCCATGCACCAAAACGGAATGCCATATTACCACCGACCCCAATGGATACAAAGAGTGTTTGCCCGTTTTCTTTGTACATACCACCCCAATCACGATAAACTAATACTGAAGGGTTGAATCCAAAAATACTGAACTGCATTCCGTGAGTGTGACCTGATAACGTCAACGGAATGTCTGTCTTTTCTAAAACTTGCTGACGCCAGTGTGTGGGATCGTGTGAAAGAAGAATTTTAAAGACTCCTGGAGGTATTCCTTCACAAGCTTTCTCTAAATCAGCACGTTGGGGAAAAGGTGGTTTACCGTTATTTTCAACTCCTATCAAATAAATTTTATCACCTTTGTGTTCTAGTATTCGGTGCTCATTTATCATTATGTCCCAACCGAATGATTTCTCGGCTTGAATTATCTCTATTATGTTGTCTCGCATTTCAACATCGCTGTCAAAATCCCCATATACACAATAGTCATGATTGCCAAGGATAGAATAGATACCATATTTGGATTTAAATTTTGGTAATATTCCCATAAAAGGTTTGATCTCTGAACTTTTGCTGTTTACTAAATCACCTGTAAATAAGATTATATCGGGGTTCTCTTTGTTTACCGCACGTACTAACCTTCGACAGAAACCACGTCGTTTACCAAACGTACCAAGATGGAGATCCGATATCTGTACTATCTTATAATTGTCGAAACCTTTAGGCAAATCACTAAATTCCAAGTCATGTCGGTCGATACGAAACCATTGCCATCCTAATGTAATTCCATATAGCATACATAGGGCAGAGACGGCTAAAAGAATAAAGCCGATAATATTGAATATGTTTGTCAATGGCTTATAGGCCATTCCTAAAGGCCAACCGATGAAAGAGACTACGGCAAATATCAACTTTGGAATTCCTAATACAAGAACTATTGTAAATAGGGTTTTCAACATCCTGCGGGATGAGCCATGACGGAGTGCGACAACTGCCACAATTGCAATCACAGTAGGCAACCAGTAGAGAATAAACTGAACCGGATCATGGATATAATTGCGTGATATATATATATCAGGCAGAAACAGAAGTAGCAGGAGAATGAAAAACGCCATTTAATATCTTGATGAGAAAAACAGCCATGTTGGCAGCTATGCGCAATTGAAAATTAACGGATTATTATGGCAGAGACATACTTCTCACCATCAAAATCCTCGTCCAGTTCGTATGTTATACCATCTATTGTAAAGGAACCGGAACGAGCGTGTTTTAATGCTTGCTTTACTTTAGCATTCTTCTGCAATGCACTGTATTTCATGAATTGGTTTATACCATCTTCGGTACTAATTGAGGCTGAAGTCACACGAATGGAAGTTATCTTTTGACTATGTTTATCGCAAGAAACCTCCAAAATCTGGCTTTTACCGTTGTAGAACAAATATTCACCACCTTCTTTCTTGATTTTGTCGTATAATCCTTTTGAGGAAGATGGTAAATCTTTTATATTAGTACCAATACGAACAACACCGATACCATTTGATTGGGCTGAGAATTTATCGTTCATTTTTTGAGCTGTAGATTCTCCGCGACGGTTATTAATATGAGTACTCGAAGAAGATTGTGAGAGGGTGGAATTTATCGTGTCGTTATCTTCAACAACTTCATATATTCCTACACCTAAAGAATCAGCGTTTCCAATGCTGTCACTGTCTGAGGAAGAGGTTATATTTGTACTATCAGATGATATGGAGTCGGATAATGAATTGTGGCGGTTGTCACTGCAAGAATGATCACAACTAATTATCGACAAACATGTCAATAATAGGCAGAAATATAATAAATGTCCCATAATTAACAATTTGATTAAATTATATCTAATTAAACCTTTTAATTAGCAAAGTTAGACAAAAATTATTAAATTACCAACCATTTTTTATAAATATATTTCTATAATTAATAAAGATGGGATTGCAAATCAGCAATCCCATCATAATATTAATAATCTGCATTGTTTGGAGTACGAGGAAATGGTATTACATCTCGGATGTTCTGCATTCCTGTTACAAACAATATCAATCTTTCAAAACCAAGTCCAAAGCCTGCGTGAGGACAACTACCGAATTTACGGGTATCAAGATACCACCACATATCTTTCATTGGAATATTGCGAATCTCTATCTCATGCATCAACTTGTCATAATCCTCTTCACGCACTGAGCCGCCTATAATCTCACCAATTTGGGGGAATAAAACATCCGTGCCCTGAACGGTTTTGCCATCTTCATTAATTTTCATATAGAAAGACTTGATCTCGCGGGGATAGTCGGTCATTATTACCGGTTTCTTGAAATGCTCTTCAACAAGATAGCGTTCATGCTCACTGGCCAAATCGCTTCCCCAATCTATTGGGAACTCAAATTTCTTGCCTTTTGCAACAGCATCTTTAAGTATTTGAATGCCGTCTGTATAAGTCAAACGCACAAAATCGGTGGATACAACAGAACGCAGACGCTCAAGCAAACCTTTGTCAATCATCTTATTGAGGAATTCAAGATCATCCTGGCAGTGATTCAAAGCCCACTGAACACAGTATTTTATGAATTCCTCCTCTAAATCCATAAGTTCATCTTGATCCAAGAACGCAACCTCTGGCTCTATCATCCAAAACTCTGCTAAATGGCGGGGTGTATTGGAGTTTTCTGCGCGGAAAGTCGGACCAAAGGTGTAAATCTGACCTAATGCCGTAGCACCCAACTCGCCTTCCAACTGACCGGAAACTGTCAGTGAGGTCATCTTGCCGAAGAAATCATCATCATAGATTATTGAGCCGTTTTCATCTTTTTTTAAGTCATAGAGATTCTTTGTTGTCACTTGGAACATCTCGCCGGCTCCTTCACAATCTGATGCTGTGATAATTGGAGTATGGAAGTAAAAGTAGCCACGCTCATGGAAGAAAGTGTGGATAGCCATTGCCATATTATGACGTATACGCATAATAGCACCGAAAGTATTTGTGCGAAGGCGCATATGAGCATGCTGACGCATGAACTCAAAACTTTGACCTTTCTTCTGCATTGGATAATCAGAACCGCATGTACCCAATACATCTATTTCTTTGGCTTGAATTTCTACGTTCTGACCAGCTCCTATACTCTGAACCAACTCACCGTTTACACTGATACATGCACCTGTGGTTATTTGCTTTAAAATCTCTTCATTAAATTTCTCTACATCAGCAACAATCTGAACGTTGTTTATTGTACTTCCGTCATTCAAGGCAATAAAGTTTACATTTTTACTGCCACGTTTTGATCTTACCCAGCCACGGACATTGACTGTCGTGCCATAGTCATCGCGTTTCAAGACATCAATTATCTTGGTTCTTTTAATCTTTTCCATTATTGAGATTTTCTATTTTTATACATTGTTTACTAACCGTAATAGACATTTATTACGGCAGAAATGTGACGTTATTGTGCCATGTGCAATAATGCAACCTCTTGTTCTGTTAAGAAACGCCAATCACCACGTTTCAGACCTTTTTTAGTCAAACCTGCGAACATAACACGGTCAAGTTTTAACACGCGATAGCCCAAAGCCTCAAATATCCTGCGGACAATGCGGTTTTTACCTGAATGGATTTCTATTCCAACTTGTTTTTTGTCTGTGTCAGAAGCGAAACTTATGGCATCTGCATGCACTTCACCATCTTCCAAGGTTATACCGTCAGCTATTTTCTGTAAGTCTGCTGATGAGGCGTTTTTGTCAAGATGAACATGGTAAATTTTTTGCTTCAGATATTTTGGATGTGTCAGTTTTGATGCAAGATCACCATCGTTTGTAAATAGCAACACGCCAGTAGTGTTGCGGTCAAGACGACCTACTGGGTATATACGCTCACGGCAACAGTTTTTCACCAAATCCATAACCGTCTTTCGAGCCTGTGGATCATCACTGGTTGTAACGTAATCTTTTGGTTTGTTAAGAAGTACATAGACTTTCTTTTCAAGAGATACCAGTTGGTCGTGGAAATGGACTGTGTCTGTACGTTGTACTTTTGTGCCAAGCTCAGTAACAATCTCACCATTGACTTTCACCACACCAGCCTGAATAAATTGGTCGGCTTCACGACGGGAACAAATTCCTGCATTGGCAAGAAATTTATTAAGTCGAATAGGTGCATTGGGATCATCCAAATATTCCTTATACTCAATTCTTTTCTTCATTGAGTATTTTGAGTTGGGATCATAGTTGACTGTACGTGGACGCTGAGGTGAGTATCCACCATGTTGCTGACCGTTGCGCCTGTCGTAGCCGCCTTGTGGTTTGTTGTAGGAATTACGCTGTTGGCTATAACCGCTTCTGTTGTTGTCATAACCACCGCGTTGCTGTCCGTAACCTCGTTGGTTATCATAACCACGCTGAGAATATCCGTTATGTTGCTGATTATAACCCCTTCGTTGAGAGTCATATCCGCCACGGCCATAACCATATCCACGTTGGTTGTCATAACCACCTCTTGAGCTATTGTTGTGACTGTCAAAACCTCCACGGCTGTTGTCGTATTGAGGATTGCGATTGCCATAACCAGAACTTTGACGGTTGTCGTTTTCCATTCGGCCAAATCCTTCAGGACGGAAACCACGTTCGTTAGAATGATAGCCACCACGCGGATTCGTGTTGAAACGAGGGCGACGGGCACGAGGCTGACCGCTATTTACATTGTTGTAACCTGTGTTGTGATTCATGGAACGAAAACCATCACGGCTTTCTTGATTGTTGTATTCTGCAGGGTTATTATCCTGCCAATCTTCAAATTCACTCATAAATTTTTCTTGTTCAAATTTGTGTATAATTTATTTAATTTCTATCCTCGCGGATAATACTATCTACATATTGACATATGCTGTGTGACTTCACGTCTTCACGTTTTTTTCAATAAAACAATCTACATGCCTACATAGCTATGAGGAGTAATTGACAAAAGTTCTTTTTTAATATTGTCATCTACATCTAAGCTTTCAATGAAGGTTTTTATTGTCTCGGCAGTGACTTTGGAGTTTGTACGAGTGAGTGCCTTAAGTGCTTCGTAAGGATTGGGATAGCCTTCGCGACGTAATATAGTCTGTATTCCCTCTGCGCAAACAGGCCAGCAATTATCCAGATCTTCGTTAATAGCGGTCTCGTTGAGCACTAATTTGCGAAGGCCTTTCAGTGTGCTTTGAATCGCAATCACGGTGTGACCGAATGGCACACCGATGTTTCTCAATACTGTTGAGTCTGTCAAATCTCGCTGAAGACGGCTCACAGGAAGCTTCTGACTTAGGTGTGTGAGTAATGCGTTAGCAATACCTATGTTGCCTTCTGAGTTCTCAAAGTCTATAGGATTAACCTTGTGGGGCATTGCACTTGAACCAACTTCGCCGGCCTTTATCTTTTGCTTGAAATAGTTCATGGAGATGTACATCCAGAAGTCACGGTCTAAATCCATAATGATGGTGTTGATTCGACGGAGACTGTCAAACAAATGACCAAGATTGTCGTAATTGGAAATTTGGGTTGTCCGGGATTCACGTTTTATGCCCAAACGCTCACTTAAAAAACGACAGCCGATAGAAGGCCAGTCATATGTTGGATATGCTATGTGATGGGCATTGAAATTACCTGTCGCACCACCAAATTTACCGCTGATAGCACAAGACTTCAAGATGGAGATCTGCTCACGAATACGGTAAGAAAACACTTCAATCTCTTTGCCCAAACGGGTAGGGGAGGCTGGTTGCCCATGAGTTTTTGCAAGCATTGGAATCTCCTTCCACTCGTTTGCATATATATCAAGTTGGTTAACAAGTTCGTCAAGCATCGGATATATCACTTCATCCAGACTATCCTTGATTGACATTGGAACACTTGTGTTGTTAATGTCCTGACTTGTAAGACCGAAATGGATAAACTCCTTGAACGCATCTAATCCACCTATTTTATCAAATTGTTCTTTGATATAATATTCTACGGCTTTTACATCGTGGTTCGTCACAGATTCTATTTCCTTAACATGAATGGCGTCAGAAGGAGTGAAGTCATTATATATTGAGCGAAGACGAGGATATAACGCCTTGTCAAATGACGACAATTGAGGAAGAGGTATGTCACATAGAAATATAAAATACTCTATCTCAACACGTATGCGATAACGGATGAGGGCATATTCTGAGAAATATAGTGACAAATCACTTGTCTTATTTCTGTATCTTCCGTCAATCGGTGATATGGCAGTTAACGAACTTAATTCCATCGATTATTTATTTTTTTGCAAAATTACAAAAAAAAATCCGATTATAGTAATAATTATTTGTTTTTTAGAGTTTTTTGGATGTTTTTGAGTATTATGTAAGACCTCACAATGTTTATTGACGGTTGATGGACTTCTCAACTGCTGGAATCCTGAATGCTGAGTAAAGTTCTATAACGGTAAAAACTATAAATGGTAATATCCAAAGCGAGCGACGATAATAAAAGCCAAAATAAAAGCCGTCTGGTATAAACATCATTATAGATGATAACAAAAGAAGGATACTCCCAACACAGCGTTGACGGTAGAGACGTCGCAAGTTCAATGGCATACTGCTATCCCGGGATTTGAAATAATCACTTTTTCTGCCTACAAAACGATTTATTGTCAACATCACTGATCCTGTAAACAACAAAACAGATGATATTAATGGTCGGGAAATAATCACGACCCATGTTATAGCACCTGCTAAAACTAATACCGAACCTACATAACCACACAAATTTGTTACCCTGTTATTCATAATTATTAATCTTCGTTTTCAACGTTAGTTTCCTCATCTTCTATCATAAAAACGTCTTCGCCAGTGTTCTTCATAAAATAACGCTCACGGGCAATCTTTCTGACAGATTCAATATCGCTGTCCAAAGCAACTATAGCTAAAGAGTCTTCTTCAAAACGGAGTTCTTCCTGGGCAATTTTGTTCTGAAGGTTGTTAATTTCATTCTTGCGTTGTATTCGGTTTATCCAGCTGTGTTCACCTATGAATATCATAAACACACCAAATATTACTAATGCGATAATATATTTGAATTTTGACAGATATTTTCCAAGTAGAGCTCTCGTTTTCATTTTTTTACGCATATTTTCATAATTTT
>JAZUMZ010000326.1:0-5660 GCA_045603885.1 Bacteroidaceae bacterium | reverse complement strand
TATTCTCCAAGTTCTCAAAGCATTCAAGACAATCAGTTTTCTACGAATACAACTATGCCTTTATTTTATCCAATGCCTGCTTGATATCCTCTAAAATGTCATCTGCATCCTCTATGCCCACGGAGAGACGGATCAGGTCGGGAGCCACACCGGCTTCACGCAGCTGCTCATCCGACAACTGGCGGTGCGTATGGCTGGCGGGATGGAGAACGCAGGTCTTTGCGTCGGCCACATGGGTGACGATACTGATAAGCTGCAAGGAATCCATGAACTTTACAGCCGTCTCACGGTCGCCCTTCAGTCCGAAAGCCATGACACCGCATGTGCCATTAGGCATATATTTCTTAACGAGCTCATACTGAGAGTTATCGGGCAGGTCGGGATAGTTCACCCATGCCACTCTCTCATCCTGCTGCAAGAACTCTGCAACCTTCTTTGCATTGGAGCAATGCTGTCTCATACGCAGATGAAGGGTCTCCAGTCCGAGATTGAGCAGAAACGAGTTTTGTGGTCCTGGAATTGATCCCAAGTCTCGCATCAGCTGCGACACCAGTTTGGTGGTATATGCCATCTTTCCGAAAGTCTTGGTGTAAGTCAGTCCGTGATAGCTTTCATCGGGTGTGGTAAGACCCGGGAACTTATCTGCATGTGCCTCCCAATCGAAATTGCCGCTATCGACGATGCAACCTCCGACCTGCGTTGCGTGACCGTCCATATATTTCGTTGTTGAGTGTGTCACGATGTCGCAGCCCCACTCTATAGGTCTGCAGTTTACGGGAGTTGCAAAGGTATTGTCCACGATGAGCGGGACACCGTTGCGGTGGGCAATACGTGCGAATTTCTCAATGTCGAGCACCTTGCACCCGGGATTGCTCACGGTCTCACCGAACAACAGCTTTGTGTTTGGACGGAAAGCGGCCTGTATTTCCTCCTCACTAGCCTCCTGACTTACGAATGTGCATTCGATTCCCAATTTTTTCAGCGTCACTCCGAAGAGATTGTATGTTCCGCCGTATATCTCGTTGCTCGTGACAAAATGGTCGCCTGCCTCACAGATATTAAACACAGCATAGAAGTTTGCAGCCTGTCCCGACGATGTAAGCATGGCTCCCACCCCACCCTCTAAGGCGCATATCTTTCTTGCGACAGCATCGTTGGTTGGGTTTTGCAGACGAGTGTAGAAATAGCCCTCTTTCTTCAAATCGAAAAGCATGGCCATCTCCTCTGTGTTGTCATATTTGAAAGTTGTACTCTGGATAATCGGCAGCTGGCGAGGCTCACCATTTGAAGGCTTATAGCCGCCATGGACGCACAGCGTCGAAGGTTTTAAATTTGTTTTCATCTATTTATGTATTGTTTAAAAAAAATTCTGTCTTTCTCATCTTTTCTGCGGCTCTCAACTCCTCTAATTCCTGCTTGATAAACCGAGCTGTCAAGCCCTTACCAGAGCGGGCAACCTCCTCAGGGCTACCGCAGACCATAACCTCACCGCCACGGAATCCGCCTTCCGGCCCGATGTCGATTATATGGTCGGCATTTACAATAACGTCAAGGTTATGCTCAATCACCACCACGGTGTTACCCTTATCCATCAATTTATTAAGAACATCAAGAAGAGATTGGATATCAGCAAAATGCAATCCCGTGGTAGGCTCATCGAGAATAAAGAGAGTCTTTCCTGTGTCTCGTTTTGACAATTCAGTTGCCAGTTTCACTCGCTGGCTCTCGCCACCAGATAGCGTAGTGGACGACTGCCCTAATTTTATATATCCCAGTCCGACCTGTTGCAGCACCTTAATCTTATTGAGGATATGCGGTTGGTTCTCAAAGAACTCCACCGCCTGGTTTATGGTCATGTCAAGCACATCGGCAATAGACTTACCCTTGAACTTCACCTCCAACGTTGCCCGGTTGTAACGCTGCCCACGACATGCCTCACACGGTACCTGGATATCGGGTAGGAAATTCATGACAATGTTCTTGTAGCCGTTACCACTACACTCCTCACAACGTCCTCCCTTCACGTTGAAAGAGAATCGTCCCGGCTTGTATGCTCGCATCTTCGATTCTGGAAGTTCCACAAACAAGTTGCGGATATCGTTGAACACACCTGTGTATGTGGCTGGATTAGATCGTGGGGACTTGCCTATTGGGGACTGGTCAACATTGACAACTTTGTCTAAGAACTCCATACCCTCAATAGACTCATACTCCTTGGGAGCCTTGAGTGAGCGATAGAAATGCTGCGAGAGAATTGGCTGCAGGGTCTCGTTCACAATGGTGGACTTTCCTGAACCGCTCACTCCTGTCACACATATAAACTTACCAAGTGGAAACTCCACATCTATATTCTTGAGGTTATTGCCTCTCATACCACGTATGCGGAGCATGTTATTGGTTTCCATGCGCCAAGCCTTGCGACGACTGTCGTTCATGCGCTCATCACGTCGCAGCCATCGTGCGGTGATGGTGTCGGTTTTCAAGAGCTCAGCCGGGGTGCCTTGGAACATCACCTCGCCTCCTCTCCTTCCTGCCAACGGACCGATGTCAACTATATAGTCGGCTTTTGTCATTATGTCCCTGTCGTGCTCAACCACAATGACGGTGTTGCCGATATCTCGCAACTCTTTAAGTGAGTTGATAAGCCTCTCGTTGTCACGTTGATGAAGTCCGATACTCGGCTCATCAAGTATATACAGTACGTTCACGAGTTGTGAGCCTATCTGGGTGGCGAGACGAATACGCTGTCCCTCTCCGCCTGAGAGGGATGCTGATGGGCGTGATAGCGTGAGGTAGTCAAGTCCCACGTCAAGAAGGAACTTGATTCGTTTGCTGATTTCCTTCACGATTTCCTCACCGATTTTCCAGTTGCGGGCGTCCATACGCTCATTCAGATGCAAAGTCCACTCATACAGCTCTGATATCTCCATGTCTGACACTTCGGCTATGTTGCGGTTGTCAATTTTATAGTGGAGTGACTCACGTCGGAGGCGCTGCCCTCCACACTCAGGACAGGTACACTGGGTGTCGAACGATTCAGCCCACCGCTGTGCCATAACCGAGTCCTCCGACTCGTTCAGTTGGTGGATATATTTCGAAAGCCCCTCGTAAACACAGAAGTAGTCATTGGTTGTGTGTGTCTTGCTCTTGCTGATACATATTCGTTCGTCGCTGCCATAAACCAAATCGTTCACAGCCTCCTCTGCCATTGATTCAACAGGTGTGTCCATTGTGTATCCATGACGTTGGAGTACCGCCTCCACCTGCCAGAAGATCATCAGGTTGCGCTGTTTTCCCAAAGGAGCGAGAGCACCCTGAGCCACCGAAAGGCTTCGGTCTGGTATTATCTTCGACTGATCTATCACCCCAACAACGCCAAGCCCCTTACACTTGGGGCACCACCCTTCGGGTGAGTTGAACGAGAAATTGTTGGGAGCCGGGTCTGAATAGCTGATTCCCGTGGTCGGGCACATTAACTTACGGCTGTAATATTTCGCCTCCGAGGAGTCTTTTTTCATTATCAGCACCATTCCTCCGCCAACATCCATGGCCTTGGCTATGCTTTTCATCAGTCGCTCACGGTCTTTCGGGTCAGGAAGCAGCTTGTCCACCACCACCTCTATGTTGTGGTTCTTATATCTGTCCACCTTCATACCCGGAGTGATCGGGATGTTCTCACCATCAACCCTCACGTTAAGGTATCCTTTGCGCCTGAGGGTATCAAACAACTCGCGATAATGGCCCTTGCGGCTTCTAACCACAGGAGCCAGGATATAAACGGGAATGCCCTTATAGTCATCGAGCAGCAGGTCGAGAATCTGCTCGTCGGAATATTTCACCATCTTCTCTCCGCTTACATAACTGTAAGCTGTGCCTGCACGAGCGTACATCAGTCGAAGGAAGTCATAAATCTCGGTGACCGTGCCCACCGTGGATCGAGGGTTTTTGTTCACGGTCTTCTGCTCAATGCTGATAACGGGGCTCAGCCCTTGGATATCATCAACGTCGGGACGCTCAAATCCACCGATAAAGTTGCGGGCGTAGGCAGAGAAGGTCTCAATATACCTGCGTTGTCCTTCGGCATAGATGGTATCGAAAGCCAAGCTGGACTTGCCGGAGCCGCTCAATCCCGTTATCACAGACAGTTTGTCGCGCGGAATTGTCACATTTATGTTCTTCAGGTTATGCACACGTGCACCGACAACGCTGATAACGTTGCCGGCAACCGGCTCTGCCGCCCCTGTTTTATTTGAAGCTTTTGGCATTTTCCTGAAGTATTAAAAAAAATATACCGTGTCTGACACAGAAGACACTCCATCAATTTCCCGTCACTGAACCTGAGTCCGCATCCTCTCTCAGCCCTTTCATGACGTTAATCGCTTTCTTTATTTTATAATGCAATCCGTCACTGCCTACCGCATCAATATAAAGAAGGTATGCTCCGTCTTTCACAGGTTTGCCGTTCACTTTGCCGTTCCATCCGTCACTGATATTCTGCACATTGAAAGTATGCAATACCTTGCCCCAGCGGTTCATAATATATCCTTCCACCTTCACAAGCGACTGACATTCAATCTTCAATTCGTCATTGATTCCGTCGTCGTTGGGAGAGAGCCCGTCGGTGCAAGTCAACTTCGATTCACTGATGACGAGAGATATTTGATCGTCCATCTCATATTCCACAGTGTCGTTGTTTGCTGTATTAATGAATGTGGCATAAAACTTTGCACCATAGCCCCCTGACTCAGTCAGCGTGTATGCAGCATCCTGCTCATAGCGATCGAGAAAAGGATGGCTCTCACCTTCGTTCTCCTTGAAAATCTTCCACTCGCAAATCACACGGTCATACTCACTCGCATCATACTCAACATTACCCGTGCATGTGATGTTACAAGGAGCCTGTACAGTCTTTGTCTCTCCCTGGCCAATCTCCACAAAAGCATTTTCCTCTGTAGAGTAAAAGGATATTTTCGGAGTTGCTGTCTGCCCGTACATGGCTCCAGCCGTCATCAGAGCCACCACGAGAACTGTCAATATTTTTATTTTCTGTATCATACAATCCAAAATCTTTATAACTTCCAATACAACCAATTCGTTTGGTATTCTTAATCGTCTGCGGTTCGATTCACACTATCCCACATTTCAATCTCTTGTGCAAATTTACGAAAAGAAAACGACAAACATATCATAAAACGAATAAAATACAAACAAATTACAATTCTTTTGGTTTAATTTAAACTTTTTATTAACTTTGCAGATTAAAACACATAAATTGTGAAAATAACACTCTAAGCAATATTCAAAGTAATATGACTTTCAAGCATTTTATCGTGTCGGTTCTGGTTGCCGCCCTAAGTCAGGCCGCTATTGCCCAGAACGTAGTGAAACATGAAGTGAGGGCTGGTGAGACACTCTATTCCCTCAGTAAGAAATACAACGTGAGCATACAAGCTATCCAGCAGGCCAACAACCTGACTGGTGAGAACATCAGAGCGGGAGAGATAATAAAAATTCCTGCAGGCTCCAAACCGGCATCAGTACCGGCAACAACGATTGCAAAACCTACAGCCGCACCTGCCACCACACCGGCTGCCAGACCGGCAACATCCACCACTCCACGACCGGCGACATAAGTCGGATCGTAGCCATGTCGTTCTGTG
>JAZUMZ010000325.1:0-2041 GCA_045603885.1 Bacteroidaceae bacterium | reverse complement strand
CTTGGCCCACAGAACGACATGGCTACGATCCGACTTAGGACAGTATTTACGTTCAAACAATGCGTAAGAAGATGGCGCAGGCTTCAGGATATAAGTGCCACGTTCACCATCCGACGGTTTTACCAACTGATACTGCGAATTAACAATCAGACTGGCTTTAGGCTGTACGCCAGAGAGGGAGATACGCCCCACGTTCCTCAGGTAGCCCTCACGATCGGAACCCTCATTGTTCGGACTATCAAAATCCAGGAGATGGGAAACTTGCTGCCCATCAAACAATAGTCTGAGAGCCGCAGGTGAATAAGTGGAGTATCCCTCCTGCAAGGTCGATGGACAAACACTTAATACTTTCATACTCACATCGGTTTCACGGTTACGGCTCCTATCGTATCTGTCTGTGCTGTGGCCAGCATAATGCCGAAATCGTCGTTCTCGTCAATGTGCAGCAGCATCGACTGGACCTGCCGATTGGAGCCTTCCGACAACATATTAAAGAAATAAGGAAAGAGATGGCCAGAACGGTAGGACTCCCGACGAACAGGCATCGCCAGACAGACAGGCTCACCATCGTAGCCTTCACGATACGTGAAAACATACTCTTTGGCATCCGTCTCTTGCAGGATGCCCGCTTCCCTGTCGTGAACATAAACCTTACACTGCCTCATAATCCAATTGCTTGACGTTTATATCCATCTGTAAACCTAACGTATCGAGAATATTCAGGAGCGTTGCTAACTGTGGGTTTCCTTCGCCTCGCTCTATAGCCACCACCGTATTGACAGCCACACCCGCCAGATCAGCCATTGTCTGCTGATTCACCCCCAGTTTCTTTCGTCTCTCCCTGATGACGTTCCCTATCTCTTGTTGTGTCATAATCCCAATATATTGCGATTTCGGTGCAAAGATAAGTAAAACTTTCCAAACGGAAGAACAAATTCGCAATAAATTGCGATTTTTGTCAAAACTACTCGCACGCTGGACTTTCAATCGGCTATTCGTTCTGATTCAACGGACAAAAAGGTGATATAGGGAAATTCCCTCGAAACGTAGGGAATTTCCTTTTTGTATGGAGCGGATATTGGCTACCTTTGCAGTTGTAATTGCAAACAAAAAAAAGAAGTAAGTCATGAAAACCAAATCACATCTACTCAGAAGAGTCCTGCTGACGGCAGCACTACTCGCTATCACCAACTTTACTATGGCCACACGTGTCGGTGTCTATTGCTATATGAACGGGCCAAGCCTTAATGCAAACGGCGACAGCAACATTCAGGCGAGCATCCGTCTGAGTCCCCAGGGGGAAGTACTATTAGAAGTAGAGAACCTGACAGAGCGCATCATCTACGTTGACCGCCGCAACTCGTTCTCGCTTGTCAACGGGCAGTCAGTCCAGATGTTCCTCCCCTCTGTCAATACGGAGAGTCATACCGTAGGCAGAGCGTGATATACGATGACGACAGCGACATCAAGTGGGTCGACGGTGAGTCGCACACCAGCAGCATGACCATCTATGACCAACCGATACAGGCCATTGCGCCTCACGGTATCTCCGTCATCTATGCATGGAGAGAACTGCCTCAGTTGCTGCGACCCGACATGATAGAAATCGGAAAGGATGGCCCTCATCAGTTATGCCATTGACAATCCTCATAGCCCTGCCCAGCGGGTAAACTGCACAGACTTTGTAACTCGAATTGCGATAGATTCCGACTCGGGTCTCAGCAAGGACGGTCTGTTGCGCAGTCCATACGCAGGACGGTGTTTTGCCTTTCGGAGTGGCAAGAGTACAGGAGCCGTGATTGTCGAGTATGCATCAGTAGCAGCCTTGGCAGCAGTGACCATCGCGTGTGCGGCAGAAGTAAAGAGCATGAAGGACAGCATGCCCGACTTTAGTTTTTAACGAAGTGCAACGTGCCGTCAAGGCCTATATCCACAGTCATCAGTTGGATTAGCCGGAACGGAAAGCAAGACAGGCACCTGTGACGAAACCCAGGTGCCTGTCTTGCTTTTTGTTTATTTAATCCTTCAAGGAATAGGTGAC
>JAZUMZ010000324.1:0-4115 GCA_045603885.1 Bacteroidaceae bacterium | reverse complement strand
CAACACTTAGCTACAACTCCTTGGCTCACAGAACGACATGGCTACGATCCGACTTGTCCTCTGCCGTCTTCTTCATCTTCTGCAAGATCATAGCGCTGATCTCCTGAGGTGTGTAGAGACGTCCGTCAATGTCAACACGCGCTGTGTTGTTGTCGCCACGTTTCACCTCGTAAGGCACACGTGATATTTCCGACTGAACCGCATCGTAGCTCTCACCCATAAAGCGCTTGATTGAGAACACTGTGCGTTTCGGGTTTGTGATGGCCTGACGCTTGGCAGGATCACCCACCTTGCGCTCTCCACCATCTACAAATCCCACGATAGAAGGGGTTGTACGTTTACCCTCACTGTTTGCGATGACAACAGGTTCGTTGCCTTCATACACGGATACACAACTGTTTGTGGTACCCAAGTCAATTCCAATAATCTTTCCCATAATTGTATTTGTTTTTTTTTTTACTTTATTTGTCCCGGCTTCACTGTTCAGCAACTCCTCCTCTCGAAGGGATTCTTACTCGGAAGCCCACAAAAAACAATGCAAAAAGCGTGCCAATGGGAAAGTGCTTGTGACATGACAGACGATTCTGCCAAGTTGTCAGCGACATATGCGAGCTATGCGTCAGACTATGTCATTACATAAACATCATATCGCGTCTTTACATAAATAGATATATGTGGTGTTGAGTTTCACATAGTCGGCGCTCATATACCACGTACCCTTGTAATTGCCATGGTTGCCCCAGGAGTTTTTCACCATATAATATTTCTTGCCGGTCTTGTCGCGCGCGATTCCATATATGAGCATCACGTGGTCGTAGGTGAATGTCCAGTCGTCAAACTGCTGCTGGCGAAGTTGCTGGGTAGGTATCACTCCTTGGGGGAGCTCCGCAACCCCGTCATATCCGAAGTTTCCACTCACGTCGCCTCCCCAAACCACGCAATACCTGTTCATCAAAGCCTTGTCGAGCACGTTCATAAGGCTGTCGATGGGAATATTGTAGCTGGGCTTCAGCCTCCACTTGTAGGGTGCCTCAATGACAAAATCCTGATAGAAAGGATGGTGTGTGAAACTGGTTAGGCTGATGTAGTTGTCCCAATCTATGCCAAGTGTCTGAGCGAACTCCTGTGGAGTATATGTTTTTCCTTTATATTCAAAGCTCTCGGGACATTTGCCCACATGGCTGTCTATCAACTCCTGGACATCTGTCTTCCATGCCGGGTCAGGATGTTTCTCTTTTGTGGAGGCGTAAGCCTTCACTTTCTCTGAGAGCATGGGAAAGAACTTGGTGAAGTTGGCGAGAGTGTCACCGCAAAGAGTGCCGGGCAGGGGCATGGCTTCCTCAGGACATATGCCGTGGTTGCGGATCACGTCGAACACATCGTCGGCAGAGCCCCCTTCGGTGAAGTCACTCAATCCGTGCATTCTGACATGATGGGTCGCTCCATCCATGTAGTCGTGGTTCACAACGAACATCTCACACAAGTCAAAATTACGTCCCGATGTCCTGAGAATCTCGCTTTCTATGAATCCCAATGTCGCATAGCACCAGCAAGTGCCGCTGCGATGCTGGTCCTTGACTTCAGTGATGAGGTTGCCCTTCACTGTGAAAAACGTTTTCGATTTGTCTTGTGCAGACACTGTGGCTGCCAATGCAGAAAAAACGATCACCAAAATAATCTTTTTCATATCTGTATTTTTTTTAGTTTACGCGTTTCTTGTTATTGACACCCCGTCGCAAAGCATCCTTTCCGCCCCGAGCAGGTTTCGCCCAATTTCCTCCGAACTGACAAAATGCACTTTCAGCGCCGAGGAGTTGGGAAAGCGGTTGAAAAAGGGGTTGTTTGTCATGAAGAGACGAATGTCAGCAACATCGGAGACTGAATTCACTTTATTATAATAGTTTACTATTCGCTGGACAATCCTTGGCAGCACCTTAATTCCCTCCCGGCCGTCGTTAAATCTGACAACAGCCACCACATGCCACCTTCGCGGACCGTCGTCCATTCGTCCGCTTTGTCCATCTTCATCTTTATATCTGACAGTTATGTTACGTCCGAACCGACTGTTGATTTTGTCCATAATAGACCTGAACAGCTTGCCGTGAGCTGATGTGTCCACGAGCTGGTTGTAACCTATATAATAATGTATTATCTCATGAATCAGCGTGTCATCCACTACGTTTTCAGGTCTGTCGCCTCGCGTGCTTATCTTTATTCTGAAATCATACCTCTCAATACGTCCGCTCAGTTTCCTGCGGGTCTTGCACTCACATCGTCCTAAAAAAGTCTTTGCGTTGGAAAGCTTAAATTCTGGAATCGGCAGGCTGCCGCCAAACATCTGGCGGTTAAACTCGGCGAACTTTTTTTCTATATATTCTATAGTAGGTGTCATACAGTTTGCAAATTTACGATTTTTTCCGTAACTTCGCAACTCTAATTTCAAAAGGACATATTATGAAAAAAATATTTTTGGCAGGAGCCATGGCGTTAGCCGCAGTTTGTTCAGATGCTCAAAACATCCAGTTGCATTATGATTTTGGCAGAAATATTTATCCAGACGAGGAGGCCGGGCGTCAGAAAGTGACAGCGACACTTGAGCAGTTCAAACCCGACCAGTGGGGATCATGGTTTTATTTTGTAGATCTGGATTTCAGCCGCAAATTCACAGAGGGGGCATACGCCGAGATTTCAAGGGAATTAAAACTGGGAAAGCAGTCGCCATGGGCTGCCCACGTGGAGTATAACGGTGGCCTGAACCGTTTCGGTTCGTTTCAACAGGCTGGACTCGCAGGACTGGCTTGGAACGGGCACAACTCCGACTATTCAACAACATATTCCATACAGTTGATGTACAAACACTATTTCAAAAGCTATGAGAACACACACTTATACGCAAGCGCACAGCTCACTGGAGTGTGGAGCGCCACCACCCGCAACCGTAAGTTCACTTGCTCAGGATTTATAGACTTGTGGAGAGGCGAGAAGACAGACAAACACGGAAAGCTCGTGATTCTGGCAGAGCCACAGTTCTGGTATAACGCCACGAAGCACCTCAGCATCGGTTCGGAGTGGGAAATCAGCAACAATTTCATATTCAACACCTACAACGACAAAACCTTTTTCTTCAATCCCACATTGGCAGCAAAATGGAATTTTTGACACCCTGCTACAGATTATTTACGATAAAAATGTTTGAACATTTTGTAGTTTGAATAAAAAAGATTAAATTTGCATCGAATGGATAGTTATGCATAAAAAAAGTATTGCGGATGAAAAACTCCCACTACAACGAATTGGTCCGCCTGCTGATCGCAAACCCGGCAGGAATGAAGCCGCGTCAGATTGCACGCTGCATATACAACAGCGAGGCGGATTTGTTTGACGCAGACCTTTACGGTAAATATTTCCGCATACACACTCAGGTACGTCGCTTTCTGTGGCTGCAGAGTCGTCGCAAGCGGTCCCCGTTTGAGAGAAGGAAATGGGGAATTTATGGATTGCGGCCTAATTTCGTCTACCAACTGGAACTGGAATTTGACGACTCAGACGACGAGGGTATCATTCTCACACATAATAAAGTGACACAGCCGCCAATCGCGGCAGAGCCGTTTATCGGAGACCTGTTTGACGGACATTTCTGACAGATTGCATGAGTAATTGACAGCTACGGAATTTCTATTACATAAACCATAAAAAATAATCAAAATGGCAAAAATCGTAACCATGGGCGAAATCATGCTTCGCCTGTCCCCTGAGGGCAACTATCGTTTCATCCAGACAGATAAATTCAACATCATCCCCGGTGGCGGAGAGGCTAACGTTGCTATCAGCTGCGCAAACTACGGCCACGAGTCTGTTTTCGTGAGCAAACTTCCAAAACATGAAATCGGGCAGATTGCTGTCAACGCTCTACGCAGATATGGAGTGGACACAGACTTTATCGCACGGGGAGGCGACCGCATAGGTCTATATTATGCCGAGACCGGAGCTTCCATGCGCCCTTCAAAAGTTATCTATGACAGAGCACACTCGTCAATCGCTGAGGCCAGCCCTGCCGACTTTGACTTCGACAAGATTTTCGAGGGCGCCGACTGGTTCCACTGGTCAGGCATCAC
>JAZUMZ010000323.1:0-36180 GCA_045603885.1 Bacteroidaceae bacterium | reverse complement strand
TTCTGAGTAAATGCAGTATCCTCAACAATATTGTCGATTTGTTGATTGTATTTTTCATATATTATTTGCAAACTTTGTTTATCTTGTTCATATGATTTATCAAAGCAGGCTTTTAATTCGGAAATTATATGCTCTTTGTTTATTTGTTGCTGGCAGAATGGACAATATGCAGGTTCCTGCTGACTTTCAACATATTTAAGACCAGCATTTACCCAATCACTATTCTTAAGTTGTTCAACTAGAGTTGAAAATGTAGAATTGTTACTTCCAACAATTTCTTTTTTCAAAAGATTAAATTCTTGTTCTGATAAGCCAGTAAAGATCACCCCCCTTAAAGGGTTTATTCTTGTTACATTATTGTCTAAAAGCGCAGATAGTTCTTTCTTTATATCATCAATGCTTTTACTTGGTGCTGTTTGGGGGGTTGGAAGACCATGTACAAAATTGAAGAGAACCTCACTATTCCCCTTTAAACCAGTGAAAAAATGATCTGTATTCCTTTCTCCTCCAGTATAATCTTTCTTTATTTGCCATATTGCATTTACAGCAGTAGTTTTTTTTCTATTAAAATCATTCTGAGAATTATTCTTTTCATCTTCTTTTGATTTCTTTAAGATGTCAAGTCTGGCTTTCTCTTCATTCGCCTTATCAATATTCCCTTTAGCAGTAGCATTTCCTTGAGACAGTGAGAATATACCTTTCAATGTGGGACTCTGGTAAAAGTTTTCTTTCACCCATTTTTCATTATACACGAGTATTTGTTCGTCAGAAGACAATTTCATATTGTCTTCAGAATTATCTGTTTCAATGGAACAGTTGCTGAATTTTTCATCGTGAGAAACAATATTCCTGAGGAACTCAGAAAATGTACTTTTCCCAGTTCCGTTTAATCCATAAATCAGATTAACCTTTTTATCTGTATCTAAAGATGTTGCTTCTTTAAAGCAAGCAACTTTTTTTAATGTAATTTTGTTTATCATGATTTTCCCTCCGTCAAACTTCCCCGTATTAATACAGGGCATATATTTTTGAGCTGTTCTTTTAGTGCCTCTGCTATACGTTGGCGCTCGATATAACACTTATGGATGTTGACTATCTCTCGTTGAACAGAGATGTCTGGGATTGGAATTTCCATTTCACAAAAACGCTCTAAATCCAAATTTGAACGAATGCTTCCATCACTGGCAAACCAACCATAACGGTCAATTTGTTTGCGAGAGAACCATAGCATAATATAGTGACTCAAAACAACATTGTCGTTTTTTATTCTAAAGACTGTATAAGCTGGCGAGATAATTACAGGTTTCGATTCTTCATTTAATGCTATTCGGATACACATATCACGACCCGTTTGCATTCCACTAAAGGCAAACTGATTATTTTCAACTATCTTATAGTTTCGAGTATTGCTTTCATCTATGTTAGCAGCAGTTGGGAAGAATGTCTTGTTAATATTAATTCCCTGTACATCAGTATAGGTCAATTCGCTATTACGTTTATCTACAGTCTCCAACAGATCACCAACCTTTTGCTTTGGAATTATCACTTTTAGCTGGTCAATATACCCATCACAGACAAGTTTCAATTCTTCCACTTTGCTTTGATAGGCAGCGAGATTGTTTTGGAGAGCCAAATAAACATCAACGTATTTACGCTGCTGATCTATGGATGGAAGGGTTATCTCAAACTGAGATAGATCCCCAACTCTGAAATAGTTCCTTGCAGAGCCTATTGCTTCATACCAACATCTACGGGCAAATTCATCTCTTTTTATGAACATGTTTAAATACTCAGGTAACACAATGTCTTCTCTTGTAACATAGAAGACTTCATAAAGTGATGAGCAGATTGCTTTATTGTAAAATGAATTCAGAGCTATCGAATTCAATTCCATTCGGGCTGGATTGAATACAAAGTCATTACGATAGAACACATTGTATATGGAGGTGTCAGCATCTTCCTGCTTGGGACGGATAAAACCTTCCCTTGAAACACCCCAACTTTGCAATGTCTCTTTCCCATCGTATTTTTCTCGACGTTGGGTTATCAGTTCCCCCAGTTTATACTTACTCAATCCCATAGCCAATACCTTTAAATGCTTCTTCAAGCATCTTTTGTGATTCTTTCTCGTGCTGCATCAGTTCCTTCATCTCCTGTTGAATGCGAGCCATCTCCTTAGGATAGTCTATCTCCAAATCGTGGTCGATGAACTCGATGTACTTGCTTGGCACAAGCGTCCAATTATTCTTTTCAATCTCATCAATGCCCACGCTGCGATACAGTTCTGGCACAGCAAAGTTGTTGCCGTCCGTTCCCTCAGACTGCCACTGATGATAGATGTCTGCCACGCGTTGAATCTGCTCCGTAATGAGACGTACCTTTTTCTTCTGCTCGCCCTTAACAGGGTTTTCCGTCCATTGGCGCAAGTCCATGAAGAGTATTTCATGTTCTCTATTACGGAGTTGTCGACCATGATACTTCCCACCCTTCTTGTTCTGATTGAGAATCCAGAAGGTAACGCTGATATCTGTAGTGATGAACAACTCCCTGGGCAAGATGATAATGGCTTCTACCTTATCGTTCATAATCAGTTCCTTGCGGATTTCAAGAGCATCCGTATCACCTAATGCTCCATTAGCCAATAGGAATCCTGCTACACCAGAGAGGGGCTTCAAGTGAGAAAGCATGTGAAGTATCCAGGCATAGTTGGCATTACTCTCCGGTGGAGTAGCATAGTCTGTCCAGCGAGAGTCGTTCTTTAAGTTGTCATTATACCAACCTTTCAAGTTGAAAGGAGGATTTGCCATGATATAGTCAAAGTAAAGACCTTTATGCAGGTCGTTTGTGAAAGTGGAATCACTCTCCGAACCCAGATTATGACTGATACCACGCAGAGCGAGGTTCATCTTTGCCAAACGGTAGGTGGCTGCTTCCTTCTCCTGTCCATATACATTGATACGACTGATGTCGCCTTGTTTGGCTTTTACCAGGTCGGTACTCTGAATGAACATACCGCCGGAGCCACAACACGGGTCGTACAATGTGCCGTCAAACGGCTCAATAACAGTAGCGATGAGCTGAACAACATCATGTGGTGTATAGAACTCGCCTTCCTCCTTCGTCGCATTAACAGCAAACTCCTTCAGGAAGTATTCATATACGCGGCCTATCAGGTCCTTTTCCTCACCAAAAGTCTTATGGCTAATCTTGTTGACCTCGTCCACAATCTTCTTCATGTCGTTTGCTCCAAGATTGCGCTGGGTGAACGTACCTTCCACGAAACAGCCCTTCAGCGTGGGGTTCGTTTCGCCGATACTGCGCAGAGCAGTGTCAAGTGCCACATTCAGCTGAGGTGCAGCCGTGTTGATGATAGTTGACCAACGAGCCTCTACGGGCAAATCGAAAGTGCCATCAGCAAAAGTGGCATCATCGAAGAAAGCCTTGATAATCTCCTCGTTGTCTGGATCTAACCCTTCCTCAATGAGTCGCTGACGGAGCGATGCTACACCATCCTCGTATTTCTCGCCCATAAAGCGGAGGAACACAAGAGTAAGCATCATATCACGCTTTTCAAAGAACGATCCAGAGTTCTTTGCTTGTCTTAATATATCTCGACACTTGAACAATATGTTGTCAAGGTTCAGTGTTTCTTCTTTTACTTTCTTTGCCATAATTATGGTAGTTTGATTCCGTTAATTATCTTTCTTCCAAAGTAGTCGAAGAGGAAAATGGGGAATGCGTTAAGAATTGCGACCTTACATTCATCCGTCTTGACATATTTGGAGAGTTGATTGCTAAAAACAGCTTGTTGACTATCGGACTCATCGGGGACTTCATTTTTGTCGTTACAGATGTAGTTTGCCTTACTGACATTCATAACAACAAGATGCTTCCAATTCGTCTTTGCGCCATCTATCTTCTCTTGTATTTTCATCTCGTCATCAGTTGGTTTGATGGTGAGAATGAGATATTCCAAGTTTCCTCCATAGAAAGAGAATTCATGAACTTGGTGTTTGAATCTTACTTCTTGGCATTGTTGACGTGTCACGGTGTATGTCCAATAGTCGTTGTCAGGCAACTCTTTTGTATAGCGGAGCGACTCTACCATAGGATAGTTGATGTATAATTTGCCCGTTCCTGTCTCGTCTGTGAAATACTCCAGTAATTCTGACAACCTCTTATTGTTCTCTTCGAGAGTCCTGGCATTCTCTTGGAAATCGTAATCAAAGAAGAGATAGATTTCTGAAACTTCATCCTCCCTAATATCCTTTAGAGTCTCGTCGCCTTTCTCCAACAGGATTTCCTTAAATACAGAAACCGTTTTGACCTCCAGCATCCCATGAAGCGTATCATGTTCTTGCAGTTTGGTATAGAGCGAATAGATGTTGCTATTGTATGTACACACGAAGGTATCCGACTTCTCTGGGAAGAAAAGCCGTTTGAAAGACTCGAAATAAGTCTTATCGTCCTTGCCTTCAAACACAAACAGTATCATACTTCAAATGCTCCAGCGCGGAATAATTTCTCAATATTATGCCCGAATCGCAGTTCCTTCTCTGTGCAAACGTGCAATGGCTTGATCTTGTTGTTCTGCAAGATGAAATTGCAGTCCGGACGTAACAGATCGTTCGTCATCAAATAGGTATTGTGAGATGACGTAAAGACCTGACAGTTAAGATTGAACAATTGCTTACATACCTCAAATGTCAACTTGAAATGATAGAAAGCATCGAATTCATCGATAAAGACGAAAGAGGCAGCAGACATTCTTTTAATCCATACATATAGTAATTCCAGTGCTTGGGTTCCTGTAGATGCCATTAATAGGAATGGAATGGTATTACCTTCTATTTCGCAATACAGATTTTTATCGCCTTCTTTGGGGCCAACAAACTTGAAATGTTGTTCGCTTACCTGTGTCAAAAACTCTGCAAAGTCATCAACATAATGATTCTGGATAATAAATTCTTCCAAGTTAAAACTGGCTGTTTCCAAACCAATGAACTCGCGACTATCCAAGTTCTTGAACCACAACATAGAATTCACAAACAGGACCAATTTAACGATGTAATGATCCTGCGAGAATGGGAAAGAGGCTGTCAAGAAGTTAATGACAGAAACACTATTCACATTCTGCTTGAAGTTTTCTTTGATCGCTGCATCTATCTTGAATTGGTTTTCGTCAATCTCAAAGGTTCTCTCATTTCTTTTGAAAACTTGCTTCTGGTTCACAGAAAGTGACTCGGACAATAATAATCCTATAGAATTCTTGGAGTATCTGTAATCAATAATGTCGTTGCCGAACTTGAACTGATACTCAAATTCAACGGGTGAATTGGGAGCGCCAGCATAAACGAAGTTTGTGTAATAGTCTGTCTTTTTCCATTTAGCAGACAAATGATTCTCAATATCGAAGATTGCTAAGGCAAAATTCGACTTTCCAGAACCATTAGGACCATAGATAATACCATTCTTGATAACCCCATCCTTGATGGCGTATGTGTTGAATGAATAATTACTTGGCTGGGATAAATCCCATTCAATCCTCTCGGCAAAGCCTCGGAAGTTTTTTACGGCAAATTTTATGAGCATAGCTATATTCTTTTGATTTCTGTGGCAAATATACAATAAAGTTTTTAATTTCCGTAATTTTTTTACGGAAATATAACATTTATGTGATGATTTTGGTGTTTAAGCACCTGTTTTGACCTACGGAGCCCCAATTTCTGTGCAGAAATAAAGATTTCCTGTATGATAACGAATGGATAAAATACTCTATGAAACTCGATAAGATTTTTTGAGCCAAAATCGCAAACTAAAGCCATTTGTTTACGCAGACATGAAAAAAGCACTTACGATATACTCGTAAGTGCTTGATTTTCAATGTGAACCGGAAGGGATTCGAACCCTTGACCCACAGCTTAGAAGGCTGTTGCTCTATCCAGCTGAGCTACCGGTCCATCATTAAAACATGATTATGCGCATAATCAACGCATTTTCAAAAACGACTGCAAATTTACGAATATTTTTTTAAAGGACAAAGAAAAAGTTGCGTTTTATTAGTTAAATTTGTTCAGAGATGGTTGGTTTACTTGGAAATATGTCGATTTTTTTGTATTTTTGCAACAATTTTCAAGTAAGACACGCATTTTACCAATTGATTTATCGATGGAAGAATTATCTCAAGAACTTGGTCTTGTATTAAAGGAGGTAAGTTCGTTTATCTGGGGTTGGCCCATGATTATTATGCTTTTAGGCACCCATTTGTTTCTTACCTTTGCATTGAAATTCCCTCAGCGTAAGATATTTACCGCAATCCGCCTTTCTGTAGCCCGTGACAAGAAGAACAAATCGGCTGGCGATGTCAGTCCGTTTGCGGCTTTGGCCACGGCTTTGGCCGCCACAATCGGTACAGGCAACATTATCGGTGTTGCCACAGCAGTCCAGATGGGCGGCTCAGGGGCTGTTCTGTGGTGCTGGCTGACCGGCATCTTCGGCATGTCCACTAAATATGCCGAGTCTCTGCTCTCCGTGAAATACCGTGTGAAGGCCTCCGACGGGAGGATGCTCGGAGGACCGATGTACACACTTGAGCGTGGTTTGAACATGCGGTGGCTGGGTGTTGTGTTCGCAATCTTCACCGCCATTGCCGCTTTCGGCATCGGCAACACAGTCCAGGCCAACGCCATCAGCGAGAACGTTGCAGAGATGTTTCCCACCTTTGAGTCGCAGACCGTGAAATATGTTGTAGGTATTGCAATTGCCGCTCTTGTGGGCGTCGTCATCATCGGCGGTGTCAAGAGCATATCCAAGATGTGCACCGCCCTGGTTCCGTTCATGGCTTTATTCTATATAGTTGGCTGCTTGGTGATTTTGTGCATCAACCACGCCTATATCGGTTCCGCCATATCCGAAATCTGTCGTGAGGCATTCTCACTGAAAGCCATCGGCGGTGGAGCCACCGGCACAGTGATAATGGTAGCCGCCCGTTACGGAATCGCCCGTGGCCTGTTCTCCAACGAGTCGGGAATGGGTTCTGAGCCCATTGTGGCTGCGGCCGCACAGACCCGCAACCCTGTCCGCCAGGCTCTCGTATCCTCTTCCGGCGTGTTTTGGGATACAGTTGTAATCTGCGCCTTAACCGGCCTTGTGATTGTCTCTTCCATCCAGGCCAATCCCGGCATCGAGAACGAGAGCGGCTTGCTGACCAAGCGTGTGTTTGAGACCATTCCATACATCGGTATGCCCCTGCTCTCGTTCGGAATTTTGACATTCGCATTTTCCACGATTCTTGGCTGGAGTTACTACGGCGAGCGCACTATGGAATATCTGGTTGGCAAGCGCAGCATCAAGTACTACAGAGTGGCGTGGGTTGTCATGATTTTTGTAGGCAGCAGCGTTGGTTTGGGTTTGGTATGGGACTTCGCAGAGATTATGAATGCCCTGATGGCAGTACCCAACCTTATCTCCCTGCTTTTGCTATCGAAGGTTCTGATTCGAGACACACAGCATTTCCTATGGAACGGCAACCTGGACCAGGAGGTCAAGGCAGAGGATTTGTAGGAGGAGTTTTTAGAATATAGTCTTTAGTTTTTAGTATTTTGTTCTTCGTATGCTGACAGACTTATGTGTCATAATGCTTGTGGCTGCTGTGACAAGCCTTGTGTTTAAACTTTTGAAGCAGCCGGTGGTGCTGGGTTATATTGTCGCAGGTATCCTGATAGGGCCTCACATACTTGGCGGTTCATGGATAAGCAACGACGAGTCTGTGCAGACATGGGGAGAGATTGGCGTGCTGTTCCTCTTGTTCGCCATGGGACTGGAATTCTCGTTCAAGAAACTGCTCCAGATGGGTAGCACGGCTCTGATAGCCGCCGGCGTGATTGTCATAGGCATGATGTCTGTTGGATTTATGACAGGCAGGCTGCTCGGTTGGAACGAGATGAACTCACTGTTTCTGGGAGGAATGATGAGTATGTCGTCCACCACGATTGTGTTCAAAGCCTTGGACGACATGGGGCTTCGCAGCCAGAAATTCGCCAAGGTTTGTTTCAGCATTCTTATCGTAGAGGACATCTTCGCTGTGATTTTGATGGTGTTGTTGTCCTCCATCGCCACATCACGCAGTTTTGAGGGCAAAGAACTGTTTTGGGAGGTTTGCAAGCTCGTAGGCTACATCATCGTGTGGTTCTTTATGGGTATTGTGATTCTTCCCACGTTCCTCCGTCTCTTCCGCAAGCATTTGTCGGACGAGCTTCTGACCATCCTCTCCGTCGGTCTGTGCCTTGGCATGGTGCTCCTTGCCGTAGGCGCCGGTTTCAGTTCCGCCCTCGGCGCGTTTGTCATGGGCTCTCTGCTTGCCGAGACCTTGGAAGCCGAGCGTATTGAGTCGCTGATTGAGCCGATAAAGAATGTGTTTGGGGCTATATTCTTCGTTTCTGTCGGAATGATGATTGACCCTTCACAACTCTCCACACACTGGCTTCCAATTGTCATCATCTCCTTAGTGGTAATAATCGGCCAGATTGTTTTCGCCACCAGTGGCGCCCTACTCTCCGGTCAGTCGCTAAAGGTTTCTCTCCAAACCGGTTTCTCGCTTGTTCAGGTTGGTGAGTTCGCCTTTATCATCGCCACCCTCGGCACTACATTGAAAGTGATAGACGAGTCGCTCTATCCGATTGTTGTGGCAGTGAGTGTGATCACGACATTCCTCACGCCTTATATCATGAAGATGTCGCTTCCCACCCATTCTTGGTTGGAGCGGGTGTTGCCTGCCCGAATAAAATCCGCACTCGAGCATTATTCAAACAGCCGCAATGCGATATCCGACACCAGCGAGTTCGCCACATTCTTCAAATCCTCGCTTACCCACACTCTGATATACGGCATAGTCGTTGTGTTCATCTACGCTCTATATTTCATCACTCTTCGTCCCTTGCTGACAGGTTTGATTCCCGACACAATTCCGGAATGGGTGGTGAACACCGCCTCGTTCTTGCTCCTGCTTATTATCACCTCCCCTTTCATCTGGTCTGTGTCGTTATATAAACTACGCTCAGGCCAGTTCAGCCGTCTGTGGAGTGGCGGAGGCATACAGAAAGCCAAGCTCACAGGTGTGGTGTTCCTTCAAGTTGTGGTGGGCAGCGGCTTGCTGAGCTATGCCGTGGTTAAGCATTTCTCCCTGACTTCAGCCATCTTAGTGGCAGTCACCCTGATTTTGCTTTATGTCATTATGGCCTCCCGCACAGTACGAAAACGCGCCATGGCAATCTCGCTTCTGCTCGACGCCAACCTGTCGGCCCGCGAGAAGTCGGAGGAAGCACGCAGAAGCGTAAGCCGCGAGTTTACAAACTCACTGCTCGACTACGACATCCACATATCAGACTTCAAGCTTGACATCAACTCCCGTTTCTGCGGTCACTCTCTCAAAGACTTAGACATACGCGCCAAGTCGGGTGTAAGCGTGCTGCGCATAGTTCGCAACGGCATGAACATAAATATTCCGGGTGGCAACACACGCCTGTTTCCAGAGGACAAGATTGTGGTGGCAGGCAGCGACGAGCAAATCAGCCGTTTTTCGGATATGCTTCAGGGAAGTATCGACATGAGTCTAAGAAAGAGCCGCACCCATGTCACTTTAGAGCGGTTCCGCATCAGCGACGGCAGCAACCTCGCCGGCGAGACCATACTACGTTCCCGCATCCGCGAAGACGCCTCATGTATCGTGATGGCCATAGAGCGTAACGGAAATGTTTATATGAATCCCACCCCAGAGATGACACTTGAAGTAGATGACATCCTGATTGTGGCCGGTGAGACAGAAAAGATTCTCGAGTTTGAGAAAAACAATATCTGACGACAATGGCATCGTCATGAAAAACCCACATGAAACGGGTGCAAAAAGAGCAAATCGCCAAAAATGTCGGATATTGCTTTTAGCGGGCTATAACCTTACGTGTGCCGTCGGATAAAATAACGATATAGATGCCATTTGGCAGCTGACCAAGGGAATCCGAGACCTTTATACCAGAGAGGGAATATACCGCCTTGACAGCTTTTTCAGAACCTTGGACACCATCTAATGATGTCGGCTCGCCTGTTTTTGCTATCGACAATCTCAATGGCTTTAATACAGTTCCAATCACTTCGGCAGTCATTGTAAATGTCTGAGTCACTTCGAAGATTTCTCCTGTTGAGTTATCAAATGCCTTTAAGTGCATTATCTCACCAGGACTTCCATAAACAGACATATACATCATCCCGTCAATAAGCCTTCCCACTCCCCGGCATTCTCCATCCTCAGACACAGCCATCAGTGAGAACCGATCAGTCACAGACTTGTCTTCAGCATCCACGACCACAGCTATAATACCCATCACATCTGGATAGCTGCCGAAGTCAGCTTTCAGCTCTCCGAAATCAAATTGAGACTCTGAAAGATCTTGCTTTTCCTCTCTCTGTTTGACAGATGTCCCGTCTATGTCTATAAAACGTAAGGTCTTGAAATTTCTTGCCTTATATAAGTATCCCTGCCCCGGCACCAACGTTTGCAAGGTTCCATGCCACTGTCTGTCAGAAAACTCTGCGAATCCGTACCGTCCCATCAGGATGTCTCCCTCCTCTACCATCTGGTTTTGGAACACATCCGCCAAGGCAGACTCGTTCGCTCCAGTATAGCCAATCCAAGTCCATCCAGGCCGGATGCTATGGACGAGATTGTCGCGATTAAGATTTCCTTCAATGAAAACCTCAGACTGATTCTCCACATAGATTTTAAACATCTCACCCGGAGAGAGAAAATTCAAAGACCCGACAAATTTGCCAGACTCGCTATCCCTTGCAGCCTCCGACATGTTTGTAACAACTCGTATGGCTTCTGTCGGCATCTCCTCCATCGCCACCGGTCTCTCAAGAACATGTGTCACCCAGTTCCATCCCTGACTCAGGCTCAACTTGAATCCCGGGACGGGTTTCGGTTCCTTAGGCAGCTCCACGTTGGTCTTACGTATATACCACAACCGGTTTGTGCTCTGCGAGTTTCGAGAGTCCGTGGTATAGCTGACAATTGGCGTTCCCTCGGCAGAACCTCCACCGTTAAGGTTTGCAGTATGTTGGGTATATAGGTTCGTGATATTATAGTATCCAGCCGTTCCCTGGGGTGTTAGAGTCCACAGTTGCCGCTCGTCTGTCTTGTCAGGCGTTACCACATTGAGCTGAGTCCCGAGATTTGTTGTTGCCGTGGAAGTTCCTGGCGTAGGGTCGTTGAGTGCAAGCCCGAGCCTGTTGGTTATGAGGAAATATTCACCCACCCGTTCAAATGTCCACAACTGCGACAACTTCGTGTCACTCAATGTACCAGAGCAGACATTCGTCCCATTCTGAGGCAGGTTGGTCTCGCTATATGTGCCTCCGTCTGGACTGCTGACATCTATTGGTTTTGAAGTCTTGGCATTAAGAATGTTGTAATAATAGCGCTCAGGTTCGAACGGAGGTGTGGGTTCCTCAGGCATACGTCTTGCAAAAGCAGTCTCTAAAAATGCTATATGCTCATGAATAAAGCTTTTGAGGTCGTCAACATAATCATCGTAGGTTGTATAGAGATTGATTTCATGGTATGCCCTTGATGAAATACTCCACTTCTTATAGTTTCTCTCCCGTGATTCCTGAATCAGTGTTGTAAGGCTATCAATTTTTTCATATAAGTAATTCTCCAGTCCGCTGTCAATCAGTTGTTTGAATCTCCTGTTAATCAGTTTTGAGAACCACGACTGGTCATTCCACATCTGTTTAAACCAAGTCTTGGCATCTCCAAAACCTTCATCCACCATCATTTTGGTCTGTGTGGGCTGTATCCGGTAGTCGTTGGCAAAGGCGATATCATAGTCCCAAGGCGGTCCGAAATACAGTAGAGAGTCGTTTTGGTTCTTAAAGAAATACATACTCCAGAATCCGTCGATATTCCCAGTGATTTCAGTGACAAGATATTGATTCGCCAGTGATATTGAGTCCACCATTGGCCTGTATCCGGTCAGAGGATCCGTGAAATCTTGTGCAAACAACCGCTTCTCAAAGGCATTAATATAATTTTTTATATAGTTACTCTGTGATGTAGCGATCTCGTCTTCATCAGGATATGTGATTCTAATTGCCACTGATTTGGATGAGCTGAACCAATTACCGTCTTTAAATCCGTCAACCTCAAGCAGATATCCTCCCGTTATATTGCTCGATGCCGTAAGCGGATAATCCTGTTCCGGGATGTTCACCCTGTGGTTCTTCACCTCCACCTGGTCGCTGATTTGATAATTTCCGAGATATTCCCCGTTAAGCGTGAAATCTACAAACTTTGCGGCAGGACAGAACGGCATTCCCATGAACCTGGCCATCTCTGATGTCAAAGCATTTCTGATGAGTGTCTTATCACCTGCATTTGCCATCAAAGTCCACTTCTTAGCATTGGCAAAACCTTCACCGAGAAACTTTGTTTTCTCTTTAAACTTAATCTTATAAGGCTTTTTGGCAAGATTCCACGTTGAATTGCCCCGACCTCTTATCTGTACGGAGTCATAACGTGTGACAACGTCGTTCTCATCGACATAAATCAATTTTGAATAGACATAATTATCCTTGCTCGTTATACTTACCATGTTGAAAGTCGTCACATAAACATGCGGCAGATTTGTTAGCCGTTTGTATGTCTGAGCTTTGGCGTTATATGTCAGTACCAAAGTTAGGAAAACGCATATAAGTTTGATTTGATGTCGCCTCATGAAAAATTTCAAATGATATTCTCTGCAAAATTACGATTTTTTTAAGATAAATGAAGAAAAATAAGCTAAAATTTTCGTTTTAGGAAGTAAAAGTATAAATTTGCAAGAAATAACAAAAACGCACAAACCATGACATCAAAATTCAAGACATTATCAGCCCTGTTGTTTTTAGTACCGATGATGGGGTTCGCATCAGTCAAGTCAATTGATGATCCTGTCAATGAGTTGCTCTCTATATTAAGGGAGTACAGTGAGAAAATATCCGTCGCTGACAGCGAAGAGAAATTCAAGGAGACACAGACCGAGCTTTACGACCGTATCGACCTGCTTTCTTCCAAATATCCAGGATTTGAGCCGTCGTCGAGTGAGATGAAACTGGTTGAGGATGGTTTCAACAGTTATATCAAGACAGAGGATGATGCCATGGAGCGGTTAGGTATATCCATCGCAAATGACGATGAAGATGACGGTGATGGCTCAAGTTCATTGATTCAATTTCCCGATGAGGTTTTAGACTCACTGCTTGAGGCCTACAGCGACATTCCAAACAAAGAAGACAAGGTGATAGCAATAACCAAGGAATATACCGAGAAGATGAAAACCGCAGAAAGCCATGTGGATGTGGTTATCACCTACAGCCTGTTCCTTGGACTTGTAGGACACCTGTATCCTGGCGACAGCGATGTCGCCCCAGAGAGGCGAGATGAGATTGAGCCTCTGATTGAGGTATTTGCCTTGGAAATGCAGAATGCGCTGAATAGAGTTTCAGAGACGGAAGAGACAGAAGAAACGGAAGAAACTGAAGGGGCGGAGGGAACAGAGGAAACGGAGGAAACAGAGGAAACAGAATAGACGGGAATTACCGGATGTTGACAAAGCCCCGAAAGAGTTGTTTACTCTTTCGGGGCTTAATATATTTAGGGGGCTTCTTTTTATTTATAGAAGCGCCATTTAATAAAACTGTTGTCAGTTGTTCATGCTGAGCAGGAGTTCGTCGTTGTTCTTGGTGTTCTGCATCTGACCGAGCATAAGGTCCATAGCCTCGAGTGCCGTCATATCGGATATATGCTTGCGCAGAACCCACATACGCCTTAGAGTAAGCTGGTCTTGCAGCAAATCGTCCCGGCGTGTTGACGACGCAATGAGATTTACAGCCGGGAACACACGCTTATTTGACAAAGAGCGGTCGAGCTGCAGCTCCATGTTACCGGTTCCCTTGAACTCCTCAAAAATCACCTCGTCCATCTTTGACCCTGTGTCAATCAACGCCGTTGCGATAATTGTGAGCGAACCTCCGTTCTCAATGTTACGGGCAGCACCGAAGAACCTCTTTGGCTTCTGAAGCGCATTGGCATCGACACCTCCCGACAACACCTTACCCGATGCAGGGCTGACCGTGTTGTATGCCCTTGCTAGGCGGGTTATAGAGTCGAGGAAAATCACCACATCGTGTCCACATTCAACCATCCTCTTGGCTTTCTCCAGCACAAGCCCGGCTATCTTCACATGGTTTTCCGCCGGTGCGTCGAAAGTTGATGCGATAACCTCAGCCTTCACGGTTCGAGCCATGTCAGTAACCTCCTCCGGGCGTTCGTCAATGAGAAGCATCATAAGATATGCATCGGGATGGTTGCGTGCTATAGAATTGGCAATATCCTTCATCAACAGGGTCTTACCCGTCTTAGGCTGTGCCACGATAAGCGCTCTCTGTCCTTTACCGATAGGTGCGAAAAGATCTACGATTCTTGACGACGGTGTGTCGCGCGAGTCTCCTGAGCACAGGTGGAACTTCTCGTCGGGGAAGAGTGGCGTGAGGTATTCGAAAGAAACACGATCGCGCACAACCGTAGGATTGCAGCCATTAATTTTCTTAACGTTGACCAAAGTGAAGAACTTCTCATTCTCCTTAGGCGGTCTGATATTTCCCTCGACCACGTCTCCGGTCTTCAGTCCGTATTGCTTTATCTGTGCTTGTGTTACATATACGTCATCAGGAGATACGAGATAGTTATAGTCGGCAGACCTGAGAAATCCATAGTTATCTACAGTCTCAAGCACTCCGCTTACCATAAGCAGGTCGGAGAAATCATAAGCTTTCTCCTTTGGAGCCGTGTTCTCCTGAACATTCTGAGCCTGACGTTGTTGAGCAGGTTGTGTGTTCTGCTGCCTCTGACTTATCTCTCTGACAGGATTCACATCCATTTTTCCCTGAGCAGCAAACTCATTGGGGATATCCTCAAGAATCACGAAATCGGAACCGTTGTCAAGCGGAACATCCTCAATCCGTCTGTCTGCATTGGAGCCCTCTGGGAGAGCGGTCGTCTCATCCTTTTGATTAGGCAAAGAGCCGTTGTCCAGGCTTTGGCTTTCAACTGTATCGACAGATGTTGCTGTTTCTTCAGTCTTTTTGTCTTCATCGGTTTTATCTACTGAAACAACTTCCTGATTGTTATCCTCTTGGTTTGCTGGAGCGTTTTCTCCCGCCTCCTGAGTTGTCATTTCCTCCTCTGTCTCCTTTTTGGGTTTGCGGCCACGTTTTTTGGGTGCTTCTGGTGTTGAAGTCGCAGCCTCCTCTGCAAGCTGATCATCCTCAGACTTTTTGGTACGTCGAGTACGCTTTTTAGGAGTTTCCTCCACCTCGGCAGTCTGCTCCATATTATCTTCATTAGCACCAGCCTCTCCTTTCTCATCATTCTGGGTCTGTAACATCATCTGCTTCTCATCATCAGAAAGTGAAGCAAAGAGAGAGTCGTCAACACTCACTTTCATGGTTTTGTCCACTTTCTTCGCCTTCTCCTGATTAGCGGTATAGACCCTGTCCACAGTTTTGATTCTTGTACGTTTCTTCGCCGCCGACTGTTTCGCTGTCTTATCAGCAGCTGAAACTATTGCAGACTTGTCAAGAATCTCATAAACAAGATCCATCTGCTCAAGCTTAGAGCTCTTTATTCCGAGTTCATTGGCAATATTGCGCAATTCTTCTACGCTCATGCCGTTAAGTTGTTCTTTTGTGTATTGCATAAAATAATTGGTAGTCAATTATAAAAGGCGTGATTTTCAATAAAAATCACATACTGACGTTTAAGCGCCAGTGACATGAATGTCATCAAAATATAATAAAATGTGGATTTTGATATACGGTGTGTCAACATTAAAAAACAAACACACCATCTAAAAACGTTGCAAAGTTATGGAAAAAATCTTATACAACAATAAGAAAATTTATTTTTTTTTACATCAGAGTCAAAAAACGGCTCATGTTTAAAATTTAAGTCGAAAAATTTGGCCAATTAGCAAAAAAGTTGTAAATTTGCAGCCGATTTGGCATATAGTGTCAAAAAAATAACAATCAGATGCCGTTGGGGCTGAACAAGCGGGTCACGGGTTGGCCTCGCCTCGCGGATTAAACCGTTTTAAATAAAGAAATAAAAGAAAATGTACGTTATCGTAGAAATTAACGGACAGCAGTTTAAGGCAGAGGAAGGCAAAAAGCTTTTCGTTCACCACATCAAAGATGCGGAGCCAGAGGCTACTGTTGAGTTTGACAAGGTACTTCTTGTCGACAAAGAAGGAGCGGTTACAGTAGGAACTCCTATTGTAGAAGGTGCTAAGGTGGTATGCGAAGTGATCAATCCACTTGTGAAAGGTGATAAGGTTCTCGTATTCCACAAGAAGAGAAAGAAGGGCTACAAGAAGCTGAACGGTCATCGTCAGCAGTTCACAGAGCTCACAATCAAAAAAGTTGTTGCTTAATTAAATTGAAAGGAAAAAGAAATGGCACATAAAAAAGGTGTAGGTAGTTCCAAGAACGGACGTGAGTCAGAATCGAAACGACTCGGACTCAAACTTTTCGGCGGCCAGTTCGCCAAGGCAGGCAATATCATAGTACGTCAGCGCGGTACAAAGCACTATGCTGGCAAGAACGTGGGTATGGGTAAAGACCACACTCTTTACGCTCTTGTAGATGGTACGGTTTCTTTTAAGAAAGGTCGCCTGAACCGCAGCACAGTAAGTGTTACTCCAGTTGAGCAAGCATAAGATATGCGGCTTACATAGCCTGTAAAAACAACAAAATAAGTAATTAACACAAAATCAAAGACAATATGCGGATAGTTCCGCAGATTGTAATAAAAGATATGAAAATTTGTCAAATCACGGGTAAGCGCACAGCGATTGGTAACAACGTGTCCCACTCGCTCCGCAGAACAAAGAGGACATTCAATGTAAACCTCTTCACAAAGAAATTCTACTATCCTGAGGAAGACTGCTGGGTAGTGCTTAAAGTAAGCGGCAACGGTCTTCGCATCATCAACCGCATTGGTCTCGACGCCGCACTTCGCAAGGCTGTGGCTAAAGGCTATTGCCAGTGGAAAGATATTATTGTTATCGGTTAAGAAATAACTGCATCGAATTCATTATTAAACATTTGAATCATGGCAAAGAAAGTAAAAGGAAACCGGGTGCAGGTAATTCTTGAATGCACCGAGATGAAGGACAGCGGTCTTCCAGGCACATCACGCTATATCACAACGAAGAACCGCAAGAACACTCCTGACCGCATGGAGTTGAAGAAATATAATCCAATCCTGAAGCGCATGACTGTGCACAAGGAGATTAAGTAACCTTAAAACACTCAATCACAATGGCAAAGAAAACAGTCGCTTCATTGCACGATAAGGAGAACAAATCGTTCACCAAAGTTGTGAGAATGTACAAGTCCCCCAAGACCGGTGCATACGCTTTCGAAGAGAAGATGGTGCCGGCAGACGCAGTTAAGGACTATCTTAAGAAGTAATCCAGACATGACAATACCCATAAAGCCTTCCGTCACAAGGAGGGCTTTATGTGTTTAGTAACGAAAACAGAACAAATACAAGAAATCAGATGGGGTTATTCAATTTTTTCTCAAAGAAAAAGAACAAGGAGACTTTAGATAACGGTCTGGCAAAGACGAAAGAGAGTGTGTTCGGCAAACTCTCCAGAGCCATAGCCGGAAAGTCCAAAGTTGACGAGGAGGTACTCGACAACTTAGAGGAGGTCTTGATTACATCTGACGTCGGAGTTGATACCACTTTGGAGATTATAAACCGTATAGAGAAACGTGTCGCACGCGACAAGTATATGAACACGTCAGAGTTGAACAATATCCTTCGCGAGGAAATAACTGAGCTCTTGACAGAGAACAACGCAGAAGACACCGACGGTTTTGACCTTCCCACCGACAAGAAGCCTTACGTCATTTTAGTTGTAGGCGTAAACGGTGTTGGCAAGACCACCACGATAGGCAAGCTCGCCTATCAGTTCAAGGCTGCCGGCAAGAAGGTATATCTCGGTGCCGCCGACACGTTCCGCGCCGCCGCTGTAGAACAGATATCTATATGGGGCGAGCGCGTGGGAGTGCCGGTTGTAAAGCAGCAGATGGGCAGTGACCCTGCCTCTGTCGCCTTTGACACTGTAAGTTCCGCAGTGGCCAATGACGCCGATGTTGTCATCATCGACACCGCCGGACGTCTCCACAACAAAGTGGGATTGATGAACGAGTTGACAAAAATCCGTAACGTGATCGGCAAGGTAATACCTGGCGGCCCAACTGATGTGATGCTCGTTCTCGACGGCTCAACCGGCCAGAACGCCTACGAGCAGGCCCGTCAGTTCACAGCAGCTACAGACGTGACATCCATGGCAATAACCAAACTCGACGGCACAGCAAAAGGCGGTGTGGTTATCGGCATATCCCACCAGTTCAAGATTCCTGTGAGATACATAGGACTGGGCG
Source organism: Bacteroidaceae bacterium (assembly GCA_045603885.1). Taxonomy (GTDB): domain Bacteria; phylum Bacteroidota; class Bacteroidia; order Bacteroidales; family Bacteroidaceae; genus UBA3839. The sequence continues at coordinate 17,634 of JAZUMZ010000323.1, read as the reverse complement.
AACATGCCGAAGACCTGCAGCCGTTCAACCGCCGTGAATTTGTAAACTCATTGTTTGGCGATGAGAAATGAGACGCAACACAGTTGACATAATCACTCTTGGATGCTCTAAGAATCTCGTCGATTCTGAGAAGCTCATGCGCCAGTTAGAGCTGAGCGGCTACGACGTGACTCACGACTCACCTTCTCCTGAAGGTGAGATTGCAGTAGTAAACACCTGTGGTTTCATAGCCGACGCCAAAGAGGAGAGCATCAACATGATTCTGGAGCTGTGCGAGGCAAAGAAAGCCGGACGTTTGAAAAAGCTCTACGTCATGGGTTGCCTCTCCGAGCGTTATATGAGCGAGTTGAGCGAGGAAATCCCCGATGTGGACAAATACTACGGTAAGTTTGACTGGAACGAGCTTCTCTCCGACTTAGGCAAGGCTTATTTGCCTTCCCATGCCATCGAGCGCCATCTCACCACCCCTCCCCACTACGCATACATCAAGATATCCGAAGGTTGCAACCGCCACTGTGCATTCTGCGCCATACCAATCATCACAGGCAACCATCGTTCAAGGCCAGAAGATGAGATAATAGAAGAAATCCATTTGCTCGTAAGCCAGGGTGTGAAAGAGTTTCAGATTATAGCTCAGGAACTTACATTCTATGGCATGGATATTTACGGCGAGCGTAGGATTGCAGAACTGGTCAAGAAGATAGCAGAGATTCCAGGCGTTGAGTGGCTCAGGCTTCACTATGCCTACCCGGCAAATTTTCCAACAGAATTACTCGACGTTATTGCCGACCATTCCAACATTTGCAAATATCTCGACATCGCACTGCAGCACGTCTCTACAAAAGTTCTTTGCAATATGCACAGGCATGTCAATAAAGAGCAGACCTACGAGTTAATACGCACTATACGCGAGAAAGTTCCAGGAATCCATATCCGCACCACGCTTATGGTAGGATTCCCGGGTGAGGGAGAGAAAGAGTTCGAAGAGCTTAAAGAATTCGTGAAAACGGCAAGGTTTGAGCGTATGGGGGCTTTCGCCTACTCAGAGGAAGACGGAACACCATCCGCCGAGATTTTTTCCGACGACATCGATGATGAAGAGAAGCAACACAGGCTTTCCGAACTTATGGAGATTCAGCAAGAAGTGTCGGCAGACATCCAATCCCAAAAAGTGGGACAAATCCTAAAGGTGATTATCGACCGCATTGAAGGCGATTACTACATAGGCCGTACTGAGTTCGACTCCCCAGAAGTGGATCCGGAAGTGCTCATATCCACAGACTTTTGCACTCTTACAATCGGAGAATTCTACAACGTCAGAATTACATCATCCGACGATTTCGACCTTTACGGAGAAGTTGTGGAATAAGGTTAGCTATTAAATAAATCATCAAGAAAAGATCAATATGAAAAACCAAGACCAAGAAAACGACACACCTGTTTTAGAGCGTCCCGTAGATGAGTTTTCTGGCATTGACGTGCTGATAAGCACTCCCGAGAGTATAGAAGACATGAAAGAGCGTCTTCACAATGCAGAGGAAAACATGAGTTCCGCCCTCAACTCACTCAACAGCGCTCAAGAGGCTCTGAACGAAGCAACCCGCGCCTACGAGGAAGCCAAGTCAAAATATGAGCAACGCCAGCAAGACGTTGAGGAACTCAAGACAATCCTGAATAATGCAGAGACAAACCGTAAGGCTGTGATAGACAATCGAGTACAGGAACAACCTCAGGATAAGGAAAATGATGAGCCGACAAAGGACAACAATGTAGGAGAAGACAGCACAATAGGTGGAAAAACAGGAAAACAGAATGGATCTGTTTTGAACGGCTCTGAAAAGCAGACCCTCAAAAGCAAGAAATCCAAAGTCTCCAAAACTGTGATATACGCTGCAATTGGTGCCGTGATTATAGCCATAGGCTTACTGCTTATGACAACAGGCGGAGATTCGGATGACAAAACACCCCAGACAGCCATTTCACCAAAAGACACGGTCCAAACCTCTGCATCCTCCAAGAAGCCGACCGGCAGTCAGGACTCCGTCAAGGCTGTTGTCGGAGAGACCACAACAAAGACAGACACAATCCTATACAACGGAACGGATCCTCTTGAGGAAGTCATAGCCAAGCACTACGGCAGAAATGATGTCTTCGACCATGTTATTGAATTTAACCGTGAGCAGAAGATGTTTGTAAACTGGAAAAAGATCAAGGCCGGACAAATAATCCTGCTACCCGCATTGAAATAGCGTAACTCATAAAGCTTACACAAAACAGCAAAAAGAGGCTGAAGATGGCAGAAGGAAAGAAAAAATTCTCGGCATGGAGATTGGTCAGACGTATTTTACTTACGTTGCTGATCATCCTTCTTCTGCTACCGGTACTTATTTACCTTCCCCCGGTTCAGCGTGCTGCCATAGACAAGGCGAGCAAATGGTTGTCAGACGAGACTGGTATGGACATCCGTGTCGGTCGTTTCAGCTTAGGCTTTCCTCTTGACCTGAATATGGGAGATGTTGTTGCCCTTGAGGGTAACGACACCGTTGCTTATGTAGGCAACCTGGATTTGAGTGTTGAGCTTCTGCCACTGTTCAGCAGCCGCGTGGTAGTTGACAAGGTTGGAATTTACAATGCTGTGATGCACACAGGACAACTTATACCGTCAATCCGTATAGACGGACGTGTGGGGCAGCTGACACTCAACTCCGACAGCATCGACCTTAAGAATGAATTTAGTGTTATAAACCATCTGAAACTTGCAGATACAGACCTGACCCTAACCCTACCCGACTCCGTCCCCGAGGACACCACAGTGAGTGAGCCGATAAAATGGAAGTTTCGACTCGACGACATAAACACAGAGAACGTAAAACTTACTGTAGCCTTGGCACCGTCAGCAGACAGCACTTTTGTCAGCGCCAACATCAAAGAAGGAAAGATACGCGGAACACTTGACCTCGGAACGTCACTGTTCTCATTCCCTGAAATAAACCTGAAAAACTCATCAATAGCATTCAGCAGCGGCGATGAAACAGACCTGAGAGCCGCATTCCAGAATCTCAGTACTACCGCATCCTTAGACCTGGACAAAGGCAGATACAAAATCTCAGCCTTGAGCATAACGAAACCAGACATAATGCTTGCGTCTGATCAGGACATGGCGCTTGGCGTACGCTCTGAAGCCCTGAGGCTCAACGGCGACATAAATCTCGGCACGAACATATACACATTGTCAGACATTGCATTTGACATCGCCAACATCCAGCTTGACCAGTCGCCAGACATGTCTTTAAAAGTCGATGCCCGCCATCTCGGCCTTGACGCAGTTCTTAACATGAACACATCCATCTACGAGCTTGGAGCAGTGGAGCTTGACAGTTCAAAGGTTGCTCTCCGCCAGTCACCCAACATGGCTATCGACGTAGATGTAAAGAAGGCTTATCTCAACGGGAATCTCAATATAGAGACTTCAGACTATACATTCAACGATATAATACTCAGTAACACTAACACCCGTCTGAAACAAGGACGTGACATGAATCTCGACTTCAATTCCGCCAAGACCTCACTCGACGCCAAATTCCATCTTGCCTCATCACAATTTGATTTCAACGATGTCAGGATGGAGAACGCCAAGGTAAATTTGGGATTAAGCGACGGCATGGGAGTGAAGACAACTTTGGGCAAAGTAAATCTGAACGGACATATTGACCTTGACAACGAGCGATACAAGTTTACAGGCCTGAAGATGAGCGGCTCAAACGTGGCCTACGACGCAAACCGCAACCATGCTTCTACAGGATTCGACACCGACCATATATCTCTTTCATCACTCATCGCCAACATTCCATCTGCTGAATACAACGGAGACGGCAGTATGAAATTTGACATTGCCCATTTATCCGGAAAGGAACGTAGCGGACTGACTCTCAACGATATGAGCGGAAAGATTCTGATGGACAACAAGGGTATCACTACCAATGACATATATGTGAGGACCCCACACTCAACACTGACCGCTGACTTTTCCATGGACAACGATGCGTTCGACACTCCAGCGAAGGGCAAGCAACCGGGTCAGTTCAACCTCAGCATCGACGGCACCATAGGCAAGCATGATATCGCCCTGTTCGCCTCGGACCAGATACCTGGATTTGCCAAAACCTGGCCATCACAAGACCTCAGACTGAAAGCAGTGGCGAAAGGCAACATGCAAAACCTGAATGTCAGCCAGCTAGACGCCCACCTCGCAGGACTTATGGACGTGAGAGGCAACCTGACCGCCAGCAACCTGAGCAGCTCTAATCCAACACTGAGCAGCTCATTCAAAGCAAAAATCTCAGACACAGGATTTATTACCGCCTTGATGCCGTCAGATATAAGACGCGAATACAAGCTTCCGAAGACTCTTGACCTGACAGCCGACACCCGCTACAGCAAGGACGGCATCTACGCCAAGGCCAACGGCACCATAGGCGACACACATGTCAACTTCGACGGGAAGGTAGGCATGAAAAATGAAAACTACGACTTCACAGCCGACATCAACAACTTCAGGATGCGTGACTTCCTGCCCCACGGCGACCTTTTGGAACTTACCGGCTACATATCCGCAAAGGGCCACGGCTTTGACCCGTTCACCTCGTCATCCGTATGCAACGCAACGCTTAATGTCAGCCGATTAAAATACGAAGACCTTTCCTTGGAGAACATCAACGGAACATTATCACTGTTCAAAGGCGACTTCACCGCCGACATGAGTGTATATGACCCTAAACTGATTACCACCTTCCGTGCAAAAGGAACAATGAACAAACCTTTTATTGAGGCAGACGCAGACATCAACCTCGAATATGCCGACCTACAAGCCCTCGGCATGAGTGACGACCGGTTAAACGCCAGCACACGCGGAACTCTCGCATTCAGAAGCGATCTCGACAGCATATACCGTGTCAACTTGGATGTTGACACTTTCGATATTATCATGGGTGACGACAGTCTGTCATCCGGCAAAACCACCCTCCTTGCCGAGACAGGCCATAACACCACAAACGTGGATGCACATTCTGGTGACTTTGACTTTGCTATCAAATCACCTGAAAACATATTCACCATTATCGACAAATACACCAACTCAGGAGCCGCAGCACTGAAATTCGCCAAGATGCACAAGTTGAACATCAACTATCTGAAACACCACCTGCCAAACGTAAGTCTCAGCGCACGCTCCGGCACAGAAAACCCGATTGCAAAACTTTTGCAACTCCAAGGCATAACGTATGGCAACCTTATTGCCAATCTGTCCACCGACTCCGTCTCCGGAGTTCAAGGCGACATCAAACTAAGCGGATTAAAAATAGACTCTACAGCCGTGGATTTGCTGTCGCTCAACATACGTCAGAATGAGGAGGCATTACGTTTCGACGCAGAGGCCAAGATGCCGGAAGACAGTGAGTACGATGGTATGAGCCTTCACGCAGACGGATTTGTAAAGACTGACGAACTGGAAGCCGAAGTGAAACATTTCGACAAAGATGGCAATATGGGAATTAACCTTGGCATGAATGTGCTTTTCGCAGACAGCGGACTCACCGGTCATTTGTTGCCAGAGTATCCGACACTTGCTTATCAGAGATTCATACTCAACACTGATAATTTTATACGCATAGACACGTTGAACCATATTTTCTCCAACCTGCAACTCACATCCGCAGATGATAGCTGCAAGATAGCAGTAACAGCCAACGGAGACAGTGGTACACAATACTTCAACGCCGACATCAAGTCATTAGACCTCAGCAAGGTCGTACAATTGGCACCGGGACTCATTCCACCGCTCGACGGCATGGTAGATCTCAACGCACGCTACTCAAGCGACAACGGATTGTTCACTGTGTCGGGCAACACATCATTCGAGGATTTCATATTCGACGGCACCAAGTTGGGCAATTTAGGCGCAGACTTCTCATATACACCCCAAGACAGCACGTCACACTTGATTTCCGCCAAGGTCAGAAACGGTGATGACGTTGCTCTGACCGTAGATGGTGTTTATGACACAAAAGGAGATGGGCGAATTGACGCAGATGTAAAATTCCTTGATCTTCCGCTTGCCATAACAGCCCCGTTCATCCCCGACCAACTGTTCGTCATGGACGGAACCCTCGGCGGGTGGATGAACATTTCAGGAAGCATGGAAAACTACAACGTCAATGGTAAGCTTCTGCCATCAGGCATGGCGGCCAATTCTGACATCTACTCTCTCAAGCTGAAGTTTGAGGACAAACCCATACCTGTTGAAGACAGCCGCATCAGTTTCGATGACTACAAAATTTATGCCGCAGGTGAGAATCCTCTTACACTCAAAGGTTGGTTTGATTTCTCCTCACTCGACAATATGGACATGAACCTCAGTCTCTACGGCAAAAACTTTAACCTTATAAATGCTCCCCGCACCAAACGCTCCATGATTTTCGGCAATATGGACGGAGATTTCTTCCTTCGCGTCAACGGCTCACCCGACGACATGCGTGTGCGTGGACTTGTTAAAATACTGCCAACGACCGACATGACTTACATCATGACCAACACACCTTTGACAGTGGACTACCGAATGTCGGACATTGTTACATTCACCGACTTCACAAAGCCCCCCTCTGAAGAGATCAAGAAGAAACTGCCTACTTATTCGAACATTGACATGCTCGCCAACTTGATTGTTGATAATGGTGCCAAATTCCATTGCGAGTTCTCCGCCGACCGTCAGAGTTACGTTGACATAGAAGGCGAGGGAGCCATAAACATCACATACACCCCGGCAGGAACATTGTCAATGACCGGCCGCTACACCATAGACGAGGGCAAGATGAAATACACCCTGCCTGTCATTCCTTTGAAGACTTTCGACATCGCGAAAGGCAGCTACGTGGAATTTACCGGCAAGCCAAGCAACCCAACCATCAACCTCACGGCCACAGAAAAGACCACCGCCACGGTCAGCGAAGGTGGTTCTGCCAACCGTTCTGTAAAATTCAATGCCGGCTTGGAAGTGAAGGGCACACTTGAGGCAATGGAGCTCATCTTCACCATTGACGCTCCTGAGGACTTGGCTGTTAAGAACGAGCTTGCCAACATGAGCGTTGAGGAACGCAACAAGCTTGCAGTGGCAATGCTCTGCACCGGCATGTATCTCGCCTCCTCCAACTCCACCGGATTCGACACAAACAATGCCCTCAACAGTTTTCTACAGTCTGAAATCAACAACATAGCCGACAAGGCAATAAACACAAATGTTGATGTGAATATGGGAGTTGAGATGTCAACACGTGACGACGGCACTACACGCACCGATTATTCATTCAAATTTTCAAGACGTTTCTTCAACAACCGCCTAAACGTGATTGTGGGTGGAAAGGTGAGCAACGGCAGCACGTCGGAAAACGAGTCGGGAGCATATATCGACGACGTGTCGCTTGAATGGCGTCTCAACGACAATGGGACACAATATATCAGGCTGTTCCATAAAAAATCTTATGAAAACCTGTTCGAGGGTGAGCTTATATCCAACGGAGTGAGCTATATCTTCAGAAAAAAATATAACACAATGTTGGATATTTGGAAGCCGATTAAGCTGAAGAAACCGACATTGGAGAATAAAGAAACCACGAAATAAAGTTTTTTCGACATTTCGACATAACGATATAACGACAACTGACAAGTGAAAAAGATTTACATAATCGGGCTGATAATCCTACTGCTGGCTGGCAGTTGCTCCACAATTGATAATCTGCCAGAGTGGGAACATCTATACACTGGAATAAAGAAGACCGAGGTTCACGACAAAAAGGGCACATACGAAGAGAGCACGGCCCTTTCAGAAGTGAAGGGAGCCTTGGCATACGCTCCAAACAACTCGTTGTTTGGCAGTTCTTCCATAAGGACATTGTTTCCAATCGGCCTATGGATTCACGACAGTTACGTTGGGAAGAAAAAGCCGTCTGGATTCAGCAAATGGCTTAACAGAGCCTTTGGTTCCGAGTATGTGACAATAAGCGCAGTCAATCCACAGACCCGCACGATGATAGCCACCAACACACTCCAGAACTACGGCTATTTTAACGGGCGCGTTGACTACAAACTTATACCTGAAAAAAATCCGAGGAAGCAGAAAGTGCGTTATGACATTTTCCTAGGCGACCCATATACCTATCACGACATTAAGTATATGTTCCAAGGTACACAGGACAGCATTGTCAAGGCAAATTTTGACAAACGCTACCTAAAAGTTGACGGTCAGTTCTCCACCGCCGACCTCGACGCAGAACGCACACGCCTCGCCACAGACATGAAAGACAACGGATTCTATTATTTCCGTGATGACTACGTCGCATTCTTCGCCGATTCCATGCAATACCCGAAACAGGTGGAGCTGCTCGTCAGTCCTTCACCAACAGCTCCCAAAAACGCCTCAAAGCAGATGCACATTGGGAACATATCGGTGTATATTCGCAATATAACACCTCAAACCGACAGACGCCAGACTACTCCGACAGACAGCGCAAGCAGAGACTCTCTGCGTAAGGCAAGGATGCGTCAGATGATGACCTTTGACGACAGTGTGATGGTCTATGGAGTCAAATTCGCATATCAAGGCAAGAAGGAACCTATAAGCACAAAAGTTGTCAGGCGTAATATAATAATGCGACCAGGAATGCTCTACCGTCAAAATCTGATTGACCGCACCACCCGCAACCTTTCCAACATGCAGGTATTCCGTCAGATTCAATGGTCGCTCATTCCTCGTGACACAACTGCCACTTGCGACACCCTCGACGCAACTATAACACTCAGTATGGACCAACCCATCGACTTGGAGGCAGAGTTCAGTTTCACCCAGAAAAGCAACGACCAGGTTGGTCCCCATGGCAAGGTGTCGGTATCCAAACGCAACGCTTTCGGCCACGGCGAGACCTTGGCGTTCAATCTCATCGGCTCATACGAGTGGCACACTCGCACAGCCCGTAAAGACTCACGTACTCCGCCTGACTCCTACGAGGCCGGCATGAACGTGTCACTCTCCTACCCTTGGCTATCAATCCCCGGGTTGTCGAAAAAACGATTCCGTTATCCCAGTTCGTCCACATTCAAGGCAAATATCGACCATATCAATCGTGCTGGATATTATCGCCTGCTGACATTCGGGGTGGAGGCAGACTATGATTTCCAGACGAGCCGCTACATCAAACATCAGGTGGTTCCTCTGACTGTGAAATACAACCATCTCCTCCAGACTTCAGCGGAGTTTGACTCCATCACGTCAACCAGCTCTGCGTTGTACGCCTCTTTGAAAGACCAGTTCATACCAGGCATTCAATATTCATTCACTTATGACAACTCGACTAAGAAGCTGACCCGCCGCATCACCCACTTCGACATCACCGTTAAGGAAGCCGGAAATATCACCGGCGCAATTGGAGCAATCAGCGGTCAAAAATTCAGAGAAAAAAACAAGAAGATATTCGGTAATCCCTACGCTCAATTCTTGAAATTCAGCGGTCAGCTTATCAACTACTTCAAGCTGAGCGAGAACACAACACTCGCCACCCGCCTGAAAGCCGGAGTAATATGGACCTACGGCAACTCAACCATCGCTCCCTACAGCGAGATGTTTTTTGTCGGTGGAGCCAACTCTGTACGTGCTTTCACAGCCCGCTCCATCGGACCGGGAGCCTATTACGACCACAGACACCGCGGCACATACCTTGACCAAGCCGGCGACTTACATCTTGAAGCCAATGTGGAATACCGCTTCAAGCTGATGAGCAACCTCTATGGCGCCACATTCCTCGACGCCGGCAACGTGTGGCTGCTCAGGAATGACGACGCCCATGACGGTGGAAAAATTGGCGACGAGCCGTTTTTAAAGACCTTGGCACTCGGCACAGGTGTAGGTTTGCGCTACGACCTTAAGTTCCTTGTTCTTCGTCTGGACTTGGGAGTCGGCCTCCATGCACCCTACGATACAGGCAAGACTGGGTTCTACAATATCAAAAAGCTCTCCGACGGCTTGGGAGTACATTTTGCAATCGGTTATCCCTTCTAACTATTTAGGACAAAAACCGTTATTTCCCATACTTACCTGGCGGTACAGCCAGAATTGGGGCGGCCACTACACCGGCGACCGGGCTGGCAAATATGGTGGCCCGGAGTATTTCTCCGTGGTTGAAGGCAGAACCGGTCGGGAGCTGGCACGCGCCAACCACGTGGGCGTGTTCCAGAAAGACTATGACGAGGGTCTGCAAGTATATCACTGCCTTGAAGGCGGTGTCACCGAGGTGGCGCTCCACAACGCCAAGACCGGCAAGACCATCTGGGACATTGTAGCCGGCTCGGCCGGAGATCAGGGCCGCTGCATGGTGGCCGACGTTGACCCCACCTCACCAGGCTGCGAGTTCTGGAAATACGGCAACGAGCTGTTCACCCAGGACGGCAAGCCTCTTAACAACAGCGACGGCAGCCGCAAGCAAGAAAGCTCTTGCAACGCCGGCATCTGGTTCGACGGGACCCTCAACCGCCAGCTAATCAACGAGCATATCATCCAGAGTTTCACCCACGGCCGCACCTTCACCATCTACCGCTACGACATTGTTTTCAACAACAGCTCAAAGTCCAATCCCGGCTGGTATGGCGACATGCTCGGCGACTGGCGTGAGGAGGTTATCGTGCCCAGCAGGGACAGGGTTACCGACATCAAGATTTTCTCCACGTGGTATCCCACCGAGCACCGCATCCCGTGGCTAATGACCGACCACACCTACTATATGCAGGCCATCCATGAGAACGTGGGATACAACCAGCCCACCAACGTAGGCTACTATCTTGGCAGCGACTATGAGAGCGACGCAGAGATATGGGCAGCAGCCGCCAAGGTGGAGAACGACCGCATGACAGCCTTGGCACAGACTACGGACATCAAGACCATAGAGACAGAAAGGCCCCGGCTCAACGACGGCAACGCCTATAACCTGGCAGGGCAGAGAGTGGGAGATGACTACAAGGGCATCGTCATCATCAACAGCAAGAAATATTTGAGAAAATAACAAATTTTTTTTCTCGCATAACAGAATTATTCGTATATTTGCAAATAAGAATTGCCTTAGATATTCTGTTTGTGTGTGTTCCCGTACACACAAGCAGAATATCCGTAATAATTCCAATCAATCTATTAACCCCGGGAGACTTCTATAAATTTCCCGCTTTAAAAGATTTTCATGAAACGCACCACATTGTTAGCCCTGTGCCTCGCAGCCATGACTGCCCAGGCACAAGATTTGAGACTATGGTATGAGCAACCGGCCACTCACTTTGAAGAGTCGCTGCCATTAGGTAACGGCAGGTTGGGAGCATTGGTGTATGGACAGCCGACGGACGACGCCATCGTGATGAACGATATCACACTGTGGTCGGGCACCCCAGTGGATCCCGACGAGGACAAAGGGGCCAGCCGCTGGATTCCCGACATCAGAAAAGCCCTCTTCGCCGGTAACTACGCCCTGGCAGACTCTCTGCAACTCCATGTACAAGGACACAACTCATCTTATTACCAACCATGGGCCACACTCCATATAACAGATCCTGACCAAAGTCCCTTTCTGGAATACCACCGCGAGCTGAGTCTCGACTCCGCCCTGGCGCGCGTTGCATACAAGAAAGGCGATGTGACCTACCAACGCGAATATTTTGTCTCAGCCCCCGACCAGCTGATTGCCGTTCGTCTCACGGCCTCACGCAAGAAGTCCGTAAATGCGGAGTTGAAACTCTCATCACTCTTGGACTCTAACGTGAGTGCCTCAGGCAGACAGATAATGATGACCGGCCACGCCTCCGGTCGAGCCGACTCGAGCATACAGTTCTGCAGCGTGGTCAACTTGAACCACCACGACGGCAAAGTGACAGCAACAGACTCATCCCTTGTACTGAAAGGGGTCAGCGAAGCCGTGATCTACGTTATCAACGAGACAAGTTTCAACGGATTCGACCGCCATCCGGTCAGAGATGGCGCACCGTACATGGAACATGCCGCCGATCATGCGTCACGGCTCAACACACTCACCTACACCGATGTGCGTACGCACCATATAACAGATTACCGCCACTACTTCTCACGTGTGTCACTATGCCTGTCGCCCGACACGACATACGACAACACCCTTCCAACCGATTCTCTTTTGAGGAGTTACGGCAGCCAGACAGACCGCGACCGCTATTTAGAGACATTGTATTTCCAGTATGGCCGTTACCTGCTTATCAGCTGCTCGCAGACACCGTCGGTGCCCGCAAACCTTCAGGGTCTGTGGAACCCACATAAGAAAGCCCCCTGGCGCGGAAACTATACGATGAATATCAACCTGGAGGAGAACTACTGGCCGGCTTTTGTAGCCAACCTGGCAGAAATGGCTATGCCGCTCGACGGATTCGTCACGGCCTTGTCGCATAACGGACGCCACTCGGCCCTTAACTACTGGGGAGTGACTCAGGGCTGGTGCGCCGGTCACAACAGCGACATCTGGGCTATGACCAACCCCGTGGGCGAGAAGCGCGAGAAGCCGGAATGGGCAAACTGGCCAATGGGCGGCGCATGGCTTGTGAACACGCTGTGGGAGCGTTATCTGTTCTCGTGTGACGAAGTTTATCTTCGCCAGACAGCTTATCCGCTGATGAAGGGAGCTGCCGACTTCTGCCTCGCATGGCTCATCCCCAACCCCGACAACCCAAAGGAGCTGATAACCGCCCCCAGCACTTCGCCTGAGAACGAATATGTCACCGACGAGGGTTACCACGGCATGACCTGCTACGGCGGCACCGCAGACCTTGCTATAATCCGCGAGCTTTTCCAGAATACCATAACAGCAGGATATATATGTGGTGACAACGTATCCGCATACCAATCCGCCTTACAGCGACTGCATCCCTACACTGTGGGCAAAGAGGGTGACCTGAACGAATGGTACCACGACTGGCGCGACTTCGACCCCCACCACCGTCACCAAAGCCATCTTATAGGCCTTTATCCCGGTAACAACCTGCCAGAGGCATTCTATCCTGCCGCCGAGCAGACGCTTATCCAGAAAGGAGACAAGACAACTGGATGGAGCACAGGATGGCGCATTAACCTGTGGGCAAGGCTTCACAAAGGCAATCAGGCTTATAACATCTATCGCAAGTTGCTTAGCTATGTGGATCCAGCTAACTCTCGGCGCAGTGCAGGAGGCACCTACCCCAACTTGTTCGATGCTCATCCCCCTTTCCAGATTGACGGAAACTTCGGTGGCACCGCCGGTGTGTGCGAGATGCTGCTGCAAAGCCATAACGGAATAATCGAGTTGTTGCCGGCGCTTCCAGAGGCCTGGACATCCGGGGAGGTATGCGGTCTGCGAGCACGTGGCGGTTTCGAAGTCAGCATCCGTTGGCAGGAGGGGAAAGTGGTAGAGGCTTCCATCAAAAATTGTGGGGCGAAAGCTGCTTCGGTAAGCGTTAAATATAACGGAATGCAGAAAACCATCCAATTAAAACAAGGTAAGTCTAAGAAGATATGAAGAGATATTTTTTGCCATTGTTCCTGCTGACTATTGTGCTGTCTGCTGGTGCTAAGAGCTACACCCACTATCTCTTTGTCTATTTCACCAGCAATAGCACTGAGGGACAACAGGTGTGCTATGCCGTATCTGACAATGGGTTGGACTTTACACCGCTAAATGGTGGCAGCCCCGTTCTGGCATCTGACAGCATCAGCGTGAGCGGTGGCGTGCGTGACCCCCATATACTGAGAGGTGATGACGGTTGGTTCCGTATGGTTCTCACCGATATGGACTGGCAGAAGGGCAAATGGTCGAACCGAGGAATTGTTATGCTGCGCTCTCGTGACCTCATCCATTGGGAACATCGTGCTGTCCATTTCCCTGCCCGCTATGCTGGACGCGATGCTGCAAAGGCCGATGCCGTATGGGCGCCCCAGACTATCTATGACCCTGAAGTAGATAAGTATATGGTCTATTTCTCCTTGCATTCTCCAAAGGAAGGCCTTTATCCGACAGATGCCGTTTATTATGCTTATGCCAATGAATCTTTCACAGATCTAATCGGAAATGAACCGCTACGTCTCTTTACCTTCGATGGTCCCACTATTGATACAGATATTGTGCGTGATGAAAAGGGACGTTATCATGTATTCTTCAACACCTGGGGCGGTGGTGGCACTAGCCGTCGGCAGTTTGTGGCCGGAAGCTTGCACAGCCCTGAACAGTGGAAGCTTCTCCCTGGACTGATGCAGCCTGAAGGTATGAAGATGAAGTCGGAAGGCTCATCAGCTTATCCTCTGAACGATGGCAGTGGCTGGGTTCTTGCTTACGACTGTTTTGCCAACGGTGTGTTCCACTTCTGCACATCCACAAACCTCGAGCACTTCACGCTGGCGCGGGCTACTAAGACCACAGGGTCTTTTACACCTCGACACGGCTCCGTGATTTCATTGACTGAAGGAGAATACCAACAATTGATAAATCATAAATGGAAGTAAATATGAAGAATTTCATCTCAATGATTGTTCTATGTCTATTAACGCTACAGACAGGAGCACAGAAGATAGATTTCACGTTTGAGGGACAGAACCCTCTGGTGCGCCACATCTACACCGCCGACATGCGCAATTCCTTCGACCTTCCGGCCTTCCCATTTGTCTTAACTACGAAATAAAAAAATCATGAAGAGAATAATTATATCAGCGGTAATTGCATTGTGTTGTTCTGCCACTGTCAGGGCACAGTACAAAGACGTGAAGGAAGCAAAGGCTGAGGGTAACCGCCCTTTGGCCGAGTTCGTAAACAAACAGAAGGTGCTGTGGAACTTCGACTGGGAATTTTCATTGGGCAAGGAACCCTCGACATGGAATATGGAATAAGGTTGACCTGCCACATGACTTCCAGTTCGAACAACCCTGGACTAAGGACGGCGGCGGTGCACGCGGCTTCAAGCCTATGTGTGAAGGGCGGTACCGCAAAACGTTTGTGGCTGATTGACTTAGACTAGAAAAAGTTGTCACTTTCGGAGGCAAAAAGAAGTGACAATGAAGCACAAGACAAGAACAGAACGCGTGTATAACGAAGCCACAGGGTGGTATGAGACACGCGAGGTTGAGTTAAAAGGTTACACGTTTACGGATGATGACCGTATTTTAATCGTTCGTGAGTACCTTGAAAGCGGTGTTCCCGCAGAGAAAATCATCAAGAAATATCACATCAGCAGCCGTTCGGTGTTGTTTTCCTGGATGGACAAGTTCCTGAATGAAAAAGATTTGTTACCTTTGCAGCAGGAAACCATTCTTGACGATGACATGGCAATGACGAAGGATGAACGCTTAAAGGAGAAAGAGGCTGAGATAAAGCGTCTTCGCAAGGCTCTGGAACTGGAGAAGCTCCGTTCCCACGCCTATTCTACCATGATTGATCTTGCAGAGCAGACCTTCAACATCCCTGTAAGAAAAAAATCTGGCACCAAACAGTAAGTCTGCTTCGCGAAGAGGGCACAGGAGCAGCCCTGGGCACCCTTTGCGGACTGTTTGGTTACAGCAGACAGGCATATAACAAGCGTGATGACAAGGACGGCTTTGCAGAGGATGCCATAGAACCCATCATCATGGAAAAGGCCCGTGAGTATCGCAAGGCCAATCCCGGACTGGGGGCGGCAAAACTGCATGCCATCCTGAAGAAACTGTTCGACGACACAGGCTGCTTCCCAGGGCGTGACGCGTTTACGGAGTTGCTTCGCAAGCACGGGCTTATGGTACGTGTCAAGCGGCGCAGACGCTATAGGACGACGGACTCTGAGCACAACTACCGGAAGTATCCCAACCTCATCAAGGGGCTCGTCCCGACCCGTCCCAACCAGGTATGGGCCAGTGACATCACCTATGTGGAGACAACGGAAGGGGTATGCTATCTGTCACTCATCACAGACCTGTACTCACATAAGATTGTGGGCTGGTCCGTAGGCCCTACATTAGAGACGACCTATCCTATTGAGGCGCTCAACATGGCTTATAGGAGCATCGACGATGATACGGCCCGGTGCCTGATACACCACTCTGACCGTGGCTGCCAGTATTGCAGCCAGATGTATGTGACAATCCTTAAGAGCCGTGGCACACGGATCAGCATGACACAGAGCGGCGACCCGCTGGAGAATGCCGTCGCAGAGAGGGCTAACGGCATACTGAAGACGGAATGGCTCTACAGGATGACCATCCCCACGCGCAAGGCTTGCAAGAGGGAACTCACGAGGATCATTGCCTTCTACAACGACGAGAGGCCGCACATGAGCATCGGGAACCAGACACCGTCAGTGGCGCATACCCAAAGCGGACCACAGCAGAGAATGTGGAAAAATCCGTGGGAAAATGCCGATTCTTAGAGAAAAAGTAGTATCTTTGTACGCGATTCAGAACGACAGGGATGTAACCAAGTCAGTGAAAATGGCGCGAAAGGGTTAACCCTTTCAGTTGTAAGAGCAATATGCAGACAACCTGTTCCGTCTAACTGACAACCAATGTCGTTATAAGAATCAAAAGAGGTAAACGCTTTTAGTGAGATAGTATTTATTGTAATAACCAGTTAAGTTTAACTCTCCAAAAAGTGACAACCTTTTTCAGTTGAGGTCACACAAAGTGAACCTGATGAACGGATTATCCGGTAAAAAAGCAACAAAATTGAAAACTTCGTTAGAAAAAAAGCATAAAAATATATAAAAGTCGTTGGAAAAATAGCATCAATTATTTCAGAAGTCGTTGGAAAAATGTATCTTTGCACACGAAAAATGAATGTATTATGCTTAAAAGAAAAATATCAGAGACGTTAAAGAAGTGGAAGGGGCAGCCAAACCATTTCCCACTTGTTATCATAGGCATTCGCCAATGTGGAAAGACTTATATCTCCCAGTTATTCGCCAAGGAGAACTACAAGCATGTGGTATATATCAACTTCATCAAGCAGAAAAAAAGAAAAGAAGCCTTCTATGAATCAAAAGATGTAGATAGCATTATCCTTAATCTTTCTGCCCAGATGAGGACAGCAAAGTTCGTTCCAGGAGAGACGTGCATTATCTTTGACGAAATACAGGATTGTCCTGAAGCACGTACCAGCCTGAAGTTTTTCAAGGAGGACGGGCGTTATGACATAATCGCCACGGGTTCGCTGCTTGGGGTGCAAGGCTATGGCCAGGACGCAAAGAAGCAACGCACGAGGAAACCTGCCGAAAAAGAAAAGGGAAGCAATTCCGTTCCTGTGGGCTATGAACAAATAGTGGAGATGTATCCACTCGACTTTGAAGAGTTTCTGTGGGCGAACAACATGAATGAAGAAATCATCAATGTATTGAAACATTGTTTGGAGGAGGAAACGCCAGTACCAAGTGGCATCCATGTTGCCATGAAGACGCTCCTGTATCGATATGTCGCTGTGGGAGGAATGCCTGCAGCCGTCAATGCATTGATAGAAACCGGGAACATGGGCAGAGTAAATGACGTTTGGAATTCTCTTCTCAAAGAATACCGTTCAGATATGGTGAAATATGCTGACGACAAGG
>JAZUMZ010000322.1:0-1616 GCA_045603885.1 Bacteroidaceae bacterium | reverse complement strand
GACATAGACACACCAAGCCGTTGTGCCAATTGGTCAATGCAGTCAATAATCTCCAAGTCGTTCTCCTTCGCATGGTCGTACTTGCTCTGGATGGTCTTGTCGGTGTTGCTGCGCTTCGTGCCGCTTTCCCAACCACGATGCGAGAGGTGACCACCGGCCAAGGGAGAGTAAGGGATGCGTGATACGCCATACTGCTCTGCCACAGGAATCAGTTCGCGCTCGTCCTCACGGTATATCAGGTTATAGTGGTTCTGCAACGTTGAAAAGAGCGTCCAGCCGTTCTGCTCAGCGCAGATCTGCATATTGTGGAACTGATAGCCATACATGGCCGAGGCACCGATGGTACGAACTTTACCTGACTTGACCAGCGAATCAAGTGCCCCCATCGTTTCCTCGATGGGCGTGGAATAGTCGAAGCGGTGAATCTGGTAGAGGTCAAGATAGTCGGTGCCCAGACGCTGGAGCGTACCGTCAATCTCACGAAGGATGGCCACACGGGAGAGGAAGCCGGGATTGAAATAGACCTTCGAGGCCAACACTACATCTTCACGCTTCACACCGATATTCTTCAATGCCTTGCCCAGATATTCCTCGCTTGTGCCGTGGGAATAGCAGTTGGCGGTGTCGAAGAAGTTCACGCCCAAGTCGAGCGCATGCTTCACCATCTGCCGGGTCTCGTCCTCGCCCAGCGTCCACAGATGGAAGTCCTCCGTGGGCTTCCCGTATGACATGCAGCCCACGCAGATGCGCGAGACCTTGATGTCCGTCTTTCCTAATGTCGTATATTTCATATTTCTTGCTGTTTAATTCAAATCACGCCGCAAAGGTACGACAAAAAAGGCAATCCATTGTTACACAGATTGCCTTAAAACTTTCACTAATGGGAGAAAATGTATTCTTATAACGAAAACTTTATTTGCCGTTGACGAACTCGTCTATCTCCTTGACGGCCTTGTTCAGCGAGCGCATTTCGCGATAGAAGACATAGAAGCATATAGCTAATATGATGGCAATGGCAGTGAAATGAGAAATCAGCCTGTCTGTGCTTGGAAATGGGATGTCTTTGCCGCTATATACGTCGAAGAAAAGCCATACTAACCAGAGCAGGAGGAAGGGGATTATGATGTAAAAGTATAGTTTCTCCCTGCGTTTGTAAGTCCTCAGCCTTTTTTGTGTATTGATTACATCGTTAGCTGCCAGATACTTGTCGCGAATGGTGCTGACATTCCAGAAATTGAAGAAGGCCTCGATAACCATCCCTATGCATACGGCAATGATTGGCAGCCATGAAACGCCGACGATGCCACGTAAGGCATAAATCACCAACGGCACCAATGCCAAGTCAACGAAGCCACCCCAGACGCTCATCTGTTTAATCCACGACACGTGGCCTTTCATCGCCTCGTCAAGCAGATGTCGGCTCACAATCTCCTGCTGCTCCATGCGGCTCTTGAACTCTGCGACCTGACTGCGCAGCTGCTCCAGTTCCTGTAAGTTGTTGTTCTGATTTTCCATAATGTTCTGTAGTTTTTAATCTTTTGACATGTTCTTTAGTTCCTCCTTGATGCGGTAGAGGCGCACGCTGACATTCTTCACCGTGATGCCCATGACGGCGG
>JAZUMZ010000321.1:0-5565 GCA_045603885.1 Bacteroidaceae bacterium | reverse complement strand
ATTTCCTTTATTTCTGCGAGACAAAAAATAATAATATAAAATGATATTGTTTCAGTGTTTATATTTTAGAATAAACTAAATACGCCATTAATAAAACTATGATTATGAAAAGATTCTGCTTGACAGCAATGGTACTCTGTTTTGGCTTGACAAGCTTTGCACAGAGCGAAGGATTCGGTTATCCAATTAATCCGGTGCCTTTCACAAAAGTAAAGATTACGCCCGACACATTCTGGGGACAACGTCTTAAGGCAAGTCAAGAGGTGACTATACCACTGGCTTTCAGCAAGTGCGAGTCAGAAAAAAGATACACAAACTTCAGCAATGCCGCTGAACACCTGAAAGACCCGTCAAAGGTGTTTAAGGTGGAGGGAGTTATGGGATATTCGTTTGACGACACTGACCCGTACAAAACCATAGAGGGAGCAAGTTACCTGCTGCAGACATATCCCGACAAGAAGTTGGAGCAATATGTTGATTCTGTTATCGCTGTGATTGGAAGCGCACAAGAGCCGGACGGGTATCTCTACACAGCACGTACACAGAATCCGGAACACCCGCATCAGTGGGCAGGAAAGACAAGGTGGTCAAAAGTTGAGGATCTCAGCCATGAGTTCTACAACCTCGGACACTTGTGTGAGGCTGCAGTGGCACATTTCAACGCCACAGGAAAGCGCTCGCTGCTCGACATCGCATGCAAGTTCGCTGACTGCGTGTATAGGGAGGTAGGCGACAAGCCAGGACAAGCATGTGTGGTGCCCGGACACCAGATTGCCGAGATGGGACTGGCCAGGCTCTATCTCGCCACAGGCAACAAGAACTACCTCGACCTCGCAAAGTTCTTCCTCGACAAACGAGGCTACACAACCATAAAGACCGACTATTCGCAGAGTCACAAGCCGGTGCTCGAGCAAGACGAGGCTGTGGGACATGCAGTGAGGGCAGGGTATATGTATGCCGGAATGGCGGATATAGCAGCACTTACAGGAAACCAGGACTATATCAACGCAATCGACAAGATATGGGATAACATCGTATCGAAGAAGTATTATATCACAGGTGGAGTGGGTGCTACATCCAGTGGAGAGGCATTCGGAGCAAATTATGAGTTGCCCAACATGTCGGCTTACTGTGAGACTTGTGCGGCAATAGCACAGGTATATGTAAATTACAGGCTTTTCCTGCTTCACGGAGAATCAAAATACTACGACTGCCTCGAAAGGACATTATATAACGGAGTAATAAGCGGAATCAGTATTGACGGAGGTAAGTTCTTCTATCCCAACCCTTTGCAGAGTATGGGACAACACCAACGCCAGGCTTGGTTCGGATGTGCATGCTGTCCGAGCAACGCAGCAAGGTTCATACCATCACTGCCGCAGTATATATATGCGGTAAAGGACAACAACTTCTATGTAAACCTATTCGCAGGCAACGAGACCACCGTGGAGATTGGTGGAAAAGACGTGACACTCGTTCAACAAACCAACTACCCTTGGGACGGAGACATACAGATGACAATGAAAAAGGCTAACAGCCAATTCGCATTGAAAATAAGGATTCCAGGATGGGTTAGAGGACAGGTTGTGCCCAGCGACCTCTATTATTTTGTTGACGGCAAACACTTGGGATACAGTGTAAAGGTAAACGGAGAAGAAGTTAAGTCTGAATTAGAGAACGGCTACTTCACCATCGACCGCAAATGGAAGAAAGGAGATGTGGTGAGCGTACATTTCGACATGGAGCCAAGACTGGTGAAAGCCAACGGAAAAGTGAGTGCCGACAGGGGTAGGGCAGAGATTGAGCGAGGACCCCTCGTTTATTGCGCCGAATGGCCAGACAACAATTGTGATGTGCTTAGCGTGCTGCTCAACCAAAATCCTCAATATACATTCGGACAAGTTAATATAGAGAATACTAATATCAAAACCATCATAACAGATGCGCAGACGCTGAAATTCGATGATAACGGACGTCTCGACGCAAAAGACGAGAAACTCGTGCTTATCCCTTACTATGCATGGGCTCACCGAGGCAACGGAAAAATGACTGTGTGGATGCCTATTGATCTAAACGCAACATCACCGGCACTGCCACCATCAATCGCGTCTGAGAGCAAAATTGAGGCATCGGCTCGCAAATTGCCGGCACTCTCGTCTATTAACGACAGACTCGTGCCTGCCGGTCCCGACGACCGATCGGTTCCATACACTCACTGGTGGCCTAAGAAAAACAGCACAGAGTGGCTTGTTTATAATTTCAAGGAGGAGACAACCGTAAGCAACAGCGTAGTCTATTGGTTCGACGACCAGCCATGGGGCGGATGTAAGGTGCCTGACAGCTGGAAACTTTATTATAAGGATGGAAACAGTGAATGGAAGGAAGTGATGAATCCTACAGGATATCCCACTTCCAAAGGAATGGCAAACATAGTTAATTTTGACCCTGTTAAGACAAGTGCAATGAAACTTGAGTTGGTACAGCCGGAAAAATTCTCATGTGGAGTATTCGAATGGAGTGTTAAGTAATAACTTCACTAACTTCATTAACTTTGATAACTTCGTAAAATTATTTATATGACATTTAAGGAATTAGGAGTATGCGATGAGATATTGCGTGCTATTGAGGAGATAGGATATGTGGAGCCGATGCCGGTGCAGGAGCAGGTAATACCCTATCTGCTGGGTAACAACAACGATGTGGTGGCACTGGCACAGACAGGCACAGGCAAAACCGCGGCATATGGACTGCCTATACTTCAAAAGGTGTTCAATGCGGTTAAGGAGGAAAACGCGGCTGAACAACAAGATGCGGCCAAACCCAAGGCGCTTGTACTCGCACCGACCAGAGAGTTGTGTCTGCAGATAACAGACGACCTCAAGTCATACAACAAATATTTTGAGGGACTACATATTCTCGCGGTATATGGAGGTGCAAGCATAGAGACACAGATACGTCAACTTAAGAAAGGTGTACAGGTTGTGGTGGCAACACCAGGAAGACTCGTGGATCTTATGGAGAGAGGAGTGGCGAAACTCGACCAAGTGGAGAATGTCATTCTCGACGAGGCAGACGAAATGCTCAGTATGGGATTCAGCGAGAGTATAGACACCATTCTCGCACAGATACCCACAGAGCGAAACACACTGCTTTTCTCTGCCACTATGAGCAAAGAAATCGAGCGTATAAGCAAAAACTATCTCCACGACGCCAAAGAGATTGTGGTGGGGTCAAGAAATGAAGGAGCAGAAAAAGTAAATCATATTTATTATCTCGTTCAGGCAAAAGACAAATATAACGCCCTTAAACGTGTAGCTGACTATTATCCGGAGATATATGCCATCATTTTCTGCCGCACAAGAATGGAGACCCAAGAGATAGCCGACAAGCTTATAAGCGACGGCTACAATGCCGAGTCACTTCACGGAGAATTGTCGCAGGCACAGCGGGACCTTACCATGAACAAGTTCCGCCATCACAACATACAGTTGCTTGTGGCTACAGATGTGGCGGCACGAGGATTGGACGTTGAGAACCTAACCCACGTTATAAATTATGGTCTGCCCGACGACATAGAAAGCTACACACACCGAAGCGGACGTACGGGAAGAGCAGGAAAAACAGGCACAAGTATATGTATTATACATGTGCGTGAGAAGAACAAGGTAAAAGCCATTGAGAAACAGATAGGCAAACAGTTTGTTGCAGGTGTCCTGCCTGAAGGCGAGGAAATATGCAAAAAACAACTTATGAAGGTGCTTGACGACATAGAAAAGGTGGAAGTAGATGAGGAGGAAATCCAACCTTTCCTCAAAGAGGTTTACCGTAAGTTCGACCTCATGGAGAAAGAGGACATACTCAAACGAGTTATCTCACGTGAGTTTAACACCTTCCTTAACTATTACAAACATGCTCCGAGAATAATACAACCCGACGGAAAAGAATATAAGGAAGAGAAAAAGAAAAGCCGCAGTGAGAGAAGAAAAGAGCGAGGACCGAGAAAGACACAGGCAGAGGAGGGATATACACGCCTATTTATTAATCTCGGAAAGAAAGACAACCTCCGTCCACGTGAATTTATGGGCTTTGTAAACAGAAACTCACAAAACTCTCATATAGAGTTGGGAAAAATTGACATTCTATCAAACTTCTCTTTCTTCGAAGTTCCCAACGAGCAGGTTTCAGACGTGCTGAGGGTACTTAACGGAAAAGAATTCGACGGACGATATGTTAACGTGGAAGTGACAGAAAACAGCGGAAACGCCGGTGGAGACCACCAGAAAGGCAGTAATGGATTCAAACGGGGAAGGGGAGGAGAAAGCCACCGTGGACGACGTTCTACAAGAGCCACTGAAGACGACTTCAAGCCAAAACAAAAAGAAAAGAAAAAGAAGGCGTCCGACCCTATGGCTAAATTGAGAAAGAAAAACTCTGAAGGAGGTAAAATTAAAGGAAAACCAGAATGGGCGCAGTTCTTTGAAGAACAAGTAGAGGGACAGCCTTTCTACTCACCATTCTCAAAGAAAAACAAGAAAAAATGAAAATATTCCAAAACGTATCAGACATAGGACCGCTAAAAAAGGCCCTCGAAGAGGCACAGGAAGTGAAAGCCGACAGGTATAAATTCCAAAATTTAGGAAAAAATAAAACCTGTATGCTCATTTTCTTCAATAACAGTCTCAGAACACGACTCTCAACACAAAAAGCGGCCATGAATCTTGGAATGAACGTCATTGTGCTAGACGTTAACCAAGGTGCCTGGAAACTGGAGACGGAGCGTGGAGTTATTATGGATGGCGACAAGAGCGAGCATCTTCTAGAGGCAATACCGGTTATGGGATGCTATTGCGACATAATCGGTGTACGTTCATTCGCTAAGTTCGAAAACAGAAAAGACGACTACGAGGAGAAAATACTTAACCAATTTATAAAATATAGCGGCAAACCGGTATTCTTCATGGAGAGTGCCACCGTACACCCGTTGCAGGCCTTTGCAGACCTCATCACTATAGAAGAGTATAAGCGCAAGCAGAGACCTAAGGTTGTGCTTACATGGGCTCCTCATCCAAAGGCGTTGCCCCAGGCTGTGCCTAACTCTTTCGCTCAATGGATGAATGCGGCAGATGTTGACTTTGTCCTTACACATCCGGAAGGCTATGAGCTCGACCCTATGTTCGTGGGTGAAGCAAAAGTTGAATACAACCAAATGAAGGCTTTTGAGGGCGCTGACTTTATCTATGCGAAAAACTGGAGCTGTCCTGGTGTTACACGTCCGGAAGACTATGGAAAAGTGCTCTGCAAGGATATGTCATGGACTGTGGACACAAAACATATGGAAGTGACCTACAACGCCTTCTTTATGCATTGTCTGCCTGTAAGACGTAATATGATAGTTACAGACGATGTGATAGAGGCACCTACATCCATTGTTATTCCAGAGGCTGCCAACCGCGAGATTTCCGCACAGGTTGTACTGAAACGTATGCTCGAGAGTTTGTAAACGCAAATATACATTAGTAATATCAACACACAATTATAATAATTATATTTAATTTTAATTTAAAA
>JAZUMZ010000320.1:0-1671 GCA_045603885.1 Bacteroidaceae bacterium | reverse complement strand
GACGAGCCAGTTGCTCCATCAGTTTTCTCTTCTTACTCATATTCTTTTCATTGGTCGTTCTGCTTTAAAGATGCAAAGTTGCGGAAAAAGATGTATTTCACAAAAGAAATTCACTTCTCACTTTAATTTGAATCTGACTTTTAACAACAAATTAAGCGGACGTAATTGACAACTATTGACACTGGTGCTCATGTTGGAATGAACGGTCACGACGTAACGGCGAGCATTGAAAAGATTGCTGCACTCCAGTTCCCAATCAACGGTCTTGCATGCGTAACGTATCAGAGCATCAGCAAATACGATATTCGGAGTGGACAATTCGTTGAAATACCGGTAATCGACATTGAAGTTAATGCTCAGTCTCTCCGTTGGCAATATCCAAACCTTGCCGTTATGCGTGTGTGTGCGCAGGGCGGGTAAAGACTCGTCACCATTGCCCACCCATTGTTCTGTCTTCATCCACGCGAAGCTATATGCGAAGTTAAAATACTGACACGGTGTTGCGTTGAACGAAACACCGACGGTATAACTCTTCGTATGGAACGGCTGGATGACATTTTGCAACAACAGTTCGCTCTTGCCGCGATTCCATCCTACGGAGGCTTCTAACTTGGTGTGCCAAAGAGTCAGGGTCTTGCTGGCTCCTGCGAAGAGACTGTACGTGTCGGCATTGGTGGACTGGTCAAGCGTAGTCTTTACACCGATGATGCCGTCGTAGTTATAGCCATAAAGAAGATTCTTATGGCTGTGCTGAATGCCTCCGCTCACGTTGAAGAAGAGCATACGAATGACATCACGATATTCTAATCCCATACGAGCACCGCTGCCGTTGCTTTCCTGCAGGTGGTCGGTGGTGTTGCGGAGAAGATTACGATAGGACTGTAAGATATAGCCCTTGTAGGCATCGCTCATGTTGCCATAGGACTTGCGGTAATAGCCATTGGACACAGCCTTGAAAGAAGGCGTGAAACTGTAGTCTGCTGTGAGAGTGGGGTTGACAATCCACCGATAATAGCTGACGGAGTTTCCGGCCATTCGGTCATCGTTTGTGATGATGGAAAGATAGGTCGGTATAATCAGCCTCATGCGCAGGGCATTTCCTTTCTTGTAGGTGTAATCTTGGTCGATGCCCACTTGATAGCTGTTGTACCAGAGGTCGTTTCTCGTACTGTCGGCAGCAGGGATGAGGTTGCCATTTCTCTCTGTCTGTGTGAGTGCAGATGAAAGTTTGCGCAAGTCCATGTTCAGGCGAGGCGTATAGTTCAGTGTAAAGTTGCCAGCCGTCAGCCCATAAGAGGTGCGGAGGTTGACGGTGATGTGCTTCTGTGTTACCTCCTGGCTCAGCATTTGCAGAGAGTCGTTGCCGAAGTAGTAGGCGGGACTGACGCGAAGTTCGTGCGGACGATTGTTGTAGGCCACGTCGAAGCGGACACGGAACAAATGCTTGCCCCAGCGTTTCATCATGCTCAGGTCGTTGCTGGCGGAGAAATAGGGATTGTCGAGGTGCTGATATTTTCCTTCCTTGGCGGTGAGGTGCGTATAGGTCTCACTCCACGATGATTTCACATTCAGACTGTTACGCAGATACTCTAAGTCCTTGTTCGTCTGTACGCCGAGCGTCACGTCCAGATTATTCTCCTTGGCGGTATTGCTCGTGGTTTCCTCAATAAC
>JAZUMZ010000319.1:0-5886 GCA_045603885.1 Bacteroidaceae bacterium | reverse complement strand
GGGGTTCCATAACACCAATGTGTGAGATTGTAAACACAACTCACTTATTCCTTAGACTTTTAATCCAAGTGCCGCAGGCACGCCAGGATTCTTTCGCTCATAACCATGATTTTCCGAGAACGTCGGAAAGGCATCGGAATTACCTGTAATTTTGCAATCAGAAATTCAACTGATTATTAATCGCTAAATCATTAACGCATTATGAGCAAAATTACAGTGATATTGGGTACGGCACATCTGAGAACCACGCCCGGCAAGCGTAGCGTGGACGGACGGCTGAGGGAATATGCCTACAGCCGTGAGATTGTCTCCCTTGTGGAGATGGAGTTGAAAAAGAGAGGCTGTGATGTCGTGGTGGACTACCGTCCGACCGAGCCCGACAAACTGATGGCCGGGTCTTCGACCAAGGTTGTTCAGAACCGTGAACTTAGATACAGGGTGGGGAAGGTGAACGAGCTGTGCAGAAAACTCGGAGCGGGCAACTGTATCTATGTGTCTGTTCATGTAAATGCAGCCGGAGGCGGCAAAAAATGGAATAAAGCAAGTGGATTCTCAGTATTCGTAAGTCTCAACGCCTCGGAAAGCTCAAAGTGCCTGGCGAGAAGTTTTACGTCGCTGGCGTTGGAGCGAAGCTTGTGCGGCAACCGCTCTATACCCAAGGCGAAGTACTGGTCGAAGAACCTCTTTGTCTTGCGTGAGACTCTGTGTCCTTCTGTACTCACAGAGAATTTGTTTCAGGACAACAAGGCCGATGTGGATTTTCTACTTAGCGACGAAGGGCGAGAGGCGATTGTGAGATTACATGTCGATGCTATTGAGGAATATCTAAAAGGACGATAGGCTATGTGGACGGATAATCATAAAAAGATAGTAGGGATGCTCGGTATGTCTATGATTCCGGTAGCAGGAATGTTATGTGGTTGCTCACGTACGGCTAAGAGCATGACCGAGGTGCATGACACGGTATATGTGGCGAGACATAAGACAGACACACTCATCAGGAATATTGCACATTCCGACACTGTGTATGTGATGCGAACCGATACTTTCCTGGCCTTCTCCACTGTCAAGGATTCGGTGTTTGTAAGAGATTCTGTGTTCGTCCGCGACAAAGGCGACACCATATTAATATATAAGGAGCGGTGGCGTGAGCGGTTGGCTGTGTCACATGATACTATATATAAAGTTAAAACCGATACCGTGGTTACAACCCATACCGACACCATCCGTGTACTGCGCTACAGTGAGCGTACAGACACCGCAAACCATCACCGTGATGACAGGCAACTGGTCGTAAAGAAGAAGCGTGGGTGGCTGAATACCATCACTGGCTACCTGTTATCTCTCGCCCTCCCTGTTCTCGTTTTCTGGATTCTGAGAAACAGGTCATAAATTATGCCGCTTTATTGCACAGCACGTACAGGAAGACCAAATCCTCTGTCCTGACTGATCTGGTTGAAACCGGTGTTGCAGTCATAGGGATATTGTCCTGCCGTAGGGTCATACCAATAATCGTGATGCATGGCTGTGCCATTTGGCTCGATACACCAGTCCATGTATTTGGTTTGTGATGTTGCAGTCCAGTACTCCATTTGATGCCATTGATCGTAATGGAATTCTGCCTCGGACTTTACGCCGCAGTATGGCAGAAAAATCTTGTTGCCGTTGGAGGCGGTGATTTTTAGTCCTGGTGTGCCGTTAAGCATGGTTCCCTCCTTCGTGATGTCGGTGTTGTTGAGCTTCTCGAAACGTGGTCCGGTCGGCATGTGCCATGAGTTCCCCCAAAGTTTGCGAGCCACATCGTATGCAGGGAGGAGCACGCCTTCCTCGTTCCACATTCCCCATTTATACCCCCACCAGTCGTTGCCGTTGCCATCATAGTTTTCTTCAAGGATGCATGCGGTCTCGTTCTCAGGGGTGGCTCCGTAGAAACTCAGTTCTTTAGTGCCTCCCCAGCAGTAGTAGCCGCCGGTCTCCCAAGGCGCAGAGGCGCCTACGTTGCAACACGCCCATTTTCCGGCGCTGCCCATGTCTATGGCGTGCGGATGGTTGTTGTCGGGGCAATAATGCTCTTTCGCGGCCTGATCGGGCTCAATATCCTCAGGATCATCCTTGTCCGCGCCTCTGACCGGTCGTATGGCGTGCCCGTTGCAAAGGTAGTCATAATTTGCAATCCACTGGTCATTATGCCATACGGTTACCAGACATCCTTCATAGTTGAAATCTACGCATTTTGCGCAGGTGTTGTCATCTGTCTGCAGTGATGCCGACCAGTAGCTTCCGTGCTTACTGTAACGATTTTCAGCAGGCATAAAGATGCTGAAGCCGTTTGAGCCGGTTATCTTCATTCCAGATACGTCGTTGACGCTTGTCCACTCTGTCTGCAGGTCACCCAGGCTTTTCAGTTGCCGGTATGAAGGCATTGCCCATTTCCCATTCCACTCCACAGATGCCACGTCGTATTCTGTCGCGGCTATGTTCCTGAAGAGATAATGAACTGTAGATTTGCTTCCGTCGCAGTGTGTGTAGTTGCTCCATTCGTACTCCGATTTCGTTGTCAGTTCTCCCCAGGCATATAAGCCCCCGTATTCCCATGGGACAGATGAGCCCACATTGCAGCACGACCATAGTCCGGCGCTGCCCAGGTCAATTATATGAGGATGATAGGAGTTGGGGCAGATGCCCGCTACCACCGCGGGATCATCAGGGTTGTTGGGCGGATATATGGTGTCGCCGACAACGGCGCGTATGTTATATCCGTCACAACGGTCGGCAAAGGGGCTTAGGTTACTGTCTAATTGCCACACTCCACGGTAATCAGTGCAAATCCACGCACAAGCATCGGAATTGTCATATCCGCCGGAGTGGTTTTCGTCATGGGTAAGAGTGGATGTCAAGTATTGCAACATGCCAACATACCAGTGGCTGTCATCGATTTTCACTCCGCCTCCGGGGAAAAACAGGCTTTTGCCATTGTCGGAAGTGATGCGCACGCCTTTCACCCCGTTTATCTCGCACCACTCGTGCCTCTGTGCATTGCAGATGAGTTTCATCTGCTTCTCATTGGGCATGCACCACTTTCCGCCCATCACGGACTGTGCCGTGTCGAACGACTTGCCGGCAATGTCCTCGCCTAAGTCGAAGCAGGTGGATGAGGATCCTTTGCACAAGGTATAGGTGTCCCAGCTGTATCTTTCTTTCTCTGTGGTCTCACCCCAGGCATAGTAGCCGCCGTATTCCCAAGGGGCGGATGCGCTGACATTGCAGCACGACCACTTACCCATGTCTCCCATGTCAATAACATGGGGGTGGTTGTTGTCGGGACACAGGCCTTCGAGCACGGCTGCGTCAGCAATTCCAGCGATGATATTTATCACCATCACAACATCGGAGATGTCTGTATGTCCGTCGCCGTTTACGTCCGTGTAGTGCATCTCGTCGGACACCGTTCCGGCAATTACGTTGATGATGGCGACCACATCGCCTATATCCACTTTGTTATCAAAGGTTACATCGCCTTTCAGACGATTATCTTGGCCCAAGACAGATGCGGCAACCAAGCTGAGCAAAAAAAATAGAGAAATACGTTTCATGTGCTGGATTGTTATAACACTATTTTTGCAAATATAATCAAAAAAGAGAAAACTGCAAACCTGTAAGTTCATAAAAAAGTATAATCACGGTTTCTACGAGCGGATATTTTGGTTTCAGTCATTTTTTGCGCTGTTTACAATACATTATTATCTTATGAATCCTTCAATACTTGTTTATAACGCCAATATCGCACTATAAGCTGGATTAAAATATTAAGCCAGCCTTTGATATAGTTTGAAAAGTGCTGCAACACAACTGCTTTCGGTCATGGATTTAATGTCAAAGCCGTAGGCCTGCATAACAGCCCGGTCGTTGTCCTGATGGGCCTTGCGAAGCCCTGCCGGCATAGTGCGCTCGTCGTACAGGTCTGCCAGGCTGCTGTCGGGATACAGGGCACGGGTGTCGAGAATGGCCTGGGCGGTCTGCTCAATCTTCTCTCTCTGCTTGTCCGTCGGCTGCGGCCACGGGAAGTTGTTATAGACAATGTCCTTGGAATAGCGGTAGTCGCTCTTCAACCTTCCACAAACCGCGCGCATCCAAGCCATGTGGACGTTGCTCTCCAGCACACCGAAATGGTAGAGGGTGGCATCGGGGATAAGGAGTACTGCATCGGTCACTATGATTTCCTTTCCGATAAAGCCCATTGGCACATATCGCCTCCGTTCAGAAGATACACGGGGTACGACAATGGCAGAATCAGGATTGACTGTCTCCCTGAAAAGATGCGGAGTGTCTGCTAATTTTCTCGTTCCTGCATCGCGACTTGCTAATCTCATCTCCCTTACAGCCTCGATTCTTTTCATAACCAATGGCATTTTCCTCAAGTCAGAGGGCTCTGCGTTTTTAAGCCACAAACAATAGCGTGGAATGTTATTGATAAACTCTTTTGCGCCGATTAGTTTTCTTATGTATTGTTTTGCCATCGGATTATGAGCGATAAAGTCATCATAGTCTTTGTGCTCTATTATTAAGTGACCGCCATCAGTGGGTTGATTAACCTTTCTCATGACAGGCACATCGCATAATGGTTTTGACCTGCTGTCAACAAACACATCATCGGCTGCCGCAAGATATGCATTGATATGTTCTGCCTCTATTTGCTTGCCATTGTCGAAAATTATTCTTTTCTTGTCATTCGGGGCAGAGGAGAAACCAATTACGACACAATGGACATGTGCTTTTAGGGCGGCCTCGCTGTCCCAGCGGAAAGTGCGATATGCAAAATCTATATGAACACCATATTGGGAGAACAAGTCTTTCCACAGCAATGGAACTTGCTCACCCTGTGTTATGGAATTTGTGGACACAAGAGAGCATCTTGTATTGGTGCCGGCAATTAACGCTGCGGCTTTTTTGTACCAGCAACACACATAGTCCATTGTTTTGTTTTTTGGGAAGAACGGAGCCAGGTCGTCTCTTTGGGATGCGGTCATATAGTTGTTACCCACAAAAGGAGGGTTGCCGATAATGTAATCGTAGCGAACTTTTTCTTTTGTGTCTGGTTTGGGACCTCGCTTGACATCGGATGTCACAAGGTTAATCTCATCATACACTGTTGGCTCACCTACTGTCATAGGCTTATCATCGAATATAACGTATGTGTTTTTTGCGTGAATTGTTGGAATGCCAGAATGAACCTCGATTATGTCCCAGTCCATCCTCAACGCGTTGCCTTCCCTTATATTGGCGTATGACTTTAGTGGCAGGAAGTCGATGTCGTGGTTGATAATCCGCTCGGTCTCCCTGAGCATCTGGGCCTCGCTGATCCAGAGGGCGGTGGTAGCCACGGTGACGGCGAAGTCGTTGATCTCTATCCCGAAAAACTGGTTGATGCTGACCTTTATCGGCGACACCTCATCCCATGCGAGGAACGACTGCCCGTGGTAACGCTCGCGTATCACCTCGTTCTCAAGGCGGCGAAGGCTCAGGTATGTCTCCGTCAGGAAATTGCCTGAGCCGCATGCCGGGTCGAGGAACGTCAGCGAGGCCAGCTTGTCCTGGAATGTGTCTAACTTGAGGTTGCGCTGCCGCTCCACTTTCTCCTCCAATATCCCGTCAAGCTCGCGGCGCAGGTCGTTGAGGAACAAGGGGTCGATGACCTTGTGGATGTTCTCTATCGACGTGTAGTGCATACCGCCGCTGCGGCGTGTCACCGGGTTGAGGGTGCTCTCAAACACCGCGCCGAAAATGGTGGGGCTGATCTCCGACCAGTCGAAATCCTCGCTGGCGTCCCGCAGGATGAGATGATAGATTTCATCTGTGATGGGCGGTATCTCGATATCCTCATCCTTG
>JAZUMZ010000318.1:0-7283 GCA_045603885.1 Bacteroidaceae bacterium | reverse complement strand
TCTCGTCGTCGGGCAACATGTAAAGAAGCTCCTCGAGATCTTCTGTCACATGCCATACAGCAATACGCCAGCCTTTATCAAATTGTCGGTCGTAGTATAACATGGCTTAGAACGCTATGTCGTCCTCCTCGCTCAGCTCAGCCGGGGAGGATTGCGGCTGGACGGGGGCTGAATAACCCTCGTCGCGGCGGCTGTCGTTCTTGCGCACCAGAATTTCCATGTTGTCGGCCATAATCTCAGTCACATGACGCTGGAGGCCGTCGTGGTCGGTATAGGTGCGGCTCTGTATCTTTCCGTCCACAAAAATCTTGTCGCCTTTGTGGACATGTTTCTCAACTATTTCTGCAAGTCGGCGCCAGAAAATCACGTTGTGCCATTCTGTGCGCTCGGGCACCTGAGTGCCGTTCTGAAGTGTGTAGCCTCTCTCTGTAGTTGCCAATCTGATTTGTGCCACGCATACGCCCGAGTCAAGATAACGTACATTCGGGTCTGTACCTACATTTCCAATTAAAATTACCTTGTTCATAATCCTTGTTTAGTTTCTCTTGGTTGTTTGTTTGTTATTTTAAGTTATTAATTTGTTGTCTGTTTTTAAGAATAGCGTCTAATATCGTCATTGCAGCCATTGCCTCAACGACGGGCACTGCCCTCGGAAGCACACAGGGGTCATGGCGACCACGGGCCGTTACTTTAACATCATGCCCCTCGGTGTCAACGGTGGGCTGGCTGAGAAGCAGGGTAGCCACAGGCTTGAACGCAACGCGGAAATAAATGTCCTCACCGTTGCTGATTCCTCCTTGGATTCCCCCGCTGTGGTTGGTCAACGTTCTTATCTGTCCGTCTTTGTTGGTGAACAGGTCGTTCTGTTCTGAACCACGCTGGCTGACACCGGAGAAGCCTTCACCGTATTCAAACCCTTTAACTGCGTTGATACTCAGCATGGCGGAGCCGAGTGAAGCGTGGAGCTTGCCGAACACAGGATCGCCAAGACCGGCGGGACAGCCCTGAATCACACAGGTGATGACACCTCCTATGGTGTCCCCTTCTTGCTTCACATCCATTATCAGCTTTTCCATCCTCTCGGCTGTCTCAGCGTCTGGACATCTCACGTCGTTGGTCTCTGTCATGCGCAAATCCAGCTCTTTGTAGCTCTTTTCCACCTTGATGTCGCCGACTTGTGAGGTGTAAGCATGTATGCCGACATTGCCAAGCTGCCTCAGTGCCAGCTTGGCAAGAGCGCCGCCGACAACACGAGCGACGGTCTCGCGCGCTGACGAGCGGCCGCCACCTCGATGGTCGCGGATTCCATATTTCTTATAATAGGTGAAATCGGCATGCGGCGGCCTGAACAAGTTGCGCAGGTTGTCGTAATCCGATGAGTGCTGGTTGGTGTTTCTGACGATAAAGCCGATTGGGCAGCCTGTGCTCATCCCCTCGAATACCCCAGAGAGAATCTCTATGCGGTCACTTTCCTGACGGGAGGTGGTCAGGCGGCTTTGTCCCGGACGTCTGCGGTCAAGCTCATGTTGAATAAAAGACTCGTCAATATTGATGCCTGCCGGCATGCCATCTACCACACCGCCTATTGCTGCACCGTGACTCTCACCGAATGTGGTGAGAGTGAATATGTCGCCGAATGTATTGCCCATCAGTCACACCCTCCGCAGTTTCCGCCGCATCCACAGTCTCCGTCGTTGCAGCTGCCGCCACCGCATCCTCCGCAGTTCCCGCCGCAACCACAGCTGGTGGCGGTGATAAATGCCTGGACCTCAGCGTCGCTGGCTTCGCGGTTTTCAATTACCAAACCTTTGAAATGCATCGATGCGCCGGCATGAGGATGGTTCAAGTCCACAGTCACGCTGGTGTCACCGATATGCTTGATTGTTGCCAGGTAATTGCCGCCGTTGCCGTCTTCCATTGGAACGACACGACCTTCGGAAAACAACCTGCTGTCCATCTTGCCGTCTGGGCCGGCAAGCGATGCGATGGGCAGGTCTAATATCATATCCTCGCGATATTCGCCGAAAAGATCACCCGGCGATATCTCAAAATCAAATGAAGTGCCAGAGGGAATATCCTCTATCCTCTTTTCAAACGGTGGCAGCACTTTCTGCTGTCCGCTTATAAATACTAACGGTTCTGTTTCCGTCCTTGACTCTTGCAGGCTCTCACCATCCTCACCGCGCAGGCGCATGTAGAGTTGGTAAGCAACCGAAATGTACTTGCTCATTTTCTATTGTTACTTCGTTTTCCTGTTTTTCACCATGCGAAGTTACACAAAAATTTGATATTAATAAAATTCTTAAATAAAAATTGCTAAATTTGCACAAATTATTTGATTTTTTACCACAAATCATATTGTTTTGTATGAAAACGACTCAGTTTTTATTGATTTTGACAACAGTTTTATGTGTCGCCTGTACCGAAAGTGAAAAAAATCAAAATAAATCAACCTCTGACAAGGTGGAAAATACAGCTGACACCACATCTCAGACGGCTGCTGAGCCTTTAAAGATAGTCAAGAGGCATTTTCCATTGTCCGCTGATTTTTACCAAATTACAAATATCAGCAGTGCTACCGTTGAATATACCACAGGAGAGTACAGCGTATGGGCTGAGGGCGATTCTGCTTCGTTGGCCAATCTTCAGGTTGATATCGATGGAGGTGTACTGACAATAATGACCCCCTTGGATGCAAACGATTATCTTCTTTCCTATCCGTCGGCTACAGGTATCAAAGTTCATGTGTCTGCTCCTGAGATGAAGACTGTGGCACTCTGTGCAGGTGGTGGATTTGTGTGCCATGGCAAGCTTTCAACTGAGTTCTTGCAGCTTGGTGGCGTTATTGGCGGGCAGATGGATATCGACTCTGTGGAGTGTGACCGTTTCAGGTATGACTCCAACGGTGCCACAGTAATAAACGTAAATGATGTCAAATGTCAGGAGTGTGTGATTGTGTCAGGCGGAGAGGGAACGATTAATATGGGAATAAACGCATCAAAGTCGGCGTATGTCGATCTGAAAGGCAGCACGGTATGCAACTCAACTCTTCACTCGCCCGATATAGAGGTGAGCGTGGGCTCACAGGGAGCAGTCAACCTGAAAGTGGATACCGACAATTTTAAGATGAATGCGCTGTCGGGAATCGTGAATGTAAGTGGAAAAGCGAGGCGCAAGGATATAAAGAAGGCTTCCACAGCAGTGGTGAACAGCTCATTATGAAGGTGTTCGACGAAATATATTATGTTGTAAAAGCAGATTTTGACCTGAGCGTGAAGTACAGGTTACTCTATGATTTGCTCGACCGTGTCTGCATAAAGCTTACAGAACCTCTCACCGCTAACTACAACTCTCTATTTACGAGGTTGCAGGCGTTGTGCCGAATCAACTCCCATCCCCTTCAGCCTGTTGACGATTTCAGGTACAAGGCAAGGAAAGTGAAGAAGGGGGAGTTGAAGCCAACCGAGGCAGAGTTCCTCGTCAACGTCAAGGCGCTTGTCGATGCGCTTGCGAGATTCACACAATCCAATCCGCCAAGGGCTCTTTTGAATATTCTACCCGACGCTCCTGCTACGCCGCTTCGTAGAAAGTTGCAGTTTCGCAGGGAGAAACGCAGGAGATTCGTTATTACTGCCAAAGACGAGCAGTTTCTTTATGGCGTGAGCGGTGAGGAAGGCGACTCAGAGACTGTGAGGATTGATTATCACATGAATGACCATACCATCCAGTCGGCTAAGATAATAAATCTGGGATCACAGGTCAACGCAGTTTCGTTTTTTGTTGACCACGAGGAGGTGATACATCCTGAAATTTTGATTCTGGAGCCTGACTTCCTGATAGATATCAGTTCCCTGAGTGCATGTATCAAGCCGTTTGGCAGCAGTCCTTACAATTTTCTGCTCAACCGCTTTGACAGTCAGGAAATGAATATGTACAAGCTGCTTGGACAGACTGCCAATCAGTTTCTTGACGACTGCGTGAACTCCCCAGAACTGAATTATGAGGAGGCAATGCACAAGGTGTTTGTGGATTATGCACTGGCATTCTCCACTGATCCGGACATTGACAGTCGTTTCTTTGAGGAGACGCGCAGCCAGTTCAAAAACATACGCTCTACCATCGACAGGCTGCGTGCCGACGGAGCTTTCAAAGGTGACGTGCTGCTGGAACCATCCTTCTTTTGTGAGACACTCGGAATTCAAGGACGATTCGACCTTCTTACAGCCGACAACAGCATGCTTATTGAGCTGAAATCAGGAAAGAAGGACTTCTCCGGCAGGGCAAAGGCGGAACATACGATGCAGATGCTGCTTTATAAGGAGGTGATGTATTATAATCTTGGAGTGCGTCACGACAAGGTGAGCGGAAATGTGCTATATTCCATATATCCGGAGCTGATTGAGCAGCGAACGCTGAAAACATCTGTACAGGAGGCTATGCTGCTGCGTAACCAGATTGTTTTCCTTGAGCGGATGATCGCAGACGGAAAGGCAAAGCGGATTTTTCTCAACCTCACACCAGAGCATCTGCATACAGATAAAACGTGTAGCTCCCGTTTCTGGAAACAATACGGAAGACCGGATATAGAGCGAATGCTCAGTCCGATTCAAAATATGGACAGCCTTACAGCCGACTATTTCTTTGTTTTTACCGAGTTTATCGCCCGTGAGATGATGTGTGCGAAAGTTGGCGACAATCGCTTGCACTCCACACGCAGCATGGCGGCGTTGTGGAATGCCGACACAGACTTGAAAATGGAAAACGGTGACATAATTCCCTGTTTGCACATCACCTCGCTGCGACACAACGGATATGGTGCGGTCGAAGCTGTGGAGATTGTCACAGGAAATAATGAAATCGCAGGCGACACTGAGCCTTCTGAGTTTCAACAGATCACGCCTTTTTCAGCACCTAATTTCCGTCCGGGCGACTCAGTGGTTTTTTATGAGCGTGAGAAAGATGACGATAAGGTGACCAACCGTCAGATTCTGCGTTGTGCCGTGGAGAAGATTAATGGCAACAGATTGTGGCTGTCTCTTCATGCTCCGATGTCGGGCAAGTCGTTTTTCGACAAATCGAAGAGTTTCTGTATAGAGCACGACCATCACGAGTCGTCATTTACGAAACTGTATGCCAGTCTGTTTTCGCTTCTTACTACAGACACTGCACGGCGTGAGTTGCTGCTGTGTCAAAGAAAACCCCAGGCAGACGAGCCGACAGATGGATTTGTGAGTGATAGCACAGTCGCAAATATTGTGGAGCGGGCTGCCCGTGCTCAGGATTTTTTCCTTCTTGTCGGACCGCCGGGTACAGGAAAGACATCGGTGGCATTGAGAGATATGGTGCTGAGATTCCATTCAGACCATAAGCAGTTGCTGCTCGCTGCATATACCAACCGGGCAGTAGATGAGATATGCTGCATGCTTGAGAGTACAGGACTTGAATATGTGCGTCAAGGCAACAAGCTGGCTTGCGACCCGGCTTTTCACAGAAGGCTTTTGTCCTCTATACTGAGTGACTGTGGCAGAAGGACTGAGGTGCTGGAGAAATTGAAAAATGTTGATGTCATTGTCAGCACTGTCGCGTCGTTGTCGTCTAATTTGGAATTGCTCAGGCTAAAACATGCCGATGTGGCTATTTTCGACGAGGCATCGCAGATTCTCGAGCCTCAGATCTTACGACTCTTGTGTGCGACAGACGACAGTGGACAATGTCTCGTGCGTAAGTTTGTCATGATTGGAGACCATAAGCAGCTTCCGGCTGTGGTGGTGCAACCGTCACGGCAATCGGAGGTGGAGCTGCCATCACTCAAGGCAATCGGGCTGACAAACTGCCGTAACTCTCTGTTTGAGAGACTACATCATTCTGTAAACGACGATCCGCGCTTTGTGGCTATGCTCAGCCGACAGGGGCGTATGCATACAGACATAGCGGAGTTCGCAAACAAGATTTTCTATCATGGAAAGTTGGAGCCAGTGCCGCTTCCACATCAGACGGGACCGCTGCCATTTGACATTCCAGGACGTGTGGTGTTTATCGATGTTCCCCAACCACCTCTGGAGATGAGACAGTCGAAGATGAACGTGGCGGAGGCGGAAGAGGTGGCAAATCTTGTGGTCAGGCTGGGGCATTTATACGGGAAATCCGGATTGATGTTTGACACCGAAAAGATGATAGGTGTGATTGTGCCTTTCAGAAGGCAGATCTCGCTGATAAGGGAGAAACTGGCTGAAAAGGGAGTGGATAACCCTCAGAGTATTATAATTGACACTGTTGAGCGTTTCCAGGGCAGCCAGCGTGACATCATCATATATGATACCACAATATCAAATGATTATGAGCTGGAGCTTCTCTCTGAGGCAGTTGACATTGACGGTACGCTGGTGGATAGAAAACTCAATGTCGCCCTCACACGCGCACGCAGCCAAATGTTCATAATCGGCTCCAAAGACATTCTTTCTCAATCGCCCCTATACAAATCCTTAATTGATTTTGCGGAGTTCCCCCCATCTAATCTTTAAGCATACGAGTGCATGCCTCCGAGAAAATAGTTGACCCCGAAATAAGTCATAAGAATTGTCAAAAACGCAAGTACCATGAATAAATGGTAATTGAGCGGTTTTCTCAGCCAGGGCAGGCTTTGCTTGTGGACAGCTATGGCATAAGCCATAAACGTGATTAGCGCCCAGGTCTCCTTGGGATCCCAACTCCAGTAGGTTCCCCATGACACGTTTGCCCAGATGGCGCCGATAAATATGCCGAATCCCATAGCCGATATAGAGGGATAGAGGAACAGCGACGACAGCAGCTTTAGTGACTCCAGCTGCTCATGAAGGCCGCCGGCATTTTTTCCGCGTATCCAGCGAAGAAGAAGTGCCATGAGACCGCATATAAATGTAAGTCCCAGCAGGGCGTAGGCCATCATGATTACGCTTACGTGGATGGTCAGCAATGGCGATGACAACACTGGCATCAGGTGGGTGATTTGGGGATCCATCTGTGATATGTGGCTAACCAACAGGAAGAAACCTGAGAGAAGGAAACCGAAAGTGAGAATAATCCGAAAACGTCGGAAAAGCAAAAGTGAGGCAAGCATCACGAACCATGCCATCACGAGCATCGTCTCATAGCCGTTGGCCATAGGCACCGTGCCACGGATAATCCAGCGTAGGGCGATGCATAGCGACAGAGCCGCGAAGCTGAGAGTCATAAGTGCAAACTCTGTGAGCATGACAGGCTTCTTGAGCCGCGGCTCGGTGTCACGCCTGCGGGTGAGCAGGTGG
>JAZUMZ010000317.1:0-7447 GCA_045603885.1 Bacteroidaceae bacterium | reverse complement strand
CTCTGCTCCAATCTGCATATCCCAACTAGAGTGGGTTGATGCCGGAGCGTGTTTTTACGACAGACCTAAAAGTTGAGATGCGATGCAGCACCTTCTCGTTTTCCAAAAACATTAAATATGATTTGATTTGGAACTAATCATTGAAACATATAAATTACATTATTGTATTTATATCAATTAGTTATATGCGATACCATTGCTATAAAAACATTGCAAAGTTAATGAATGAAGAATCTTTTGAATGGAAGGATTTCTGGGATGGCTTCATCGCTATTACAAATTCGTGTACTTACAAAGCAGCCATCCCCTCCAGAATAGGAGGGGATGGCTGCGAGAACTCTTATGGTGACTATCAAGCCTTTATTAATTTAAGGTAATAGATGCCGTCAGTGGATTTGATTTTAAGGATATAGTAACCTTTAGAGATGGTATGTATGTCCATTGTGTTCTTACCCGATACAGAAAGCAACACTTTGCCATTCATATCTATCAGCGTGAGCGTCTCTATGCTGTTGGCTTCTATTCCCACCACGCGTACTTCGTTACCAGCGGGATTGAGCACTAAATACGGCTCGGACTGTCCAACGTCAGACATCCTACCGAAATCCTGCCTACTGGTCTTTGCTCCGTTCACAATCTGATCCAAAAGGTCTTTAACCTTCACGCAGACTACGGCAAGACACAGTTTGTCGTCGTCGCATATCAAAACATGGATGCAAACCACCGAGTCGCCCGATTCCTGCATCTGTTGGAGCCTTCCATAATCGAGGACGAGCAGCCCCGTGACGGTGGGCAGCGAAGTCGCGTCGTAGTCTACCACCTGGCTGGGCTCTGAGTACACACCCAGGACAGAATTGGTTCCCGTAGGCAATGTCAGTTTGAATTTAAATGCTGCCGAGGCATTGGGACTGCTGATTGTGGGGTTGTATAGTATTTCGTCGAGTTTAATTTCGCAGTCTGTCCCAACACATGCCGAGAAATCGATGGGCATGGAGATTTCCCTTTCGCAGTCCAATGAAGTGCTGATGAGGCTGAAGGCGATGTGGGAAATCTGAAGGTTGGTAAGCCTGAAACCGATTTGGACAAAGGCTGTAGCACCGGCACCGATAGTTAACGGCAGTGGGCTACTAATGACAGTAACTCCAGACATAGTACTTATCTGGTCGAAGATGACAGGAGCCGAGGATTGGTTCGTTACCTCCATAGTCAGAGTGTAATAGAGCTGGCAGTCTTTTATATAACATTCATCCTTGCCCAGCGGCATTACCTGTATGCTGTCGCAACCGCACATATCATCCTCCTCAATGGTAAGCGTGGGGGATTCTATCTCGCAATTATCGCCAAATCTAACATTCATGCTGTAATTGCCGTATTGTGGCAATGGTAGGTAAATATTATGATTGTTAGTCCCGTTGGCAATCCATCCTCCTTCAAGCGACCATACCCACTTCAGCCCATCCGGACTTAACATATAGACAGGGAGTGTGTCTGGAAGACATCTTGTATAGCATCCCGTGAGCAATGCATCGAAATTGGGTGCATGGGTGATATAAATCCTGCTGGTGTCGCTCCTGCAGCCGCTGTTCTGGTCTACAATGAAAGCGGTAGCATATCCCGCAGAGTAATAGTTGGCCTGATTGCCCAATGAGCCGTTGCTCCAGCTGGCGTATCTGTCGGATACGAGGTTGACCGGTGGCTTACAGATACAACTATTTTCGCCAAAGCTCAATACGGGTGGGGCTGGAGTTTTATACACATGGAAAGTCATGGTTGCCGTTTCCTCGCAATTTTGGTTGTGGATGGTTAAAGAAATCGTATAGTCGCCATCTGTTGACGGAACGAAATATGGGTCTGTTGAATGGGGATTGGTTAACGATACTGTTGTCCCTGCTTTTGTCAGAGTCCAGTCGTATGAAATATAGCTATTGTGTGTAAAACATGAAAAATGTATTTCTTCGCCAGTACAATGTTTCTCAATGTCTTTGATGAGAACTAGCGGCTTGTCGAAGAATCCCACGTTCACCTCTCCTTCTCCGATACACCCGTTCACGTCAACAACTCTGACGCTGTAGTCACCAGTATAATGCGTGTTATATTCATAAGCGTTGCCTGTCAGGTTTGAGGGTGTGGGAGTGGGTGAAAACAA
Organism: Bacteroidaceae bacterium; assembly: GCA_045603885.1. Lineage (GTDB taxonomy): Bacteria > Bacteroidota > Bacteroidia > Bacteroidales > Bacteroidaceae > UBA3839. Next base: position 5,301 of record JAZUMZ010000317.1, on the reverse strand, counting down.
ATAACCTGAAGATTGAACTTGGTTATAAGAATAATGAGAATTCGTTTGAGAGTTTTTATAAACGATTAATCTATCGTCTCCCATACATACTGGATTGGTGGATTCTAATATAAGATGTCCCTTCTTAAGGATATCCGAATAGATTTTATATATTCTGTTTTTACTAGTAGTACATCCATTAAAATCGGTTATCTCTAAACTTACTATGAACTGCGTTCCCATTGTTCCGTAATAGGTGTGATCTTGATGCGAATGATTAGATATTGCATTATCACCAAAATTCCATAGATAACTGTTAGCTGTTCCAGAAATCTCGGCCGAAAAATTAAATGGAACATCGGCGCACAAATTGGTTCTATCAGGATTTATTCTGAAAATGGATGCTTGGGGATATAAGGTAAACAGCGTGGAAACGGAATAGCCACAGTCTTCTATTCTCGCAGTAATAATGAAGTTAGTTTCAACCGTAGGTAAAACTATATTATTGATGCTATATGTATAAGCGCCAGGCAGCATTGCATAGTCTGCGTTGTTGAAGTTGAAATAGAGAGTTCTGGACCCTTCAAAAGCAGGGTCATAGTAATAAGAGTTATCAGTAACCACTATCCGGGAGTTCTCGCAGTCGTATCGTGCGGAAACATTGAGTATGTATTGTACCAAAATTGTTTTAGAAGCATAATGACAATTATCACATTCATCGTTGGTTGTGGCCTCTATGACATGGTACCCGACGGTGGTGTATTCCACTCTGAACATCGTTGAGGAAAGTTGTGTGATTTGTGCATTCTCATCATCGGTTGTGATAATCCATTCGCACCCGACATCCTCCAACTCAATTCTCACCACAGCACCGCAAACATCAGTTATCATTGTGGATTGTTCGCAATCGTCCAATATCTTCTTGCACACCTTATTATCGCATCCTGTCAGGTTGTTTGTAATGGTCAGACAGTATTCTCCTGTTCCGATAATCGGGCATGTCATTGTTGTAGAAACGGGCGTACCGTCGTATGTCCAGGAATATGAGTAAGGGCTTGTCGCAGTGTTCTCGCTGTCATAATTCATTTCCCGTGAGAGGATGTTCCCATTTCTCACTATTACGAAACTGGGCTTGCGTATGATGTGAATTAAAGACGTTGCGTGAAGATTATTGCAGAAATGGGTGTTGTCATTTGTATTGTAGGTGAGGTCAATGGGAATATTCCCGGCTTGAGTGAAAGTGTGGCTTATAGGATTCGAAGAACCAATATTTATTCCACCCACTTTCCATGACTCCGCCTCGAAGGAGGTGCCACAGTTGGCACATGTTGCTGTTAGCGTTACCGCTTCCCCTTGGCAAGATGAGGCAGGATTAATGGTTACGACAGCATTATTCTCTCCCACCACGACATTATAGGCTACCGAATCTTTCAGTCCGTAGCAATAATGTCTTACAAGGGACAGGACGAATGGCGCATATATGCCATTTTCCATTGTGTTGACAATGACATCCACCGATGCCTCCGTTTTGTCACCAATGACGCTTGCGCGGTTTTCTGGCTGCACCTTCCATTCATAGAACACATTGTCCTGTAGGGGTGCATCGAGATGCATTATGGATTGAGGACAGGCATATAACGTTTCGGGTACTATACTCGCAAGCTCGAAGGCTGTCACAGTATGGACGGCAGCCTCCGACCTGCACCCCGTGCGGTTGTCGACGGTAAACACATTGACATTACACACCTCGTCGCCGTATGGGACTGTGAAAATATTGTTAGAAATGGGCGTCAAGGTTGCCTGTGAACATGGCGCTGCCCATTCCAGATGGCAGCCCTCGCCCACACCAGCTCCACTGCTAATAGTCAGGTCAAGTGAATTGTTGCGGCACACGATGTGTTTGCCCTCTATCATGCCCACGCTTATTGCCTCCGGGGGAGCATTGACCTCGACATAGTATACGGCCTCGTTGCAATAATTATCGCTTGAGGCGGTGATGGTGTAGGTACCAGTCTCTAAAAACTGGTATGAGAGGGTGTTGCCATCCGATGTCTGACTTATGCCGGAAGGGGAAAGTATCTTCCATTGTAGAATACCATCCGGCTCATTGGTGCTGTAGGTATATGAACTATTGAGACATACAATTTTCTCTCCATTGATGACAAGTCTTGGCAACACATGGATGGTGTCCACTTGGGAGGTAAACCCCACACAACCCAGAAAATCGCAGCCATAGTTGACGGTGATAGTATATACACCGTTGGAATCGAAGGTGATGATTCGCTCGTTTATGTTGTCGCCGTTGACTATCGTCACGCCGGTCGAGGGCTGTACTGTCCAGTCGTAATAAGTGCTGCCCCACAATGGAAGACTGTATTTGAAGAATTCTCCCTGGCAGAGTTCTTTCTTTCCCATTATGCCGATGTTATCGGATATTATGGGTATCTTTACGGACATAATACTGTTGCACACATTCTCATCGCAAAATGCACCGTCGAGTCCGATTGTCCCATAACCGCTGGCTGGATTGTCCCACAGCACCTCAACGGATGGAGTGCCCTGGCCTGTCGTGATGACACCCCCATCTACAATCCAGACGTAAGGACTACATGCAACGTTGAGAGCCGTGTATTTTGCTGCCGTTCCCCCACAAACAGTGCCATAACATGACAATTCAAGATTTTTTCCGTCCTTGAGTTTGATGCGGAATGTCTCGGTGGTATCACACCCACAGAACGAAGTCAGAATGTGTTTCACTATCATTTCTGTGTTTATGTCTTCAAGCGTGTAATTTCGAGTGCTCTCAGTGCTAATGCTGCTTTCCCACAGGAAACCCGTAGCAATGGTCTGGACGTTCACGCTGTTGTCGATGAATTCCACAGAGCCGCCTTTGCATATTTCGATTATTTTGTCACCATTTTCGTCAATGTAATAGCTTGGCAGAGTTTGCGTGTTGAGGTCAGGTTTACTGATAAGGACGACGTTCCTTGTCAGTGTGCATTCGCTGCCGTCTGAAAGGGTAACCGTTATCTGCAATTGTCCGAAATCGCCATTGCCCCATTTGATGGTTACGCTTTCACCATTGTCGTTCGAAGTTATATCACCGCCTATTGCAGTCCACAGGTAACTTTCCATTTCTGTTCCGGTGGGATGGTCGGTCAGTGCGGTGTACGTCACCTCATCACCCTTGCAGGCAGCTATGGCGTCTGCATAGTTGTTTTCTTCTGTCAGCAGTTGCGGATAAAACTGATCAAGGTAAGATGTGAGGTCACATTCCTGCTGGGGGCCGAGAATTGTCACCATGCAGTTTTGCTGGATTTGATTTGTGTCGCTGCTTGTAATGGGTATCGTGGAACAAATTGCTTGTATCGGCACCAGCGAGAGCAACAAGGTTAGTGTAATGATAATCTTTTTCATGCTTAGGGTTATTTTTTAATAATTTTCTTTGTGGATGTGCCATCAGATGTTACTATTTTCAAAAAATAAATGCCATCATTCAGGCCGTTTATTTCGATTACCGACTGACCGTTCAGGGAAGATCCTCTCTTGACAAGAACGGCTTCTCCCTTGACGTTGTAAAGCACCATATCAGATATGTTTTTCCCTGCCTTTACCATTATTTTGTCGGATGCAGGATTGGGGTATACGGAAATGTCTTTATTCTCAATGCCGGCGATATTCACATTATGATTTGTGTTTGTGTCTCCCCAAGGATACAGCAGCGTGGTGTCGTTGAACAACGTGATATAAACATTGCTACAGCCGGATGCTCCTTGCAATTGTGTCGTTTCGTCAAAACTGATTGACCCATTGTAGCAGCCCGTGAGCAGAACATCGCCATTGTTAGGATTGATAATCGCGCGGCTGTGGTCTCCCACATAACGTGACACGTCGGGGATTCCAAAATTCGTAGCGCTGATCAGTTCACCCGAATCATTATACCGTAGTAATGCATGTCCATAATTTTCCGTATGGAACACACTATCATTGACAACTAAATCACGGTTATATCTAACTGTAAACATCACTTGATTGTTCATCGCTATCAAGTCTTTGCGTTCAGCAAATTCGGCAGTTCCATATCTTGTGCTTTTCGTTATGCCATAAGAAATATGTTGCCCTGTTTGTGCATTGAGTTTTTCAAAGAAACATTCCATCTTGGCTGGACTCAGGGAGGTGGAACCGACAATGATTAAATCGGTATAGTTTGAATCAAATGCCAATGTACTGCCTGTCGTGTCGTAGCCGAAGGCCCCGAGTACATACAGATGATTGTTGTCTGGGTTTACCGCACACGAGAAAAACCCCGAACTGAAATGACGCGTCCTACTATTCGAACGCCTGAAAAGCTGATGTAACCATTTCACAGTGCCTGAAGAGTCTATTGATAATACAAAACCCACATCGTTTACACCTGCATCTTGTATGGTCAACTGCCCATTACCATTTGTCGCCATTGAGCATTGGAAGGTGGAATCTTCATGAGATGAATTTCCCAGATAACCAGATAATATAATATTTGTATTATTTTCAGCACATAGATTAGAATAGACGATATTGTTTTCGTAAATGGGGCTTCCTGTTCCAATTGTGCTGATGGTGTCAAACATGGCTTTATCCCACAACATTTCAAACGAAGGCGATATTTTTAACACCATACATTTCGCCGACCCATCTTCGAAATTGTCTAAATCGTATCTGTATCTATGGTCATCCAATGACAGAAAGACGGAATCCCAATGCCAAACATTGCTCGTTATGTGGAAGATATACATCTGACCGCTATTGTCAATATAAAATGGATGGCAGTTCGTTCCAAATGAAGACTGATTGTAATATCCGCCTGAGAAATAACTGAGAACTGATATAAAATGCTCGTCTGTTTTATTTCCATCAAGGTCAAATGTCAGTACGGCTGTATAATTACCCATACTTCTTGGATAGGTAGGGTTTTGGCTTTGATTCACATTACCCATTAATAACGTGTCTATGTACCATAATCCCTCACCGCTTCTTGTTGGAACGAATATTTCTGTCTGTATTACAATTGCACTGTCGCCAACCAGCTGCATCCAAGATGGATTGGAACCCTGTGTGTGACCTTGTTGTGTGTATTTAATAACCTTGTGCCACAGCAGATGCCCTTCGGGGCTGAGTTTGGCAATCAGCGTGGATTTCACATCCGTCATGTAGAACTGACGTTGGGAATAGGTCAGCGAATCGGGGTCGGGCATTGGCAGCAGCTCCACCCCGTCGAGCGTCGCGCCATATCCGAAAGTGCCGAGAATATAGATATTGCCCTCCCGGTCGAAGAGGCTTTAC
>JAZUMZ010000316.1:0-11410 GCA_045603885.1 Bacteroidaceae bacterium | reverse complement strand
ACGAAGTTAAAATATCCTCTTATATATGTAGGTCAGATAACCATCGCTATCTGTTTTCCATTCGTCTGATTTGAATGCTGCAACCCTCTCGAATTGGTGGTGTGCATAGTAGTCGTGATTGCACGACGAGTCTGTCCATAGGTACATTGCAGAGTAGCCATTGCTTTTTGCAAGACTTATCAACTCCGCCAGCAACTGCTTGCCGCAACCCGGTATAGTCGAGATAAAGAATGATAAGTATATATCCTTGCCCGTAGTCATATGCTCATATACCTTTGGAGCGGTGCGACCAAAATACTCACGCAGTGCAACTGCCTCTGCCGTTTGTCCTTCGTTGAAGGTTGGCATAATCGAGTCTAACCACTTGTTGTAGCCATTGTCCATGGTGTGGTCGCCACCAAGTATGCAAGCAACCATCTTGCCCTCATCGTCAACAACTTTGAAAGCGTATGGTGCACCATACCAACCATAGCGAACAATATATTCACACATCAGTAGTCCAAACTCCTTGCCATTGCCACCGCCTGCGTGTCCAACACCCCAAACGGGATATGCCAAAGCAGCAGCCTCACGAATATCATTTTCTGTAAATTCCTCGATTCTCATTGTTTCCATAATGTTGCAACAAATTTAGAAACTTATTGTTGATTGAGCAAGAGGTGGGCGCCAATTAAAGGTGATTAAGGGGGAATGTAAAGATTGTGGCATCGCCACTATATTAAGGGTTAAAAAAGAAAGCCCTCCCAAGTGGGAAGGCTTTGCATATACGACAAGTAGCAACAAACAAACGACGCCTTGTCGGTCAAAGTCCCCTTTACAGAACCGACGCCAAACCGAGTGCAGAGACAGCTTGCTGACTATGCCGAGGTGCGAAGGAGGAAGACCGAAGGTCAAAGGGGGTTTGGGGGATAGGTAACACACAAGTGGTGGGCATCGGCCACCACCACTACATTAAGGGATAAAAGGAAAGCCCTCCCAAACAGGGAAGGCTTTGCATATACGACAAGTAGCAACAAACGAACGGCGCCTTGTCGGTCAAAGTCCCCCTTTGCCAAAGGGGGATTTAGGGGGAATGTAAATATAATGGTGGTAGCACCACCACTACATTAAAAGCAAAAAGAAAGGCCCTCCCCGAAGAGAAGGCCTTGCATTAAAGAAAGCATTACAACGAACTACTTACCCATATATCCCGAACGAAGCATTGTCGGTCAAAGCCCCCTTTACAGAAAGGGGGTTTGGGGGATAGGTAACACACAAGTGGTGGGCATCGGCCACCACCACTACATTAAAAGCAAAAAGAAAGGCCCTCCCCGAAGAGAAGGCCTTGAATTAAAGAAAGCATTACAATGGACTACTTACCCATATATCCCTTAATGTAGTGGTGGTGGCTACCCCAGCGCTCGAAGGCGGCACGGTCGAGCTCCTCACGGGCCGACGGGTGGGCAATCGAGATCAAGAGGCGGGCACGCTCCTGCATCGTCTTACCGTACAGATCCACAGCACCATACTCGGTGACAAACCAGTGAATGTGGTTACGGGTCGTTACGACACCTGCACCATCCAACAGCGTGGGGCAGATCTTCGAGACACCCTTGTTGGTAATCGAAGGCATCGCGATGATGGCCTTACCGCCCTTCGAGAGCGATGCACCATAGACAAAGTCCACCTGGCCACCTACGCCCGACCAGAACTTCGTACCGAGCGAGTCGGCACAAACCTGACCCGTCAGATCGACCTGCAAGGCCGAGTTGATGGCCGTCACACGGTCGTTCTTGGCAATCACATAGGGGTCGTTCGTGTAACCCACGTCCATCATCAGCACGCCCGGGTTGTCGTCGATGAAGTCATACACCTTCTGCGAACCCATCAAGAAGGTCGAAACCATCTTACCCTGGTCGATATTCTTGGCCTCACCGTTGATGACGCCCTTCTCTACGAGCGGCAGCACGCCGTCGGCAAACATCTCGGTGTGGATACCCAGGTTCTTGTGGTTGCCCAGCTGGGCCAATACGGCGTTGGGAATGGCACCGATACCCATCTGCAGCGTAGCACCATCCTCAATCAGGGCGGCACAGTGCTGACCAATGGCGGTCTCCACCTCGTTGGGAGCCGTGAAGTGGGCCTCGATAAGCGGCGTATCGTCCTCGCACCAGATGTCGATCTTCTGCATCGGAATCATCGCCTGACCAAAGGCACGGGGTACATTCTTGTTCACCACAGCAATCACATAGTCGGCGCACTCCACAGCGGCCAGCGTAGCATCGACCGACGTACCGAGCGATACATAGCCGTGCTTGTCGGGGGGCGTCACCTGAATCATAGCCACATTGCAGGGAACAGCACCGCAACGATACAGACGCTGCGTCTCGCTCAGGAAGATGGGAATGTAATCGGCATAGCCCGACTGGGTTACCTTGCGCACGTTGCCACCCACGAAGAACGAATCCAACTGGAAGACGCCCTCGAACTTCGGATCGGCATAGGGAGCCGGACCCTCGGTGTGGAGGTGGTGGATGTGTACGTTTTTCAGCTCGCCACGCTCACCACGAGCGCACATCGCCTGAATCAGACACTGAGGAGCCGATGCTACGGAGCTCAAGTGTACGTGGTCACCCGACTTAATGACCTTTACGGCCTCCTCGGGCGTAGTAAAATGAATAGGTGTCAGCATTTTGACTCTAAGTTTTTATGATGGTTAAATTTTACTTGCGTTTTACCTCTACCTGCTCGTAGCCCTCGATGATGTCGCCCACCTTGATGTCGTTGAACGACTCGATGTTCAGACCGCAGTCCATACCGCTCGTTACCTCCTTCACATCGTCCTTGAAGCGCTTGAGCGAGCCGAGCTTACCGGTGTAGATCACAATACCGTCGCGGATGACACGAATCGGGGTGTTGCGACCAATCTTACCCTCGCGGACAATACCACCTGCGATGGTACCCACCTTCGAGATCTTGAAGGTCTCCAGCACCTCTACCGAGGCGACAATCTCCTCCTTCATCACCGGCTCCAACATACCCTCGATGGCATCCTTGATGTCGTTGATGGCATCGTAGATGATCGAGTAGAGACGAATCTCGATCTCCTCCTTCTCGGCCAGCTTACGTGCCGAAGCCGAGGGACGCACCTGGAAGCCCACGATGATGGCATTCGAAGCGGCAGCCAACAGCACATCCGACTCCGAAATCTGACCTACGGCGGCGTGGATTACGTTCACCTGAACGGTCTCCTTCGAGAGCTTGATGAGCGAGCCCGACATAGCCTCCACCGAGCCGTCCACGTCACCCTTGACGATGATGTTCAGCTCCTTGAACGAGCCGATGGCGATGCGGCGACCAATCTCGTCGAGCGTAACGTGCTTCTGGGTCATAATGCCCTGCATACGCTGCAACTGCTCACGCTTGTTGGCAATCTCACGGGCCGAGCGGTCGTCCTCCATCACGTTGAACGAATCACCTGCCTGGGGAGCACCATTCAGACCCAGCACCTGTACGGGGGTCGAGGGACCTGCCTCCTGCACCTTCTTACCGTTCTCGTTGAACATCGCCTTCACACGGCCCGTAAAGGTACCCGACAAAATCACATCGCCCACACGCAGCGTACCGCTCTGCACCAGAATCGTCGATACATAACCACGACCCTTGTCCAACGTCGATTCGATTACCGAACCCGTAGCACGCTTGTCGGGGTTGGCCTTCAGCTCCAACATCTCGGCCTCGAGAAGCACCTTCTCCAAGAGTTTGTCAAGGTTGAGTCCCTTCTTGGCCGAAATCTCCTGGTCCTGGTACTTACCGCCCCACGACTCAACCAGATAGTTCATCGCCGACAACTGCTCCTTGATATGCTCGGGGTTGGCCTGCGGCTTATCGATCTTGTTGATGGCAAACACCATCGGTACACCTGCCGCCTGGGCGTGGTTGATGGCCTCAATGGTCTGGGGCATCACGCTGTCGTCGGCAGCCACGATGATGATGGCCACGTCCGTAATCTTGGCACCACGGGCACGCATAGCGGTAAAGGCCTCGTGACCCGGGGTATCGAGGAAGGTAATCTTCTGACCATTCAGCTCAACGCTGTAAGCACCGATGTGCTGGGTGATACCACCTGCCTCACCGGCAATCACGTTGGTCTTACGGATATAGTCGAGCAGAGAAGTCTTTCCGTGGTCCACATGTCCCATCACTGTGATGATCGGCGCGCGCGGCTGAAGATCCTCCTCAGCGTCGGCTTCCTCCTCAATGGCATTGGACACATCCTCGCTGACATAGGTTGTGCTGTAGCCGAATTCCTCTGCCACGATATTGATGGTCTCAGCGTCGAGACGCTGGTTGATAGACACCATGATGCCTATCTGCATACATGTGGCTATAACCTGTGTCACAGGCACATTCATCATCGTGGCGAGCTCGTTGGCAGTCACATACTCGGTGAGTTTGAGGATCTTGCTCTCCTCGTTCTCTTCCTCTTCCATCTCAGCCATGCGGTTGTGGATGGCCTCACGCTTGTCCTTGCGGTATTTCACACCCTTCTTCATCTGCTTGGATGTGAGGCGAGCGAGTGTCTCCTTTACCTGCTTTGAGATTTCCTCGTCGGTAAGTTCCTGAACTTTGGCTCCCTTGCTCTTCTTCTTTTTCTTTCCTACAGCCTGCTGGGCTTGCTGAGCCTGCTGTTGCTGCTGTTTCTTTTTCTTGCGAGGGTCGGTGGTCTGCTGGGCAGCCTCGGCGTTGATGTCCACCTTCTCCTTGCCTATCCGGTTACGCTTGCGCTTCTTTGAGGACTCGCCCTCGCCTTGGCGGTTGGCGGCCATTGCCTCCTTGCGCTGGCGCTCTTTCTCCTCACGCTCCTTCTTTTTTTCTGCCTTGCTCTTCTTGTCGGGACGAGTCTTGGAGTTCAAGTTGCTGAGGTCGATATATCCCACCTGCTTCACACCGGTAGTGGGGGTGTTGGTTCTGAACACACCATCCTCGTCAACTTTTCCAATCTCGCGGCTCTTTGACTTTTTATCCTTGCGCCCTTTCTCAGGCTCAGCCTCTACATTGTCATCGACGAAGTCTGACGCAGTCTCAGTCTCATCGTCCGCATCGTCATACACCTCGCTCTCATCCTCGTCGTTACCGTCAACAAAGTCGTCACCTGTCTCAGTCTCATCAGAAGGTTCGGTTGCCTCCTCACTCTCATCAACTTGTGTGGCAGCGACTTCCTCTTGAACAGGAGTCGCCGGTGCTGCGTCTTGCTCCTTCGGTTCCTGTGTTGTCTCCTTGACAACTTCCTCCGGCTCAGGAGTTACGACAGCGGCCGTCTCAACAATCTCTGCCGGTTGTGCGGCTTTAACCGTGGAAGCTTCCTCCTTTGCAGTCGCAGGCTCCTCTTTCTTCATGTCGTTGATGTTGCCCAACACCTTGAACTGCTGTTTGCTTTCCGAAGTAGTTCTGTAGATAGTCTCCTGCTTCTGTTTCTTTTCTTGTTTCAGCCGTTCGCGCTCCTGCTTGTCACGCACGAGTTGCTTTTGAATCTCCTCGTGCTTGGTTTTGTCGGCGCCGAAAGCATCCATGAGCAGCTCATACTGCTCATCCGTGATCTTGGCATTCGGACTGGCGTCCTGAAGAGGCCTGTTTTTCTTCTGCAGGAATTCAGCCACGGTGTTTATTCCCACATTCAGTTCTTTTAATGCTTTATTAAGTCTTGGCATGTATTTGAATTTTCTTATTTATGTTTTTGTTTTCTGTTATCCTCAGCCCGACGGCTCCGTCGGTTGATAGGAGGCGAATGAAGCCCTTGGGCTTATTCCTCGAACTCGGCTTTGAGCACTCTCAGCACCTCGTCCACGGTGTCCTCCTCAAGGTCGGCTTTCTCTACAAGCACCTCCCTCGGTGTCTCAAGCACGCTCTTGGCGGTGTTGAGGCCGATGTTCTTGATTGCCTCGATTACCCACTCCTCAATCTCGTCCTTAAACTCGTCGAGGTAGATGTCCTCGTTGTCGTTGTCGAGCTCACGGAACACGTCGATGGAATATCCGGTAAGCATGCTGGCAAGCTTGATGTTCAGACCGTTCTTACCGATGGCCAGCGACACCTGGTCGGGCTGCAGATAGACATCAGCCTTCTTGTTCTCCTCGTCGAGGTTGATCGACGACACCCTTGCCGGGCTGAGCGCACGCTGGATAAAGAGCTTCACGTTGCTTGAGTAGTTGATCACGTCGATATTCTCGTTGTGCAGCTCGCGCACGATTCCGTGAATACGGCTTCCTTTCACTCCCACGCAGGCTCCCACAGGATCGATGCGCTCGTTGTAGCTCTCAACGGCAATCTTAGCCCTCTCGCCCGGTATGCGTGCGATTTTGTGGATGGTGATGAGTCTGTCGTTGATCTCCGGCACCTCGGCCTCCATCAGTCGCTGCAGGAATTCGGGCGATGTCCTGGAAAGAATAATCTTGGGGTTGTTGTTCAGGTTGTCCACCCTCAGAATTACGGCGCGTGTAGATTCGCCCTTACGGAAGAAGTCGCCCGGGATCTGCTCCGACTTGGGAAGCAGCAGCTCGTTGCCCTCGTCGTCGAGAAGCAGCACCTCGCGCTTCCAAATCTGGTAAACCTCGGCATTGACAATCTGACCCACCTTGTCGGCGTATTTGTTATACAGGTTGTCGTGCTCCAGCTCCAAGATCTTGGCTGCCATGGTCTGACGGAGGTTGAGTATGTTGCGGCGTCCGAAATCGGCGAAGTTCACCCTTGTACTGAGCTCCTCGCCTACCTCGTAGTCGGGATCCTCCTTCTGTGCGTCGCTGAGAGAGATCTCTGCAGCCTCGTTCTGAACCTCTCCGTCGGGCACGACGGTGCGGTTCCAGTAGATCTCGAAGTCGCCCTTCTCAGGATTGACGATAACATTGAAGTTGTCGTCATGTCCATACTGCTTCTGAAGCACGCTCCTGAACGAGTCTTCTATTACACTCACGAGTGTGGCCTTGTCGATTTTCTTGGTTTCCTTAAAGTCCTTGAACGTCTCGGTCAAGTTTACACTGTCTGTTGTTTTCTTTGTTGCCATTTTATATTTTGTTTTTTATTTCAGCTTGGTATGTGAGGCCGGGGTCATTTGAAGTCAATCACCGCCTTCACCCATTTCACGTCGGCGAGGGTATAGGTATATTCCACCGCCACCATCTGAGGGCGTTTCTTCCCCTCAATCTTCTGCTTCTCCTCCACCTCTACGGTGAATCCCTGTTCGTCGGCGGCGGTCAGCACTCCGTGCTGCTTCTTTCCGGCCGCGGTGAGAAGCTCCACCTCATAGCCTATGTTGTTGATGTACTGCTGAAGCACCTTGAACGGCTGGCCTATTCCTGCCGACCCCACCTCAAGCTCGTAGTCGTCAATCTCAGGCTGGCACTGCTCGTTGATAAACCTGCTGAGCTCGCAACAGTCCTCAATCCACACACCCTCCTTGTGGTCAATCTCAACTGTGATTTTGTTGTTTTTATCTACTTCTGTATCTACGAGGAAATAATCTTTGTCTTTGAGCCATTCCTCAGCAAGCTCTGTAATTCTTTTTTTATCAATCATATTATTCCAAAAACTGGATTTCATATAATAAATTAGGAGGAACCCTAAGGCACCTCCTATACGGTCAGTTGCAAAGTTACGACTTATTCCGCTAATTTCCAAAGGTTTTTGCAAAAAAATCATTTTTTTTACGCTTTTGTGCTGTTTTTGCTTGCTCTGGAGCCTTCCTGACGGGGCTCCACGCCGCAAAAACAGCATAAAAGCTTTCCCGGTCAACCCATGTGCTGGCAAGCACATCTATAGATTGATATTGACTACAAAAACAATATTCGAAAGTTTTTTTTTTGCAAATTATAAATATTCCAATATTTTTTATACCTTTGCACACGAAAAGATAAAAGAGAGAAAAATGGAAAATACATCATTAAGCAGTTTATATAGAACGTCTGCAAGATTAGTCGGACATACAACCACGGCGTTCCACCGTTACCTGTACGACCATATCAACTGGAACAATCGTCTGACAGCAATCAAAGGAGCGCGTGGAGTCGGTAAAACCACAATGCTTTTGCAGGCTGTCAAAGAGAACTTTACGGAGCATCCCGAAAAGGCGCTTTATGTTTCATTAGACAATCTCTGGTTTGCCAGCCATTCCTTGACAGATGTGGTGGATTATCATTACACGCATGGTGGCACACATTTGTTTTTGGACGAAGTGCATAAATATCCCCGTTGGCAGACTTTGATAAAGAATATATATGACGAATATCCGGATATGCATGTTGTGTTTACTGGATCCTCAATACTTAAGATTGATAACAGTAAGGCGGACCTTACACGACGCATGACAGATTATTCGCTTCATGGACTTTCCTTCAGGGAATTTCTGTTTTTTGAGGCTGGAATAACCATCCCTGTCGTTCCTCTTGAGGAATTGTTGTCTGAACATGTCCGTATCGCCATGCAACTGACAGAACAGGTAAAAATCCTTCCTTTGTTCGAGAAATACCTGATTTCCGGCTATTATCCATTCTATAAGGACGACGCCGACGGTTTCGGCGAACATCTGAAAAAAGTGATTTATGCTGTATTGAATGAGGATGTTCCGGCTGTGTGTGAAATAACATATCCCACTATTCAGAAACTCCAGCGAATGCTGATGATCTTGGCTGAGCGTATTCCGCAGACACCAAAGATGAACGAGCTCTATGCCATTTTGGAGACAACCCGGGAACAGGGATTGAAAATGCTCAACCTGCTTCAGCGTTCAGACCTCTTGCATCTGCTGTCCACTGAGGCCAAAGAGCTTAATCATTTGGTGAAGCCAGATAAGATTTATTTAAACAATCCCAATTTGATGTTTGCATTGACCGAGCGTTCAGACAAAGGGACGTTGAGGGAAACGTTTTTCATAAATCAGCTCTCGGTTGTGGCGGAAGTCAATTATCCCCGAAAAGGTGATTTCCTTATAGACCATAAATACCTGTTTGAGGTTGGAGGCAAGAACAAAAACTTTGACCAAATAAAGGACATACCTTGCAGCTACCTTGCCGTTGACGATGTAGAGACTGGATTTGGGAATCGCATACCGCTTTGGATGTTTGGGTTGCTTTATTAGTCAATTTTTTGATAATTACATGGTCATTATATGTTTAACTTTTTAACACGAATGACCATCAATGTCCACAAATTATTCATGAATATGTTTTTTTGATAATTACATGGTCATTACATGGCAATTATATGTTTAACTTTTTAACACGAATGACCATCAATTTTCCGTTAATATTTTTACGCTTTTATGTGGTTTTTGCTTGCTTGGGAGCCTCCTTGACGGGGCTCCACGCCGCAAAAACCACATAAAAGCTTTTCCTGGCAGGGCCTGTATTCTTTTTTTCTTTTCTTTCTTTTTTGAAGGAACTCAGAGGGCGAGGCGCAGCCCGAGGTCGTTGAACGAGCTGGAAGGCGTATTGTAGTTGCGGTAAGCTGTACGGCAGTCCGAAGCCGAGTTGAACCAACTGCCACCACGGTTCACGCGGAAGGAGCCCGAAGAGTCCGAAGTGGGACCTTTAGGGTTTTTTGTAACAGATGACAAGTAATAGTCTGAGGCATACCAATCCTGACACCATTCCCAAACATTACCGCTCATATCATATATTCCAAGCTCATTAGGGGCTTTAGATTTGACAGGATGAGTAGTCCCATTACTATTATCATCATACCAAGCAACTTCATCAATATCATTGCTTCCACTATATTTATATCCCCGGCTCTTTGAGCCTCCACGGGCAGCATACTCCCACTCTGCCTCAGTGGGAAGACGGAAATTCTTGCCTGTTAATTTGTTCAGCTTAGGTAGGAAATCATTTACAATATCATTCCAAGAAATTTGTTCTACTGGATGGTCTGGACCTTTAAAAAATGAAGGATTACTACCCATCACGGCCAACCAAAGTTCCTGTGTCACCTCGGTCTGACCTATCATATAGGAATCCAACCATACCTCATGGACGGGCTTTTCATCATCCTCACCATCCTCAGAACCCATCTGGAATGTGCCCCCTTCCACCTGCACCATATCGAACGACACACCATTAGCTGTGATAGTACGAGTCTCAACATCAGATAAATCAACATTATTATTACCATTGTCTTTATGACTGAACAATATTATTAACCCCACAATAGTAGCTAATATTGCACATCCTATAAGCCAATAAAAATCTTTTGATTGTGGTTTGGAAACGATTGCATTGCCATTTGGTGTTTTATTTTGAATGTTATTGGAAACATCCTTCTTTGGAAAATCTATTACCGTTTCCTCAGCTGTCGCAACAAGCTCTTCCTGTTTATCTGTTTTGTTTGAATTATTTGAATTTTCCAGAAAACCGCTTATCTCCTCCACGCTCTGAGGGCGTTTCGCTGTGCTCAGACTCATCATCCATTTTACAAGACGGGTGGTCTTATCCGACACGCCGGGCATGGAAAGAGCGGCATCGAAATCATCGGTCAGCTCGTCAGATTTCGGTGGCAACTTACCTGTCAGGAGATTGTATAGAGTAGCTCCGAGGGCATAAAAGTCGGTCCACGGTCCCCATTTATCGACATTCTGGCTTTGCTGCTCAAGCGGAGCAAAACGTGGTGTGTATGGAACCAGTGACGACAGTGTGTGCCGCTCCTCCAATGAATACTGCTTGCTGGCTCCGAAATCTATAAGTGTGCAGACTTCCTTGCCGTCAACCATGATATTAGCCGGCTTTATGTCCATGTGCAGCAGTCCGGCAGCATGCACGGTGTGCAAGGCGGAGAGCATCTGACGGAGGATATTCAAAACCTCATCCTCCGCCATCGGTGCGTTCTGACGCTCGAT
Source organism: Bacteroidaceae bacterium (assembly GCA_045603885.1). Lineage (GTDB taxonomy): Bacteria > Bacteroidota > Bacteroidia > Bacteroidales > Bacteroidaceae > UBA3839. Next base: position 549 of record JAZUMZ010000316.1, on the reverse strand, counting down.
ACGGTCGTTAAGCGACTCCCCCACAACATAGTCCATCACGTAATAGGCGGTGCCGTTCTCCTCGAACAGGTCGGTCACACGGATGATATGGCTGTCCTGCTTCTCAGACAGCTCTGACAGCACCTTCGCCTCCTTGAGGAACTTGGCCTTCTGACTGTCGAAAAGCTTGTGGTTCTCAGCCACAGCCACCGTAACCCTCTTATCGTCGTCGCCCCTCAGGCAGGCGTCCTTGATATAGAACTCCTTCAAGGCATACTGCTTACCAAGGTTCAGGTGCTTCACAAGATAGGTCTTGCCGAACCCGCCCGAGGCGAGCGGACTCTCCACACGGTACCTGCCGCCAAGCACCGTACCGATATTCAGGTAATTATCCGACTGTGGCATAGTTATATTCAGCTAAGTAATAAGTTTTGATGCAAATATACAAAATTTTGGTTCATCCGACAAATGCATAGTTAATCAACAAATAAATGAATAATAAGAAAGATAGCTAAGATAAAATCACTACCTTTGGTTACCCCTAACTAAAGCATAGTAATATGAATCCCA
>JAZUMZ010000315.1:0-1628 GCA_045603885.1 Bacteroidaceae bacterium | reverse complement strand
GTAGTTCTATAAATTAGCTTCAGACGATTTGCAGTTTATTAGCGAGCAGGTTGGTTCTTGCAGCCGCAGAAGCATAGCGAGCTATGGTTCAAGGCCAAAGGACCAAGATGCCGCTAAGAGACGTAAAGCGTCGAAGCACGAAGGAGCACCCTTGAGAAAATAAAAACTAATTTATAGAAGTACCCTTTAGCAGGTCTGCCACAATAAACGTGCTGCCGCCAACATATATGAAGTCATCCGGACCAGATTCGGTCAGGGCACACTTGTAGGCCTCTGCGACAGTAGGGAAGGATCGTCCATTGAGATTGTGGCTTTCTGCTTTTTGCCTTAACATCTCGTGGTTAAGGGCACGAGCCACTGATGCTTGTGTGAAATAATATTCCGCTTCAGTGGGAAGCATGGAGAGCACGCCATCAATGTCCTTGTCGTTTACCATACCTATGATGATTCGAAGTGTTTTGTACTTCTGTAGCGACAACTGACGTACAATATATTTGAAACCGCCGGTGTTGTGTCCGGTGTCACATATAACCATCGGATTGTCTTGCACTTTCTGCCAACGCCCCATAAGTCCGGTGTTCTCTTTGACTTTCTCAAAACCCGCAGCTACGTTGTCGAGGCTAATATCTGGAAAAAACCTTGTCAAATATGGAATTGCGTTCAACACGGTGTTTGCGTTCTTGCGCTGGTAGATTCCACCGAGTCCGCAGTTGATTCTTCCGTAATCGTAAGTGGTGAGTGTAAGCCCGCCGGATTTTTCAAGACGGCTGTATCTAACCATCCGGTTGTCCTGGGCGAATATTAATGGACAGCCAACATCGACAGACTTCTCCTCAAATACAGTTTTGGTGGATTTTACGTATTCACCGACAACTGTAGGAACACAGGATTTCATTATACCAGCCTTCTCACACGCTATGGCTTGCAGGGTGTTGCCTAACAGGGCGACATGGTCAAAGCTGATGTTGGTTATTACAGACAAAACCGGACTAATGATATTGGTGCAGTCAAGACGGCCACCAAGACCTACCTCGACTACGGCCACATCGATATTTTTGTCGGCAAAATATTTGAATGCCATGGCAGTAGCCACCTCAAAGAAAGAAGGGTATAGAGGCTCGAAAAAAGAGCGCTCTTTCTCTATGAATGAGACTACATAATCTTCGCTGATCATCTCGCCGTTGACCCTGATACGCTCACGGAAGTTCAGCAGGTGGGGAGATGTGTATAAACCCACCTTATAACCAGCCTCCTGAAGTACAGATGCAATCAGATGCGAGCAGGAACCTTTACCGTTGGTGCCGGCGACATGTATAGTCTTGTATCGGCGGTGGGGATGGTCGAAGTGCTCGTCGAGGGCATAGGTGTTGAATAAACCCTCTTTATAAGCACGTTTAACACCATTGTTTATTGCACTTACGAAATCTCCACCAACCAAATGAACCTCCTGACCAACTTTAACAAACAAAACTGCCATTCCTGTATCTTGACATATAGGAACAGATATTTCCTCAGCGGCTTCAAGATTTTGAATAAGTGTGTTTAAAACTGACTTTCCTGTGATATTTGTTTCAATACCTTCAAAAGAACAAATAGCACTATAAATATCGCACGGCAACTTCATATTA
>JAZUMZ010000314.1:0-8466 GCA_045603885.1 Bacteroidaceae bacterium | reverse complement strand
ATACAAAAAATTTCCACTAAATTTGCAGTATCCATAGGTGTGGGGGTTAATTGTTAAACTTTTGATTTTCACCTATAAAGTTACAAAAAAATCTCCACACCTACAAATTTTTTCGAACATTTCTTATACCGAACTCACGTTGAGATTAAATCCAATGAACTGGATGAGGAAAAGTCATTCGAATAGAATGTAACTTTCGAATCTCCCCACGCTTGTCCGCTCACAACCATCATGGCTGCAAGCAAAAATGTTTTCAATAAGTTTGTTTTCATACTACATAATTTAGAATTAATAATGTTTGTTTATAAAAAGAAAAGTCCTGATAGATGCGCTTCTTGATACACACATTATTAAATTGTAGCATAAAAAGAGAGCGCGGGAAAGCTGTATTTTCACGTCTCTCATACGAGGCTCTGCAATGCCCAACTACATAGACGTATAGATACAACAATCCCACGCTGATGCGTGGAAGTTGTATTGATCCATCTTGTGTAGTTGGAAATTTTGCAGATTTCGTATGACAAGACGAAGCAATAGCTTCCTTTTTTATCCAAATGTAAGGCATGGCGCCTGTCTCTCAGCCAGTTATTTGTCGCCACCTCCGTGGCGACCAGCTGGTGTATGCGCACAAACCAAAATGCAAAGTTATTACAAAATTCTCAATTGACCAAAATATTATCGGGAAATATCAATTATTTATACTTGATTTCCTGAAATTGAGACACTATATTGCTTCAGAATCATCGTCAGGTGCCAAAGCGTTCCCTTATTCCCTGACTCCTTAGAAACAGCTATACCAGCTCCAGCTCAATCACAGTCTGTGTGTTGCCGTCTATGCGGAAGTACTCGGAGGTGCGACGACCGATAACCCATGCGATCTGTCCGTTTGTCTCCACAACCAGTTGGCGGTCTTTCTCTATCTTGCTAAGCTTCAGGTCGGTCAGTAGGTCGCTTACAAGTTTCTGACCTTGCATGCCGAACGGCCTGAACCGGTCACCAGTTCGGACGAGTCTTAAGGTCAGGCTTTGCCCCGCCTTGTCGGTGTCGAGATAAGCATGGTTTTTGTCTTTCACGATGCTCAGCCCGCTGGCGTCACAGAGCCTGAACCTCAGCTGTTTGCCATACGGCAGGTCTATAATGCCTGTCTCTGTAGAGCATGGAATTTCCTGCTGCTGGAATTCCGCGTCGTCATTGCCAACCACTATCAGATAATTGCGGTCTATTGTCAATGTGAATTCCTCGGAAAAAAACTGACGGCCTGTGTTGTTGATGCTCCTGAGCACCTGAGTCAGTTGTGTGCGGTTAAAACCACACTCACGAAGTGACTCGTGAAGAAGCGACAGCGGCGAAGGCGACCGGAGCAATGCCTCTTTGGAAATTTTAAGCATTCCCTCGTCGTCCACGAATGTGGTTTCTTCCATCATCCTTGCCATACACCATTCATACACACGCCGTTCTTCATTAATGTTTGCCAGTGTTGTCAAAATATTCTCTTTGGCAGATTGAACAGCTTCCTCCAACTTGGGAATGATGTCCAGACGAATTTTGTTACGCAGGAAATCGGTGGCTAGATTGGTACTGTCGGTCATATAGTCCTGCCCCCGGCTTCCAAGGAAGTCAAGCACCTCCTGATGCGAGCAACAGAGTAGGGGCCTTACAATCTTGCCGTTCTTCTTCTGAATTCCGCAAAGCCCTTTCAGCCCGCATCCTCGCATCATGTTTATCAACACCGTCTCTATGTTGTCGTCGCTGTGGTGGGCGATGGCAAGTCGGTTGTATTTTTCTTCCTCCATAAGCTGCTTGAACCAGTCGTAGCGCAGTTCACGCGCAGCCATCTCTATGCTCATGTCTCCGTTCCGGGCATATTTCTTGGTGTCGAATTGCCTCACGTGCAATGTTATGCCCATGTTGGAGCATAAGTCCCTGACAAATCGCTCGTCGCGGTCGCTCTCGTCGCCACGAAGATGGAAATTGCAGTGGGCGCATGCCACGTCGTAGCCCAGCTCTTTTAGTACAAGCAGCAGACATACAGAGTCGGCGCCGCCGCTCAATCCGAGTAGCACACGGTCGGTCTTGACAAGAAGATGTCCGGATTCGATGAATCTCTGGATTTTAGATAAAAAACACATCGGTATTCAGAATTTTATTTCCAAAGTTAGGTACATTTTTTCGTTTTTTTAGCAAAAATCGATAAAAAAACACGAAAAAAATTTGCAATAAAGCAAAAAACCGCTAACTTTGCAAAACTTTTTGGATAAGAAGCCATTTTGGTGCCTTGGATGAGTGGCTTAGTCAACGGTCTGCAAAACCGTCTACGGCGGTTCGAATCCGCCAGGCACCTCACCCCTCCCCCGACCGTCAGAAGTCCGTAAGCGGATTTCTGGCGGTCACTTTTTTATACAAACACGTAGCTGATTTTATGAGTAAAGAGATTCAACTTTCAGGAGTTATAAAACGGAGGGAAACCGGGAGTTACGCAAGCAAAGCCAGCTGGAAGTAAAGCATTGAAACAAAATATTCCCTTTTTTCTTTTGTTTTTGATTTATTTTTTATAATTTTGCTTACGAATTGGGAGAACGTATCATTATAAACTTAAATCAAGAAAGTATGAAAGACCTGAAAATGCTTATTAACGGCAAGTTCTGTGAAAGCCGTAGTGGAAAATGGATTGATGTGCTCAACCCCTCTACTGAGGAAGTAATCTCACGTCAACCAGAAGGAACTATTGAAGATGTTAATGAGGCTCTCGATGCTGCTCGTGCCGCTCAGAAAGCTTGGGCGGCAAAGCCTGCGGTAGAGAGAGCCGGGTATCTAAAAAAACTGGCTGATGGAATACGCGCCCGCCGTGAGGAGTTTATTGATATTATCATGCGTGAGCAAGGAAAAACCCTGACATGGGCAACCGTGGAGACCGACGTGACAGCCGAATATTTTGACTATATGGCTTCGTTCGCACGCCATATAGAGGGAGAGATTATCCCGAGCGACCGTCCTAACGAGACCATATTGTTGACAAAGAAGCCCATCGGAGTTGTTGCTGGAATACTTCCCTGGAACTTTCCGTTTTTCCTCATCGCGCGTAAAGCTGGTGCGGCACTTATCGCAGGATGTACAATAGTGATAAAACCATCACAGCTGACCCCTGAAAACTGCACTACCTTCGGAGAGGTTGTGGCAGAGAGCGGACTGCCAGCCGGGGTGATTAACATAGTTACAGGTAAGGGCAGCGTGATCGGTAATGAGATGGCCGGTTCACCGAAGATAGATATCGTCAGCGTGACAGGTTCCGTAGGTGCCGGTGAGAGTATCATGGCCGCAGCTTCCAAGAACATAACCAAGGTGTCTCTAGAGCTGGGAGGAAAGGCTCCGGCCATAGTGTGCAAAGACGCCGACCTGGAGAAGGCTGCACAGTGGATTGTTGACAGCCGCATCGGCAACAACGGCCAGATTTGCAATAACGCTGAGCGTGTATATGTTCAGAAAGAGGTTAAGGCAGAGTTTACCAAGATTCTTGTAGATAAGATGAAAGCCGTAAAGGTTGGTGACCCGTGCAAGGACCACAGCGTGGACATGGGGCCGCTTGTTGAGGCTCGTGCTTTGGAAAGCGTTACAGAGAAAGTGGAGAGGGCAATCAAGCAGGGTGCCAAAGTGCTTTGCGGCGGAAGCCGTGTGGGCGACAAGGGTTATTTCTATGCCGCAACCGTTCTCGACAACTGTACACAGGATATGGACATCATCCATGAAGAGACCTTCGGCCCCGTTATTCCTCTTGTTGAGTTCGACACCATCGACCAGGTCATCGGCTATGCAAACGACTGTGAGTATGGCCTGGCCTCATCAGTGTTCACCAACGACATAAACATTGCGGCCAAGGTGGCTCGTGAGCTGGAGTTCGGCGAGACATACATCAACCGCGAGCATTTCGAGGCAATGCAGGGATTCCATGCCGGCGTGAAGAAGTCGGGAATCGGCGGTGCCGACGGCAAACATGGAATTGAGGAATATCTCGTAACCCACGTCACATATATCGACACTTATTGATTTATGAAAATCGGACTTTTCATCCCCTGTTATGTGGATGCCATATACCCCCATGTGGGCGTAAAGACATACCGTCTCTTACGCTCACTGGGTTTTGATGTTGACTATCCCGAAGCTCAGACATGCTGCGGACAGCCCATGGGAAATGCCGGATTCGAGAACCTCTCGGAGCCGCTGGCTGAGAAATACGACCGGTTGTTCCGCGATTTCGACTACGTCGTAGCTCCGTCGGCCAGCTGTGCGGCATATGCCCGGTTGTTCCATCCGGGACAGTTGAAGTCAAGCCATCCTGACCACGACTGCCTCGCAAGCAGTAAGACTATGGATGTTGTGGAATTTCTCCACGATGTGGTGAAGGTGAAGAGTCTTCCTGCAAAGTTCCCGCACAGGGTCAGCGTTCACAACTCCTGTCACGGAGTGAGGGAGCTTGGTCTGTCATCTCCCTCGGAGCGCAACATCCCCAGATACAACAAGATAATCGACCTTCTACGACTGGTAGAGGATATTAAGGTCGTTGAGCCGGAGCGTCCCGATGAGTGCTGCGGATTTGGCGGTATGTTCTCAGTCGAGGAGAAAGCGGTGTCTTTGCGTATGGGTAGTGACAAGGTGAAACGGCATATCGCGACAGGTGCGGAGTATGTCACCGGCCCTGATTCCTCGTGTCTTATGCACATGGAGGGTGTGGCAAAAAAACTGGGGTTGGACATTAAGTTTATACATGTAGTAGAAATTCTCGCATCGGGATTATGAGTACGAAACACGCTAAATATGCAGAGACATATCTGAAAAACGATGATGTAGCCAGTCGTCATGACCGTACGTTTTTCGGGGTGAGAGAGAAGCGCGACCGCATGGCTCACGACTTGCCGGAATGGGAAGAACTTCGTTCGGCAGCCGACAATATAAAACGACATACAGTCACGCATCTGGCCGACTATCTGGAGAAATTCGAGTCCAACGCCAGGAAAAACGGTGTGACCGTGCATTGGGCTGCCGATGCCGATGAATATAACTCTATCGTGCTCGATATCTTGCGTAGCCATGACGTGAGGAAAGTAGTGAAGAGCAAGAGCATGCTCACTGAGGAGTGCCATTTGAATGAGAACCTTGAAAAAAACGGGGTGGAGGTCATAGAGACCGACCTGGGAGAGCGAATCCTACAGATGATGCACCTGGCTCCGAGCCATATTGTCATGCCAGCCCTTCATGTTCACAGAGAAGAGATCGGAGACTGTTTCAGGCAGCAGATTCCAGGAACGTTGAAAAGCAACGACCCCACATATCTCACCCATGTGGCGCGACTTCATCTGCGTCAGCAGTTTATGGAGGCGGGAGCTGGTATGACCGGTGCAAACTTCGGAGTGGCAGAGACCGGAGATGTGGTTGTGTGTACCAATGAGGGCAACGCGGATATGTCCACATCCATCCCGAAACTGCACATTGTGTCGATGGGTATAGAGAAACTGGTGCCCTACCTTAAGTCGCTGGCTGTATTCCAAAGATTGTTGGCACGTTGTGGCACAGGACAGGAAACGACAGTATATACAAGTCATTTCAGGGGGCCGCGACCAGGAGGAGAGATGCATATTGTGCTTGTGGACAACGGACGAAGCGAGATACTTGGAAATCCTGAGCACTGGCAGACACTGAAATGTATGCGATGCGGGGCTTGTATGAACACATGTCCTGTCTATCGACGCTCGTCGGGCTACAGCTATACTTATTTCATTCCAGGCCCCATCGGTGTGAACCTGGGTATGCTTCGTGACAAAATCCGCTATTTCGACAATGTGTCGGCTTGTTCTCTCTGTTGCTCGTGCGACAATGTGTGTCCGGTAAAGGTTGACCTCTCGGCGCAGGTGTACAGATGGAGGCAGGAGTTGGACAAGCTGCGTCATGCCGACCCGATGAAGAAATTTATGTCGAAACGGATGTCCTACCTGTTCAATCACCCTGCACTCTACAACCGCGCGACTGGAATGGCCAAGATTATCAACTGTCTGCCAAGGTGGATGGTCAATGTGAAGATGAATCCCTGGGCATACGGGCATGAGATGATGAAATTCCCTAAGAAGTCTTTCCATAAATTGTGGAAAGACATAAAAGACGACGTACAGAAAGACACGTTTTCCGAAAACGAAAATAATTAGCGACATGACCTCAAGAGAAAAGATATTGGAAAACCTACGCGGCAATTCAGGCGTGGCTTTTGACATGCCCGACTTGACGGCTATAAAACCCATTGTTTTTGATGATCCTGTGGCTCAATTCATGACAAAAGCCACAACCACAGCCGGAGCACAAGTCATAAATGCCGACAAGAATGATACACTTGACCAAATTATCGGCAAGGCATATCCCGAGGCGAAAGTCATTGCGTCGAACCTGCCTGGTGTCAGTGCTCAGCTGAATCCCGACACTGTGGCAGAGGCTAAAGAGCTGGCAGCCGCAGATGTGGGAGTGATTAAGGGATATATCGGGGTGGCTGAGAATGCCTGCGTCTGGATTCCACAGACCATGAAGGAGAAGGCTGTCTGCTTTGCGTCGGAATATCTCGTCATCCTCTTGAGCAAGCGGGATATCGTCAATAATATGCATGAGGCATATGCTTTAATTGAGAGCTCAAAGGACTATTTCTCCGAATATAAGTTCGGAACATTTATCAGTGGTCCCTCAAAAACCGCCGACATAGAGTCCGCACTCGTATATGGTGCGCAGGCTGCCAGGGGAGTTACAATCGTATTGACAGACTGAAATTACAATGCAGCAATATAGCGAAAGATATATTCAAAAAATGCCCGACCCCGACAGAGTGCATCTCTGTCCTGACGGTAAATTTCGGTGGATTTACGAGTACAGCATGCTCAAGAATCCTATAATACTATTTACCGTTCTTAAGATTTTCTTTTTCATAGGTCTTGCGATGTCTGTTTTTCAACTTTTTGTGGGACCGTCACATTGGACTTTTGCCGACCATCTTGCCATAGCAGCTATGTTCATGCTTTTGATGATGGCAATATTTGTTCCCCTTTCTATACTTGCGTATCTTATTGTGGCGGCTCAAAACCACTGGAAGTATATAGTGTTTTTTGAGATGGACGATAGGGGGGTACTCCACAAGCAGATGAAACCCCAAGTAAAGAAAGCCAAAGCTATTGGGTGGCTGACAGTTTTGGCTGGTCTTACATCAGGCAACGTTACGACGGTGGGAATAGGAATTAACTCTATGGCAAAGACTTTCAGCTATTCTGATTTCTCATTAGTCAAGTCAGTTCGTCCCAAACGCTTCTGGAGCACCATCAAGGTTAACGAGCCTTTTTCAAAGAATCAGGTGTATGTACATCAAGACGACTTCGATTTCGTGCTAAATTATATACTTGCCCGTTGCCCCAAAGTCAAGAAAAAATATTGAGTAAAAGCAATTTTTGAGAATATCATTAAAATCAAGAATAATATAGTGTAATTTGTAAATGTAAATCATTTATGTTAACAGTAGAAGAATTAAACGACCGACTTATTGACCTTGCCTTTGCCGAAGACATAGGCGATGGCGACCATACAACCCTTTGTTGCATTCCTGAGGACGCCATGGGAGAGTCCAAACTATTGATAAAGGAACCAGGTGTGATTGCCGGTGTGGAGATTGCCAAAGAGGTGTTCAGGCGTTTCGATCCCGACCTCAAAGTGGAGGTGTACATAAACGACGGAGCTGTTGTGAAGCCCGGAGATATCGTAATGAGTGTTAAAGGCAAGACCCAAAGCCTGTTGCAGACGGAACGCCTCATGCTCAATATCATGCAGCGGATGTCAGGTATCGCCACCATGACCCGGCGTTATCAGCAAGCCCTTATCGACGCTGGCACAAAGACCCGTGTGCTCGACACACGTAAGACCACGCCTGGTATGCGAATGCTCGAGAAAGAGGCGGTTAAGATTGGAGGAGGTATGAACCACCGCATCGGACTGTTTGATATGATTCTCCTTAAGGACAACCACATTGACTTCTGCGGAGGCGTACATAGTGCCATCAGCAGGGCCAAAGCCTACTGCAAGGAGAAAGGCAAAGACCTGAAAATTGAGTGCGAGGTGCGTGATTTCAAAGAACTGGAAGAGGCACTTGCTGAAGGATGTGACCGTATTATGTTCGACAACTTCACACCAGAGGACACGAAGAAGGCTGTGGAGTTGGTGGCAGGAAGAGCTGAGACTGAATCCTCCGGTGGCATAACCTACGACACGATGATTCCTTATGCAAAAGCCGGAGTTGACTTTATCTCCTTTGGCGCGCTCACTCACTCTGTGAAAGGACTCGACATGAGCTTCAAAGCCGCAGGTTCCGACAAGTTGATATTAAAATAACACCAGTTGATATAGGCGAAGCAAAACCCTGAAAGGGTTCAATATTCGTAACCCCGGGTTAACCAG
>JAZUMZ010000313.1:0-4069 GCA_045603885.1 Bacteroidaceae bacterium | reverse complement strand
GTTCAATATTAGTAACCCCGGGTAACGAATCAAGCAAAGCGACGGTTCGTCACCCGGGGTAAATCAACCTCCACACCCCCGAACCCCGAAGGGGTTCAATAACGCGGGCGAAAGAAATCGATGAATATTTGAAGGGGTTCTGTGCGAAGCACACTACAATTAAATCAACAAAGCTCCCCACAACTCACTTTTTTTTCGAGTTGTGGGGAGTTTTATGTGCAAAATATTTGCATAAGCCCATCTAATTCTGTAATTTTGCACCAAAACATACAAACACATGGATAAACTGATTGCAAGGAAAAGCGAGATACAAGAGTTGGAAAGACTATACCAGTCTTCCAAAGCTGAATTTGTCGTTGTATATGGACGCAGAAGAATTGGCAAGACATATCTTGTCAACAAGCTGTTCTCAGACCGGTTTGTGTTCACATACGTCGGTTCCAGGCTTGAGAGCGCAAAAACACAATTGTCACGATTTGCCAGACAACTGAGACAGTACCGGAATCTGCCCAAAACACCTATTCTTAGGAACTGGGATGAAGCTTTCAATGAGTTGCAAGAATTGTTGGAATCCATGCCCACGAGTGGACGCAAAGTGATTTTTTTTGATGAGATGCCTTGGATTGACACCCCACGCAGCCGATTCGTCAGCGCACTCGAGTATTTCTGGAACTCCTGGGCTTCAAAGAGAGATGACATCATGTTCATCGCCTGTGGTTCCGCTATATCCTGGATGATAAACAAACTGGTAAGAAACCGCGGTGGCATGTATAACAGAATCACCTCCCACATTTACCTGCGTCCCTTCACACTCTCCGAGTGCGAGGAATTTCTTGACCTGCAAGGCTGCAACTGGGACCGATACACCATATTACAATGCTATATGGCATTCGGAGGAGTTCCATTCTATTTAAGCATGATAAATCCAAGAGAGAGCCTTGTCCAGAATATCGACCGTCTCTGTTTCAGCCGAAACGGAATTCTACACTCTGAATTTGATGAGCTGTTCAACGCCTTATTTGAGGACTCCACAAAATACTCTGATGTAGCTGTTGTCTTGTCCACCAGACGTGAAGGACTGCTGCGCAATGAGATAATAGAAAAGACAGGGCATTCAGGAGGGACATTGACCAAAATCCTCGACAATCTGGAAAGATGTGATTTCATTTCTAAGTACTCAAAATACAAAAGCAATATCAGGAATGTTCTCTACCGCTTGTCCGACCCATATCTTTTGTTTTATTTCAAATTCCTTCATACAAACAACTCAAAGGATGAGCAGTTCTGGTCACATAACATTATGAGCAACTCTGTTATGGCATGGCAGGGATACAGCTTTGAGATGATTTGTCTGTCACATCTTCAACAAATCAAAAAAGCCCTTGGGATTAACGGGATGGCTACAAACTCATGTTCATGGAGAAAAATCGGGAATAGCGAGGAGCAGGGAACACAGATTGACTTGCTTATTGAGAGAGCCGACCGGATTATAAACGTATGTGAGATTAAGTTCTCACAAGGGCCATATAATATAAGCAAAGACTATGAGCGGCAGTTGAGAATGAAAATGTCTGTATTCAGTCAAGACACCCATGTCAAGAAGCCCCTTTCACTCACTATGATAACAACGTTTGGAGTTGCCCAGGGAAAACATTCCGGAGTCGTCAACAACGAAGTCATAATGGATCAGCTTTTTGACAGCTAAGCACTCCGAAGCCCACAAAACTCCCCACAACTCACTTTTTTTTTCGAGTTATGGGGAGTTTTATTTCGGGTTTTTGTGGCATTTCACTTCGGAGTTTTGTGGTAACTTATATCATTTTGAGACAAAGTTCAAAAGATGCCGGGCTGTCTCACGACATCCCGGCATCACCACTAACAAATCACAAAAATTACTTTTGTGTATGATTATTTTTTACCAAAGGCTGTTCCAAGCACCGTTGTTACGAGACTTGGCACCGTCACCACCATCGCCTCCTTGCATTGTTGACGGATTGATGTTTATATTGTCGCCAGTGCTGTTAACAATGTTAGACTGTGCCAACGGCTGAATAACATTCAGCTCTGTCGTCTGCAAGCTGGGATTTATATATTTCTTTTTCATTGTTCTTAATCTTTTTAATGTGTGACTCTCATTTATCATTTCACGATTATCTTCTTGCCGTTCACGATGTAGATTCCTTTCTGCATTGTGTTGACACGCTGGCCGGAGAGGTTGTAGATTGTGCCCTCGTAGATGTTGCCATCTGTGTCAACGGTCAAGATACCTGTTGCGAAGCCATCACCGAAGTTCACATTCAACGGCTTCACATTTGAGCCTGTCGGGATGTTGAAGTACGCACGCAAACCTTTCAGACCGCCAGAAGTCAGCTTCTTGATGCTGCTGTCTGTTGTGGAGACGTATGCCACACTACCGTCTGTTGCGAGAAAAGTGTTGTAGAGGTGAGCTTGGAAGGTGTAATCACCAGTACCCTTGACAGCCTCATCAGGATTGCCTACTGTCACGTTGTAGAATACAGGATTCACAATATCGCTCGCAGGCTTAACGAGATAAGGCTCACCAGCAACTATTGCTGTGGCATCCTCCAATGTGATCTCATTGCCGTTTGCAGAAGCAAATTGCTTAACCTCTGCGCCATCCAAAGCAGAGCCTGTAACTGTGAAACCGAACGGAACGCTGAAACTATTCCACTGACCGCCCTTCAGGGTGCGGGTAAGAGTGACACTCTCAAAGAATGCATTATGCGCATTCTCAGGATTAGAAGAAGCATTCTCGTTTAGAGACAGATTTGTTGTAGCTACTTTTTCCAACTTAACATCGGTAAGGTGTGCATTTCCGTTCTGCTCTATGGACAAAATATAATTACCAGCATTACCTGTAGTAAAGTAAGCCTTGGCACTTTGGAAGTTTGTACCATTTTCTGCTCCAGGGAACTCTACAACATTCAAGCCCTTGCCATCACCATTGAGAACGCTCGCTTTCATCCAAGACTGCCAATCACTACCGTTCTTACGATATTTAAAAGAGAGAACATAAGATTGGTTTGCGGCCAAAGGCATCTTGTAAATATCATCTTTCCCATACTCCCATGCGCCATTGTTATTATAATACCAAGCCGTAGTAGTACCATCATCAACACCATTCGCCTCTGCCGTAAGATTTGTTATCTGCTGTCCCCAACCATTATTACTGCGTGTCCAGCCTTTTGGATTTGATCCAGTTCCAGTCTCAGCAAATGTGCCATTATAGATAATGTCAACATCTGAAGTGTTTTGTGTCCAAGTAGCATTAGTCAAAGCTGTAGTTGCATCCTGCACATCACTTTGAACATTGTTGACTGTCTGGTCAATTGCTTTTGCTGCTAACAAGAGAGCCATAGCTTCTGTATTATTATAAGGAGCGTTCTGACCTGTTTCGAAACCAAGATTAGCTTCAGCTGCTGCAATAGCAGCATTCAGGTCTTCATAGTCCTGTGCTGTTGCAAGAGTTGCATCAAGCTTCACAAGTCGCAAACGGTTGAAAGATATCCATTGTTGATATTCTGTTGATGTAGCGGCAATAGCCAATGTCAAAGGAGTGGTTCCGTCGCTGTTGAAGACAACAAACCTGTCGCTCCATCCATGACCAAACGTTCCAACTGCTGCATCTGCACCCTCTTTAGGAAGATCAACAGTCTCTCCACCAATAGACATAGTATAAGAAGTCAGGTTGGCAGAGCCACGCGCTGTAATTTGCAACTGATATTGTCCTGCAGGTAGTGTCAATTCACGTGTCATGTTAATGTTAACAGCAGCAGAAGTGGACCATCCTCCGTCATAATATCTGTCTCCTTGTGTACCATCACCCTTTGTGTATATCTCTTGAGATCGCAAATCAGTACCAATGCCATTAGTCCAACCTGTGTTGGTATCAGGATCCGCTCCAGCAAGATAAGTGCTTGTATAGTCAACGGCTACATCATTACCCTCAGCAAGACCATTGCTCTCAACGAACTGACGGTAAGCTGTTACAATAGCGTTTGTCTTCGTTACGGCATCTGCTGCATCCGTAGGCTCTGCTGCAATAGCA
>JAZUMZ010000312.1:0-9037 GCA_045603885.1 Bacteroidaceae bacterium | reverse complement strand
TTTTCACAAAAATAATTTACACCAATATTGGAATTTTTCCACTGAATGTTTACCAAATTTTTCTAGAGATTTTTCGACTTCCGATGTTGTTTTCTCTACATTCAATCTGGTTTTAGAGAAAAACTTGTCAGCAAAACAAATAATCTGTTCTTCTATGGTTTCAGGAATCAAATCCGAAGGAGGTAATGGAAGATTCTGTGTTATAATGTCTTCTTTGGTAAGTCCGGTTCCTGTATGTCTGCTGCATACTCTTAAATATCTGTTATCCAGTCCTTCTGTCTCAAGCAAATGTGCACCCAGTAATCCGTGTTTAATGTAAGGCTCATCGCCAAAGCATTGTATTCCCGGAGCATCGGTAAGGAAAATACCAATATCATGAAGCATGGATGCAGAATATAAGAAATCAACATCTGCGTTTAACTCCGGATGTGAAATTGCAATATGTACAGACTTTTCCGCTACAGAACAACTATGTTTCAAAAGAATGTTTTCAAGTTGCAAATTATCTGAGTAATATTTGTCTATTATCTGTATTACGTCCATTTCGTAAATTTTGTGATCAAATGAAACCTACACATTGTACTATTCAACATACAGAACAAGACCTTTCAAATATTCTCCTTCTGGATGATAAATATTGACAGGATGATCTGCTGGCTGGTGAAGTTGATGAAGAATTCTAACATTCCGTCCCGCATGAAGCGCGGCAGTAAAAACAGATGTCCGAAAAGCATCTTTAGTAATAGCTTGCGAACAACTAAATGTAAAAAGCAAACCACCTGGAGCAATTATCTCAAAAGCTCTTTGATTAAGTCTTGAATATCCTTTCATAGCGTTTCTTACGGCTTCTTTATGCTTTGCGAATGCAGGAGGATCCAAAATTATCAAATCGTAGAATTTTGATTCCGCATCATTTAAGAATTTAAACGCGTCAACCGCAAACGCTTTATGTCTTATGTCGTTTGGGAAATTTAATTCAACATTCTTCTGAGTAAGGTCTATGGCTTTTTGTGATGAATCAACAGAGTGGACAAGGTCTGCCCCACCCCTCATAGCATAAAAAGAGAATCCGCCTGTATAACAGAACATGTTAAGCACTTTACGACCATTTGCATATTTTTCAAGCAATTTTCTGTTTTCTCTTTGGTCCACAAAGAATCCTGTTTTTTGACCTTTCAGCCAGTCCACATGAAATTTCAAACCGTACTCAACAGCGATGTCGTTTTTTTCGCCCCCAATAAGGAATCCGTTTTCTTGACCGAGATCCGCCTTAAATGGAAGTGTTGTTTCAGATTTATAATAAATATTTTTCAATGAATCAGACATAACAGACATTAATGCATTGGCTATAATATGGCGATCGCAATGCATACCGACAGAGTGTGCTTGCAGAACCGCTGTTTGACCATATATGTCAATAACAAGTCCTGGCAGATTGTCACCTTCTCCATGAACTAGTCGATAAGTGTTGTTATGCACAATCTCATTGTTTTTATTATCAACAAGACCTGCTACCGAGCGAACATTATATGCTGTGCGTAATTTCTTTTCATAAAAATTAAAATCTATGTTCTCCTTCTCAAATGATAAAATGCGTATCATGATACTTCCAATCTGGTAATGTCCAGTTGCGATGTATTGAAAATCCAGCCCTACGCCACCTTCTTTAGCAACAGATGCATAAACCTCAACAACTTCTCCCTCTTCTGGCTCTTCAGAAAAATGATGAATTGCACCAGAAAATATCCATGGATGATTTCGTTTGACGGATTCCTCCTTTCCTTTACGTAAAAAAGCCTGTTTCATTTATCTTTTTCTGTTTTTGTGGTAATATATCGTTCCAAACTGTAATTATGTGTATTTTTTAACTCTTGCAGCTTTTCGTAAATCTCAATGCATGCTACAGCGTCAAGGGCTGCATATTTCTTTTGTCCTTCATCGAGAATCTCGGCATTCCAGTTTGACAACTGCTTGCGTTTTGATATTTTTTTTGCAAACAAGTTAGCGTAAATTTTTTGCAGGCTGAGATCGTCTATGCCTAAATTCCTCACTTCATCTTGAATATCAACAAAATTAACCGGTGTAAACTGCCGACGCTCACCTAAAGCTCTCAGGTCATCTTTCAGTGACAGACCGACTTTTGTTATATTTTTGTTCTCTAACAGTTTTACAATATCGTCGGTAAATCCGGTGAATTTAAGCTGAAACAGAAATGCGGTGTCATGGGTTGCAATCTGCAAAAGAGCGACTTTGTTTTTTTGTCCCTTCTTGAAAGACGGTTTTGTTTCCGTGTCAATTCCAAGTATATTCTGTCCCATCAAGTAATCAACAGCTTTTTTAGTGTCGAAAATATTGTTTATAACAAAGATTCGTCCTTGAAACTCTATAGTTGGAAGTGACTTTATTTCATCCTTGTTGAACTTCTGCTTTATAACCTGTTTTATCATTTCGTGTCGTCTTCGTCATTATTATACATCAACTCATGTAGTGGACGCATAACATTAACTAGTTTTTGTCCCCAGTAGAATTTAAAGTCTTCTTTACATCCGGCTACAGCCTCAAAAATAATATCGTCATTTGCCGCAACCTTGAAATTCATAACAAAATTCTTGACATCCTGATATATGTCTGCAAGGTTTTCGCTCACCGTTGACAAAATAGGTTTGTCGCTGTATTTCATATCTTCCACAAATACCTCAAGAAAGTCGTCATGCCCCCCCATTATGATGGAAATATTATTGCGTATTATATTGTAGGTCTCCTCATCCACAAACGTCTCTCTCTCAAACATTTCGTCTGAATCATACTCCGGCAACAGTTGAGCCTTTACATACATGAGAGGCAAAATTTTTGATATTTTGCTTATAAAGTCTTGTCTTGTGGAATTTTGTGCGTCTTCCAATACAGCACAGAAATGGACACCGATTGTCAAAAACTCTAATACGTTTTTGTCATAATGAGAATCTGTCTGTTCCATAACTTTTGAGTGTTATTCTATTTATTTGCAAAGTTACGGAAAAACAAGTGGAATACAAAAGAAAATCTTTTTTCTTTCACATTCAAATCGATCTATTTAATCATAAATTCATTCTTATTATTTTATTTTTATAAAAAATGATGATTTCTTGAGAAAATAGTTTAACTTTGCACTTAAATAACAACTAACAATAAATATGTAGTACTATGTTTACCAAACAAACTTATATTACTCGCAGGAAGCACTTACGCAACCTGGTCGGAGAAGGTATTATTGTTTTATTTGGCAATAATGACTCCCCCTGTAATTATCCAGCCAATGTCTATAAATTTCGTCAAGACAGCAGCTTTCTCTATTATTTTGGTCAAGAGCGTGACGGACTTATAGGAGTTATTGACATCGACAATGACAAGGAATTTCTATTCGGAAACGACATAGACATAGATGATATCATTTGGACAGGATTTGTCCCTTCTGTGAAAGATTTGGCAGAAGAGGTTGGTGTGTATAACAGCGGAAGCATAGCCGATTTCCTGAAGTTTGTTTCTTCCTTAAAAGAAAAAGGGCGACAAATTCATTTCCTCCCTCCATATCGTCATGATATCCAGATACAGCTATTTGATTTGTTAGGCATCCACCCTTCAAAGCAAAAAGACTCTGCCAGTCTGGATCTCATACATGCAATTGTCTCTATGCGCTCAATCAAAACCGAAGACGAGATTGTAGAAATTGAAAAGGCATTGTCGGTAGGCTATGAGATGCATACTACAGCCATGAGACTATGCAAACCTGGAGTTACCGAGAAATACATAGCAGGCGTACTGGAAGGTATTGCCCACTCAAAAGGTACTATGACGTCTTTTCCTACGATTCTGTCAATACACGGTGAAATACAACACGGTTATCCTTCTACACGTCCGATGGAGGCCGGTCGCTTGATGCTTTGTGATTGCGGAGCGGAAAGTTATACCCACTATACATCTGATAACACAAGGGTAACGCCAGTCTCTGGAAGATTTACCCCTATGCAATTAGACATATATCAGATTGTAGAAGCCTGCCATGATCATGCAATTGAGATTGCCAAGCCTGGTGTCAAGTGGCTGGATATCCATCTGTCTGTGGCAAGACTAATGACTGATATGCTCAAACAGGTTGGCCTTATGAAAGGTAATGTTGACGATGCAGTTGCCGCAGGAGCCCATGCAATGTTCTTCCCGCATGGATTGGGACACATGATGGGAATGGATGTTCATGACATGGAAAACCTTGGACAGGTTTACGTCGGTTTTGATGACGAGGTGCGTCCTTCCGACCAATTTGGAACAAATTGTCTACGTTGCGGACGACGCCTGCAACCAGGTTTTGTGATGACTGACGAGCCAGGTATTTATTTCATTCCTCATCTCATTGATTTATGGGAAAGCGAGGGAAAGCACAAAGACTTCATCTGCTATGACAAACTGACACCATACCGTGGCTTTGGCGGCATACGACTTGAGGATGATATTCTAATTACAGAAACCGGGAACAGAGTTCTTGGAGATAAGATTATCCCATATCACCCCAAAGATGTAGAGGAGTTTATCGCAGGTTGACATTCTTGAAAACAAAAACCGAGTCAGTATTTGTGAAGTCAAATGGATTGGGCTGCACTCTATTAGCTTCCATCTCTATTTTGACCCGTGTTTATTAAATGTCCCGGATTATTCATTTTAATTCTCAAAATTAATGTCAGGAGCCAAGAAGTTGTTTTTCATCATTATTATGGAATATACAACTTCGCTGGCTCCTGACATCAGAATTTATATTTTGTCAGAGACACACACTTAAGCTTATAATTGCTTTCTGATTATTGTTCTGTCATTTGAAAGCTTGTTTTATTTTGTTATATCAGAACTGCATTCTGAACATAAAACGTATTCCATCCTTGTTAACCCCAGGATTGTTTTTATATGTTAATCTTCTGACATATTCAATATGGAAAAGCTTGAATATATTGTGGACTCCAAGTCTTAACTCCATATATGGTTTCTTCTTATCCATAACAACTGTATTTTGCTCATAGTATTGATTGCCATCAGAGTCTTTCTTAAAATGTCCGGGGAAATAAAACAAATCAGGATCCGTGAAATTCGATGAAGCAGGATTGTTTTTGTCGGACAGAGTTCCCCAAAGAATATTAAAACCTATCAGCTCTCTCCACTGGAGTTTTTTAAGAAGAGGTATCCTGTTCAGGATTTTTCCACACAAATCCCACTCAACCATTCCCTGAAGATACCTATCATTAAGAAACTCAAGATTTGAAATGAGTGAGAATGTGAAATCCTCCACAATGAATGATTGATTAGCTGCAGGGTGAATCAAAAGAGGGAAAGGCACTTTATTCCATTGAATACCTCCTTTTATATCAGTACTAATATATCCCCATCCACTTGGAACATAGAGACGTTTGTATATTCCGAACTCAGTTACATTATAGTTATATCCCCCTCCCAAAAAATGTTTTAGGCCTAATGTGTGTGAAATTGACAAAATAGGTGCATCTTTATTCATTTTAATACGTCTCTGCTTAGTGTTTATGTATGTGGCACCAGGTTCAAAAGACATGCTAAATTTGAATTCAGACGTATTGAATGTTTTGACATATCTCGACGGATCATAAATTAAACTTGACATATTACCAGACGAAGTAACACCTTGATCTGTCCCGAGACGTTGGAAAAAAAGTTGATCACAAGCTACATCCCGGGTGCGCTTATAATATGCCGTCAGTTTCATACCGTCATACCATTCACGGTCGTACATGATTTTGAATTCACGAGTATGCATATACTGGTCAACCTTTGAGGTTTTAAAGCTTGTAAACATGTTGTCCTTGTCTGTTGGTATGAATTTGTCAAAAGGAGAGATTATGTCATCCCAGTAATAGACATGCAGATTGTTTTTTGGAAACTCTCGTGTCAAGTATGCTTTTTTATTGAACGAATAAATAAATTCTGACCGCCCATAAAAATTCTTTGTTTTTGTACCATATGCCACATATCCGTTCCAGAACAAATGAGGGTTAAGGTGGGCTGTTGTTAAGCCGGAGATACGGAATCTATATTTATCATAATCGTTGTATGAAATGGTTGTATTAATAGGTCCAAAATCGAATTTGTTGTTTTGAAGAGAATCTGAAGTCTCTACAAAATTTTCAATTAAAGCTTTTGCTCCGAAAATAAAAATCTTAAAACCTTTAATATCTGTGATTTTTTTGATGAAAGAGTTCATTTCGCCCTCACTCTCAGTCAATTCAACCTTTCTATATTGATTCCAATAGGCGTCATCTGTATGCATAGTGGCATCAGGCTCTTGATACACATCACCCTTGACATGCTTAAAAACTGAATTCGGAATAGGAACAAATGTGTAGTCAAATTGTCTGATTGTTCTTTGTACTTGAAGCTTATGAAGCCAGCTGAGTAACTCAAGCTCAATGAGCATATCATTCTGAGTCATAACTCTCTCACCGCTTGGCAGCTCCTCAAACTCTTGTTCAATAAGCATATTGGTGAC
This sequence comes from Bacteroidaceae bacterium, assembly GCA_045603885.1. Taxonomy (GTDB): domain Bacteria; phylum Bacteroidota; class Bacteroidia; order Bacteroidales; family Bacteroidaceae; genus UBA3839. Next base: position 2,499 of record JAZUMZ010000312.1, on the reverse strand, counting down.
AAAGTTAATATCGCTTCGTTTGGGTATATTCAGTTCAACACGCCTAACTTGGTAAGTTGAATCCTTCATAACATATAAATAACCAGAAAACCCGACATCTTGCTGGTTATTAGGAAGAAATCCAATCTGAATTACACTATCCCTCTCAATTGCGAGAGTGTCTTGCAAATAAAATCTATAGAATGAAATAGCAGAATTTGCAATAGGACTTTTAAAATGAAGCTGAAACAGCCTGCACTCCTCATCATAAATATTTACATCCGTGAAACAATCCTTAAGTGTCGTTGTCAAAATTTCACCGGTATTAATCAAATCATTAATTCCTCTTGAGTTTTTTGCTGTTATAAGCGTCTTGTGTGTCTCAGGATGCTTTCTGTAATATATGTTTGAAAGGTTTTCATCAACAGTGAGGGGTAGTATAAGTTTTCCTGTTTTTGGACAAGTCTCAACATGATCCTTTAGGAAAGAGAATCTCTTGCCTTCCTCAACGTCGAAAACATTTTCTGTAAACTCATTAACAGAAAATGTCATTTTCTCGTATTTTGTATATGAGAAATATTCATTTGATTTAAGATCATTAAACTTCTTATGATCTATCACTTTTCTCATGAAATCTACAGCTGGGTTGTTTTTGCGACTATATTTTCCTTTCTTGGCTGTAATAGTCACACCCTGTAGCTCGCGTGGTTCTTGTACGAGCTTAATTTTCAAGTTGCTGGTTTTTCCTTTTTCAAGTCTTACCGTTTGTTTTATATACCCCATAGTGGAAACTGTAATTTCTTTCCATTGAGGATTATATTTCAATACAAACTTTCCTTCCTCATCGGTCATGGTTCCAACCCCTTTTCCCTCATAGAAAACATTAACATAGTCAAGGGGTTTACGACTTCGTGAGTCAATGACAACTCCTGACACTTGAGAAAAAGCATCATGTGACATGACAAAAAATGTCATTATCAAAAACAACCTGAAAACAGACTTATTGATGGTTATATTCATATGAACCAAAACATTAAAGCGAATTACACGACAATTGAAAAAGCAACTTTCCGTGTAATTCGCTGATGTATGGAAAACAGTTTTTAAACACTGTTGTTATTATAGATTCATTATTAATCTATTTCTTCGTCAGCTTCATAACCTCCCATTTCACGGAGAGCGTTTTTCAGCATAGTATATTGTTGGAAGAGATGATTAACCGGCACTTCATTTGACGTGTAGTCATGCATAGGAGACTTGAGATAGAAACTCAGGAATCTTTGTATTCCATATCTTCCAGCACGTGCGGCTAGATCTGACAACAGACAAAGATCAAGGAGCAACGGCGCAGCAAGGATAGAATCGCGACAGAGAAAATTAATTTTAATCTGCATTGGATAGCCCATCCATCCAAATATATCTATGTTGTCCCAACCTTCTTTGTTGTCATTGCGTGGAGGATAATAATTAATCCTGACTTTGTGGAAATAGTCGGAATACAAATCGGGCTGATTATCTTCCACGAGTATTGATTCCAATGTTGACAGTTTAGAGACTTCTTTTGTTTTGAAATTCTCTGGAACATCAAGGACCAAACCGTCACGGTTTCCCAATATATTTGTAGAGAACCAGCCACTTAAGCCAAGGCATCTGGTTCCTATTATTGGAGCAAATCCAGACTTAACGAGTGTTTGTCCAGTCTTGAAGTCTTTACCCGATATCGGCATTTTTGTCTTCTCAGCAAGTTCCCACATTGCAGGAATGTCCAAAGTTGTGTTTGGCGCACCCATTATAAATGGTGCTCCTTCACATAATGCAGCATACGCATAACACATAGAAGGGGCAATGTTTACTGTATCATTTTCCTTCATTGCTCTTTCAAAATCCTCAAGTGTATCGTGCACCTTTTCGTTGCGAGGAACATAAATCTCCGTAGATGCGGCCCATGCCACTACAATCCTTGAGCAATTATTCTCTGCCTTGAATTTGCGTATGTCTTCTCTGATTTGCTCAACCATATCCCAACGTGTCTTGCAGTCTTTGACATTATCTCCATCCAGTCGTTTGGCGAAGTTTTTGTCAAAAGCCGCTTTCATCGGGACAATTTTTTCAAGTTCATCACGTACGGGTTCAATATCTTTCTCTTTAAGAACCTGGCAGTACATAGCTGAACGGTATGCATCTGCCGGGTACACATCCCACGCACCAAAAACAATGTCATCAAGTTTTGCGAGAGGAACGATATCATAATAACCAAGGTATTGTTTGTTCTCGCCTTTACCAACACGAATCTTGTCATATTGAGTCATTGAACCGACAGGTTTTGTCAACCCTTTGCGTGCCATAAACACGCCAGTAAAAAAAGTAGATGTTACAGCACCAAGACCTACCACCATGATACCTAACTTACCATCGGCAGGCTTAACTGATTGATTTTCCATATTTAAAATTAACTTTATAATTCTGTAAGCTAAAGTTTTGCAAAGTTACACAAAACATTTGACTTTTAAAATGTTTTTT
>JAZUMZ010000311.1:0-7872 GCA_045603885.1 Bacteroidaceae bacterium | reverse complement strand
TTGGCCTCCGACTTAGATGTTGTCAGCTGCAACGTACAGACGGAGTCTCTCTACACCGAACTTCTTGGTAAGCATCTTAGAGAATGTGTAACCGAAGTTGATGTTGTTGAGGCTGAGGTAAGAAGCATCTGTCAAGAAACGGTCAGATGTACCTGCTGTGTAGTTGTCATCAAACTGTAAGCGTGGAATATTAGAGTTATTATCGGGAGTCCATGCCTTGAGAGCGTCAGCGTGGATGTTTGTACCTCTTGATGTTGAAGTAGGTGATGCCATCAAACCTGCATAGTCGCCGTCATAAACCTGACCACCGAGCTGGAATGAGAAGTCGATTGAGAGGTCGAAGCCCTTCCATGCGAATGAAGTACCGAAACCACCGTATGCATCGGGCAGAGCTGTACCGCAGAGGTAGTAGCTTGCATCGGCATACTCTGTGGTCTTCTCACGACCGCTCTCGAGCTTCTGAACAGGGTTACCGTTCTCGTCGAGCTTTGGAGCACCGTCAACCATCTCGTATACAGGGTTGCCCTCTGCGTCAACTACAGGACGGTTTGTGAAGTTCTTCCACCACATTGACTTACCTGTCTCAGGGTCAACACCGGCATACTTTCTCATGTGGAATGTGTAGAGTGCACAATCCTCACCGTAGAAGTAGCTGCCACTTGTGTAACCACCCTTGCCATCAACAACATTTGTCTTGCGCTCCTCGGGGAGGTAAGAAATCTTGTTCTTGTATGTAGTGAAGTTGAGGTTTACGTTCCACTCGAAATCCTTTGTCTTGATAGGAGTACCCTTCAAGTCAATCTCAAGACCTGTGTTCTTCATGTCACCCACGTTAGCATAGTAGCTTGTGTAACCGTATGATGGTGGCAATGGGAATGAGAAGAGCATGTCAGTTGTCTTTCTTGTAAAGAAGTCAACAGAACCGCTCAAACGGCCACGGAACAAATCAAAGTCGAAACCTACGTTGAAGTTACCCTGTGTCTCCCATGTGATGTCCTTGTTACCCAATGTTGAAGGAACTGCTGCCGGATGACCGCTTGCATTCACGATGCTGTAGAGGCTTGTGTAACGGTAGTTACCGATCTGATCGTTACCCTGCTCACCGTAAGAAGCCTTGAACTTCAAGAGGTCAACCCACTGTGCGTTGAAGAAATCCTCCTTAGAGATAACCCAAGCAATACCTGCAGACCAGAAGTCACCCCAACGGTTGTCCTTGTGGAAACGTGAAGATGCATCGCGACGGTAAGATGCTGAAATGTGGTAGCGCTCATCGTAGTCGTACATGATACGGCCGAAGTAACCCTCGGTGTTGTAGTCGCTTCTGTAAGAGTTGCTGCTCTTGTCAGTGATAGCACCTGCCAACTCGTCGTTTGTGGGGTCGAACTGGTTGCTCTTTGAACCGTAGAGATAGTAGTACTTGCTTCTGTAGTACTCGTGACCGAGCATAGCCTGGATGTTGTGGTCGCCGAACTCCTGCTCCCAGTTCAAAAGCTGCTGGTGGTTCCAAGAGATTGAACGAGTGTGGTACTTGTATACCATACCGTTAGAGCTTGCGTATGTACCGTAGTATGGGTTAGTTGTGTTTGTAGAACGTGTCTCGTCAACGTTTACACCGCTGGTCCATGTGAACTTGAAGTTCTTGAGGAATGTGACCTCGGCAAATGCTGTGGCGTTGAATGCGTTACCCTCTGCATTGTTGATATCGAGCTGGTTAGCTGAATATGGGTTACCATCGGGGAGGAAAGGACGAACGAAACCTGCGTTCTGGCCATCACCGTAGTCATAACGCTTGAAACCGTTCTCGTCGCGGATAATGTTACCCTCGGCGTCGCGGATGTAAAGAGGATAGATAGGAGCAATCTGAGTTGCGTATGCGAAGATGTTACCGCTTGAGTTAGAAGCACCGTCCTCGCCAAGTGAGTTAGAATCGAAGTGTGTGTAAGCTGTGTTTGCACCAACCTTCAACCAGTTCTTAACCTTGTAGTCAGCCTTCAAACGACCGGTAAGACGCTCGTAGTTTGAGTTGGCTGTGATACCCTCGTTGTCGAGGTAGTTTACAGAAGCGTAGAATGAAGAACGCTCGTTACCTGCTGTGATGTTGAGGTTGTACTCCTGACGGAGGCTGCTGTCGTATGCCTCGTCCATGTAGTCGTCCGGAATCATCCAGTAATCCTGACCCTTGTATGTCAACATACGGCCGAGAGTAGCGTTGGGGTTGAGCTTACCGTTTGTACCGATGAGGTACTGGCCCTCGGGTACAGTGTAAGTGTTGAGGCCGAGACCGTAGCTGCTTGAACCAACCATGAGGTCGTTAGCTGCGATGTGAGCCTCAGATGCGCTGTAACCCTGCTCGTTCATCAAGTAGCTGTTCAAAGCACCGTAGTAAACCTCGTAGTACTGTGCCGGGCTCTTGATATAGTCGTAGTCCTGTGTAGCACGTGAGTTAGAACCCCACTTTGCGTCGAATGTAACGCGTGCGCTGCCTGATGCACCCTTCTTTGTAGTAATCATGATGACACCGTTTGCACCACGGGCACCGTAGAGGGCGTTAGAAGCAGCATCCTTCAATACAGTCATTGACTCGATATCCTGTGCGTTGATATTGTTCATATCACCGTCGTAAGGAGCACCGTCAAGGATTACGAGAGGCGCGTTACCTGCGTTGATTGAAGAAATACCACGTACGCGGATAGTTGGAGTTGTTGCACCGGGCTGACCTGAAGCGTTTGTCAACTGTACACCGGCCATCTTACCTGTAAGGGCGTTAGCTGCGTTAGATGTCTGGATCTTGCCGATCTCATCTGATTTTACGACAGCTGCCGAACCGGTAAACTGTGACTTCTTGGCAGTACCATAAGCTACGGCGATAACCTCGTCGAGAGCGATACCGTCCTCAACAAGAACAACCTTCATAGGCTTGCCCTTGAGGATGTGCACCTCCTGTGTTGTCATACCGATGTATGAAACGCGGAGTGTTGTAGCGCTGCTTGGTACATTTTCAATTGTAAAGTTACCCTCGATGTCTGTATTGGTACCTACATTGGTACCGATTACATAGACAGAGGCTCCAATAACAGCTTCGCCGTTTGTGTCGGTAACCTTACCGGTCACTTTGGCGCTTTGCGCTGCTATTGTACCGATACCCATAAGAATAACGGTCAAAAGAAATAGCACTCTTTTCATAATAAATGAAATTTAAGTTAATAATAATTAATTATTTAGTTAGTTATAATCTCTCTTCAGTATGTACTTAAAAGGAAATTAATGGCGCGAAAATACGATATTTAATTGAAACTTTAAAATAAGTTAAGCATTATTTTTCAACAAAAGTGTGGTTTTTTTATTAAAAAAGCTAAAAATGCTCTCATTTTGACTATTTGTCAATGTTGACTTTTTAATAGTTTAAGTAAAAAAACGAGTAAGAATTGCGACAAAGCGACTCTCTTTTTGTTATTTTATTTAAAAAATGGGCTTTTAGAGGCCTTGTGGGGTGGTTTTTGGGGTTTTGACAAAATGCAAGCATATTTTGAATTTTGCAGACATTTCGCGCATAAGCGCTTTTGGGCCGAATGTTAATATCTTTTAACGCTGTTGCTTTTTCATAATCCTCGCGCGCGCGTACATTATATTATAATGAATGTTTAACGGTTAACGGGTGAGGGGTTAAGGGTGAGGGGTGAAGGGTGAAGGGTGAAAGGAATTTCGCCGATTAAGGGCCCTAAAGACTCTAAGGACCTTTAGGACCTCAAAGCTATTGTCTCCCTGTATTAGGGAGACGAGCAACGAGGTTGCGGAGAGGGTTGAATTAGCCGTTTGAATAGCTCCCACTATAGACCCTAAGGACCTTATAACTTTGGCGTCAAACACAAGCAACTGCTCCCCTTGTTTGTAATCAAGGTGGCCATTGCTCGCTCGCAATGTCCCCTAAAACAGGGGAGGAATATTATAGGGGTTAAGCCAGAGGAGCAATATAAAAAGCTATTGTCTCCCTGTGTTAGGGAGACGAGAGGCGCAGCCTCGGAGAGGGTAATAAAAGTATTGAACGCGGGTGTTTTGTGCTGAACGGTAACCCCTCCGGCTTTTCAGCCACCTCCCCTAAAACAGGGGAGGAATATAAAAAGGGCTTTAGAGGCCTTTAGGCCCTTATCAAATGACGCCCCCCAACTATCCTAAAACAACAACTGCGCGCACTTTTGAAGTGCGCGCAGTTGCTATTATTGGAATCTGTTTTTTAGAACAGCTTCTCGGGATACTCGCCTGCGTCAACAAGTGACTGTATCTTTTCCACTGTTGCCGGACGGTCAGCAGCGTATGTCACGCCGAACCACTTTGCTGTTGTGTCAAGAACCTCGCAGCTTGCCTTGCCTGAAGTAGTGAGGTTGTTCACTACCAATGGGATGAAGTACTCAGCCTTTGGCTTGTCGATATTCTCCTTCAAGAAGTCAACGAACTGCTCCTCAGAGTGCTTGAAGTAGTCGGGTGTGAATCCCCAGAAGTTCATTGATACCGGTGTCTCCTCACCAACGGGCTGCCAAGCGCCTTCCTCGTCCTTGTAGCAGATAGGGCCGTCAACGCGCATGATCTCTGTGCGCTCGACAACGCCTGTAAGCATGTTCTGCTCGTTCTTCTCGCATACACCGCGTGCAACGCTACCGTTCTCGCTGAGTGTGTTGCAGATGCGGAAACCTACCATTGAGTATCTGCCCTCGCTGCCCTCGGGGAGGTCGCTGAGCCACTTGCCCATAACGGCAAATGCGTCGCGGCCGTAGAAGTCATCGGCGTTGATTACTGCAAAAGGCTCCTTGATGGCATCCTTACCCATGAGTACTGCGTGGTTTGTACCCCATGGCTTTGTGCGCTCCTCGGGAACAGTGAAGCCCTCGGGAAGGTTGTCGATAGCCTGGAATACCAACTCTGTTGGGATGTGGCCCTCGTACTTGCTCAATACCTTGTCGCGGAAATCCTGCTCAAAGTCCTTGCGGATAACGAATACCAACTTGCCGAAGCCACCACGGATTGCATCATAGATAGAGTAGTCCATGATTGTCTCGCCGTTTGGGCCCAGACCATCCAACTGTTTCAAACCGCCATAACGGCTGCCCATACCTGCAGCCAATACAAAAAGTGTAGGTTTCATTTTAATTTGTTTTATAAAGGTTAATTACAATGTTTTAACGCAAAATAGTGCTTTTGGTCGCACCATTTTCAAAGGTAGTGTTTATTTATCAAATAAATGCAAAAAAATGTGATTTTTTTTATTGAGAAAAGGAGTGGGGGTTACGATTATTGTTTAACGATTAACGGGACCCTCTCCGCAACTTTGTTGCTCGTCTCCCTAACACAGGGAGACAATAGCTTTAGGGTCTTTAATGGGCGTTGGTTTAACGATAAAGGCTGCGGGTAAGCGAATTTGTCATCTCGAGCGAGCGCAGCGACGAGAGATCTCTCCTCGTTCTACGATTAACGGGACCCTCTCCGCACTGCTTCGCGAAGCTGATACACATTTAGCCCCTCACCGCTTCGCGGAGCTCCCCTTGATTACAAACAAGGGGAGCAGCTGTTTGTGTTTGGCGCCAAAGTTATATGGTCTTTAGGGTCTATAATGGGAGCTATTCAAACGGCTAATTCGACCCTCTCCGCAACTTCGTTGCTCGTCTCCCTAACACAGGGAGACAATAGCTTTTTTTAACGGGAAGCTACGGATACCCTTAACCCGTCATCCGTTGCCTTTAACCCATAATCCCTTAACCTTTAACCCCCACCCTTCGCCCTTAACCTTTAACCTCTAACCCTTCACCCGTTGCCTCTCTTGTTAAATATTCCGCTCTAAACGGTTTAGTAGCTTGTTGTTAAAATATTGTTGTTTATAGAAATGTTGCGTAGATTGTATATATAGGTATTTATATATAAAGGATTTTTTGTAACTTTGCACCCGATTTTGCAGGGGCGTTTCCGGAGGGCTTATGCCCTGTTTTTGTGACGTTGTTCCTGCTGACAAACATTGAAATATAAAAGAGCCGGAGGGCTCAAACAAAAACAACTTATTTTATGAAAAAAAATCTTTTGATTGCCTTGGCGCTTGTTGCCACAGGCATTTTCTCTGCGAGCGCGCAGGATGATGTGTTCTTGTCTACTGGAGCTGAACGTCCGTACCGTATTCCGGCAATTGCAACATTGAAGGATGGTAGTCTGCTTGCAATCAGTGACTATCGCCCCTGTTACAAAGATGTCGGTAACGGTGAGGTTGATATGTATGCCAAGGTGGCTACTATGGATGCAGCAGGGAATTACTCATGGAGTGGTGAAGCGAAACTTATTGCCGATGGTACAGATGACTGCGGCTATGGTGATGCTGCGCTTGTGGTAGACCGTGAGAGTGGTGATGCGCTTGTAATATGCGTATCAGGAAAAGTTGTATATGGCAGTGGCTCGTCAACAACTCATAATGGAATGTCACGCATTGTTCGTTCTGCCGCCAATGGAGAATGGAGCGAGCCTGATGACAACGTGTCAGATGCGTTTTTCGGTAAATTGTCTTCTGCTTATACAATGTTTATGGCATCGGGTAGAATGTTGCAGTCTAATATTGTAAAGGCAGAAGGTGCTGAATATTATCGTATTTATGGTGCTCTGTTGGTTGATGGCAGTGAAGGTGAGGGCAACTACGTTGTATATTCCGATGACTTCGGCAATAGTTGGAACCTGCTTGGTGACGGTATGTGTGTTAGGGGTGGTAACGAGGCAAAACTTGAGGAGCTGCCTAACGGCGACATTGTAATCAGCAGCCGTGCCAATGGTGGCCGTATATTCAATGTCTTTAACTTTACAAATCTTCAAACTGCCGAAGGTAATTGGGAAGGACAGCCTGATGAAGTCTATAATTTTGAGGGTAATGTTGCCAGTGCTTCCGGTAAGAGCGGATGTAATGGCGAACTTCTTTTCTACAAGGGTCTTGTAAATGTAAATGACGGTAAGACATATAACGTGATGCTTCAGTCTTTGCCTGCAGGAACCAGTGGTAATGAAAAGCGTAGTAATGTTACTGTTTTCTATAAGGCTTTTGAGGCGGACAAGACCTCTTGGGCTGTAAGTGACTTTACAAGTGGCTGGACAAAGGGTATCGAGGTTGACAACGGTGCTTCGGCTTACTCTACAATGACAATCCTGCCTAATGGTAATATCGGTTTCCTGTATGAAAGCGAGGAGGTGGGGTTCGTAAAAATTCTTTTCTTTGGATACCAATATTATGGCTACAATATCAAGTTTCGTAATCTTACAGTAAACGAGATTACCGGCGATGCATACAAGAATCCTGCCTATTCTGTAAACCTCAACGAGTGTACCATCGACGGCGAGTCAAAGGCGTTGGCTACGTTCAGTGCTCCGGTGTCAACAAGATGTCCCGAGGGTGTTGCAGCATATTACATCAAGGCTATGGACAATGGCTATGCAAAGCTTGAGGCAGTTGAGGAGGGCAAGACTATCCCTGCCGATGCGGGTGTGATGCTTATGGCGGATGCTGCCGGCAGCTACACGATGACCGGTGTGGGTGAGTTTGCCGACGCGGCTCTCACAGACAACATGCTTGTGGGTAGCAGCAACGGTACTGTCACTTTCGGCGGTGGTGTCGAGGGCTATATCCTCAAGGGCGACGGCCAGGGCGGTGTGGCTTTCTACAAGGCTACCGGTACGCTGGGCAAGAACAAGGCTTATTTGAACCTTGACGGCGCGGAACTGAGCGCGGGTGTGCGCATCACTATTGACGGCACAACTGCTATTGAGGATGTTGTTGAGGTACAGGGTGCCGAGGATGTCATCTATGACCTCTACGGCCGCCGCGTGAGCGAGAAAGTCGGGGGCCAAGCGGTCTTA
>JAZUMZ010000310.1:0-4940 GCA_045603885.1 Bacteroidaceae bacterium | reverse complement strand
TGCAAAATTACAAAAAAAATCCCGAAACGCCGCAAAATTCATGGAATTTAAGTATTTATAAGCTTTAAAGACAAAAAAAATGCCACAAAAGTGGCATTTTTTTAGCATTCAGATTGCAAAATCAATACTGTTCGTTGTCATTAGGGAAATCAACATTTTTGACATCGGTGATATACTGTCCGATTGCATCTGTCATAATTGTAGCGAGGTCGGCATATCTTCTGAGAAATTTCGGTGTGAATCCCTTTGACATTCCAAGCATGTCAGCCACCACCAGCACCTGTCCGTCCACCTGGTGTCCCGCACCAATTCCGATAACAGGAATAGTGAGCTCGCTCGCCACCCTCGCCGCGAGTTTTGCAGGTATTTTCTCTAATACCACTGCAAAGCATCCCGCATCTTCAAGAGCATGTGCGTCGCTAATAAGTTTGTTTGCCTCCGCCTCGTCTTTAGCCCTAACCGTATAAGTTCCAAATTTGTTGATAGACTGAGGTGTAAGTCCGAGGTGTCCGCATATTGGTATTCCCGCATCAAGAATTCTCCTGACACTATCCAGAATCTCCACACCTCCCTCAAGTTTAAGAGCATCGCAATGTGACTCTTTCATGATTCTGATGGCATTTATCACGCTGTCAGTCGGGTTAGCCTGATAAGTACCGAAAGGCATGTCACAAACGACAAGTGCCCTTTTGGTTGCTCTCACCACAGCTTTCGCATGATAAATCATTTGGTCAAGCGTGATAGGTAAAGTTGTCACATTACCCGCCATGACATTAGATGCGGAATCTCCCACAAGAATGATGTCCATTCCCGCCTCGTCCACAATTTTTGCGGTAGTGTAATCGTATGAGGTAAGCATTGCAATTTTCTTACCTTCTTGCTTCATTTGAATCAGACGATGTGTGGTGACTTTCCTCGCATCATCAACTAAATAACCAGCCATAATATTTAAGTTTTATAAATATACGATTAATTTTGAATTTTATATTCTCTGAGCCAGTTCAGAATCCAACATTTTAAAATCAAGAGAAGTGAAGTCCTGAGCCGTGAGATGACATAGATTTTTAATTGTCTCCTCACTGTTAGTCGTGGTCAATCCCACAGTAAACATACCAGCCGCCATTCCAGCCTGCAATCCGTTTAACGCATCCTCAAACACCACACACTCTTCTTTTTTTACCCCTAGCCTGTCCGCTGCTTTGAGGTAGCAGTCGGGGTCGGGTTTTGACGCAGAGAAATCCTCTGCTGTAAGTACTATATCAAACAAGCGGTCGAAATTCTCAACTTTCCGTCTCACCGAATCCATCTTGGGTTGGTTGGAGCTTGTAACCACAGCACATTTCACTCCATTCGCCTTAAGACTCTCCATGAACGTCTCCACCCCCTTTACAAACGGGTATTCCATGTCAGCCTCCCACTGGTTAAGCAGCGGTGTCAGTTCATCTTGTTGTGATTGCAGCGGAAAATATCTCTCAAATATACTTGTGAGCGTTGTGCCTTTGATTATCTGGTCAAAATTTGGTATTTCGGGATGGAACCTGCGTCCCATATCACTCCAGAACACAGAGTATTGTCCCTCTGTATCGACAAGAGTTCCGTCAAGATCAAACAATGCCGCTTTGAATTGTTGCATGATTATCTTAAGTGTACTTATATAAACAGTTTGAATTATCTCAAATTTGTTAGAAAAAAGTCTTGTCAGCCACACACCCAGGAGAGAAAGACCAAGGTCCGCATATCACATCTCTTCTTAGCACATCGAGCATAAAATCTTTTCCAGGCGTAAATCCCGCCTGTCTCATCTTGTCTGCCACCGTCTCCCATGCCATTGCCGGCGTGTTGTTCTCGCCACTGAGATGGCACAGCCAGATATTTTTAAGTCCCGGGTGATAATTCTCCGCCAGCACTTGTGCTGTGACAGCGTTAGACAAGTGCCCGTTCCCTCCGACAATACGCTCCTTGAGTTTTTTTTCGTAACGTGGGTTTGCATCAAGCATCTGCTCGTCATAATCCGTCTCAATAACGATGTTATTTGAACGACGTATGAACTCCACTACATTATCTGTCACCTCACCAACATCAGTCATGATTGTAAACACCTGCCCGTCAGTCTCAATAGAATATCCATAATTGTCGGTTGAATCATGCGGCAATCTGAAAGGAGTGATTTTGAAGTTGCCGAGACAAAAGGTCTCACCCGGCTCTATCGGCTTTGCCTTCTCGCTGTCAAACGAAATCATTCTGGAGTTATATAATCTCTCAATAACTCTTGGTGAGGCATAGAAGTCTCTATTTAGAAAACGGCTTAAAAAACCGACAGCCTTTGTGTGGTCAAAGTGGTCATGTGTAATTAAAATCGCTTTGATATTCTGCACATTGACGGCATATTTCAATAAAGCCTTCTTTATTGCCCTGATTCCCACACCTGCATCTATGATAATAGCCTGGTCAGCATTCGCAAGGTAGTAGCAATTACCACAGCTTCCACTGCCAAAGGACAAAAAAGTTAACATAAATATTTTATAATTTTCTGCAAAATTACGGTATTTTTTTGTAAAAACATTGGATAACGGAAAATATTAACTATATTTGCATATATTTTAAAACAAATATGTTGAAAAGTCACAGACAAAACAAAATCAAACATAACAATGAAAAGTATTGTTTTTTCAGCAGCTTTGATTGGTATTTTTTTAGTGCTGATTGGCTGCGGTGTGACAAGCAAACCATTGGTAAGCGAAAACGGAAACAGCGGTGCCGCTGATGTTTTAGGCGGTATAATCAGCAACATCACAAGCCGTACTAACGAATCCACAATAGTGGGCACATGGGTATATCAAGAACCCGCAGTTCAGATGGAGAGCAACAACCTTCTCGCCTCTGCAGCGAGCGGAATTGCCAACAAACAGATTGAGAGCAAGCTCGAGAGTTCTTACAAGACTATGGGAATTACAAAGGGCTCGTTCACAATCACATTCAACTCCGACAAGTCATGCACTTATGTAATAAAAGGCAAAGAATCCAAAGGGACATACGAGTTTGACTCAAGCACAAACAAGATTTCCATCAAAAGCAATGGCCTGCTCTCGCTTCCCTCAGCCTACGCAAAAGTTTCCGGCAGCTCATTGGAACTTACATTTGAGACCACTGCCCTGATGAATATCGCCCAAAGTTTAGCTTCCTCATCAGGCAATGCCACTCTCGGAACCTTGTCCACCCTCACTAAGAACTACAGCGGCATGAAGACCGGCTTTCACTTCGAGAAAAAATAATTATTGCGTTAAATGAAAACTATTCAAGATATATCCTCTCAACTTTTATATTAACGACATAAAATTAAGAGCTATGAAAAGATTTACCAAATTATTTGTTTTGTTCCTTCTTATAGGACTAAGTGCCTCCGCACAAAGGATACGTTTGTTGAACGGCAACACCAACCTTCGTTTTGGTCCGTCAATGCGTGCCGCTATCCTAAGCGATTACAACGGCCGTCACATCCACTACTCCCGTGGAACGACCTTCGACTATGCAGGTGAGACCCGCAACGGCTTTCACAGCATCTATGTAAACGGTGATATACTTTGGGTCTCCACCCAATTCTCTGAATTTGCAGGCAGTGGTTATCGCCACCACCGTCCAGAGCCGTCTTACAACAGCGGTGAGATTGTGATTAACGGCACAAACGTGAATTTCCGCCTGAGTCCAAGCCTGAACGCACCGATTTTGAGCGACCGTTACGGCTACCACATTCACGTACCCAAATACACCCGTCTTCCTTTCATTGCGCGTGTGGGCAGTTTCTACAAAACACGCTATAACGGAAGAGTCGTGTATGTTCATTCACAATATGCTTACTTAGAATAATACCACGATATGAAACGAAATTTATTAATCATAGGACTGCTGACTTCAGCACTTACATTATTTGCGCAGCCGGCTCGTAACAATGCCGACCAACGTCCTGCCGACGTTCAGCGTGTTGACCAGCAGCATAAATCATGTTGCGCTGAAGGCCACGATTGCAAAAAAGAGGCAGAGCTCTCTTTTGACAATCCCGCCACCGACCCTCCACAGTTTGGCATGCGTTGGGTTTACGACAGGTCTTTTCCCAAGAAACGCTTTCACGTGTACGACTGCACAGACGAGGGCAAAGTGTACAAAGCCGACGCAGATCCACGTAACTGCTTTTTCGTGATATCCAAGCGAGAATTCCGCATATACGTATATGAACGTGTTGACGGTGATATTTCTTTAGTTGCCCATTTCCCTGTATGCGTAGCCCGTAACCCAGGCGACAAACAGCGTTCCGGCGACGGCACCACCCCTGTATGCGCCAAGCGTAACGGTGAATACGTTCCGTTCACCATAAGCCAGATTCAGCCAGCAAGCAGCTGGCGCCACAATTTTGGAGATGGTCGTGGCAACATCTTAGCTTACGGCGACTGGTTCATGCGTCTGCGTCTGAACAGCCATCCCCGCGTCTCCGGCAACACCAGTATCGGTATTCATGGCAGCAGCGGTAACGCCGCATCAGTACCAGGACGTGACAGTGAGGGTTGCATCCGCCTTCGTAATGCCGATTTGAACACACTTCGCCAGTTTGCAAGAGTAGGAACTCAGGTAATCATAAAACCCGAGAACGCAGGAAAGCTGCCATACGAGCTCAAAGCACAGGAAAAGCTTGGTGTTAAATACTTTGCACCTCGTAGAGGTTACACACTTCTGCCCAACACTGTTTTCGCAGATTGACATCCGTTTAGCATAATGGTAGTTCAATAAAAGAATTATGTACAATTGTGATGCCCCCAAGTTGCCAATTTGCCACTTAGGGGCATTACCATACATATACTTCAGCCCGTCACACAAACAAATATTACCGCTTTAACTTTTTTTTAGTAAGTAAATTTTGTCACACAAATTTAAAAAGTCGGAGGCCAAGC
>JAZUMZ010000309.1:0-2527 GCA_045603885.1 Bacteroidaceae bacterium | reverse complement strand
ATATAATTGATAAATATGAATAATATGGCTGAAAATTTGGATTGGGCCAATCTTGGATTTGGCTATCGCAAAACTGATTATAACGTACGTTGCTATTTCCGCAACGGAAAATGGGGAGAGATTGAGGTTAGCAGCGAGGAGACTATACCACTCCACATGGCGGCAACATGCCTTCATTATGGACAAGAGGCTTTCGAAGGGTTGAAAGCTTACAGATGTCCTGATGGGAAAGTAAGGGTGTTCAGGCCCGACGAGAATGCAGCCAGGCTGCAGAGTACATGCCGCGGCATTCTTATGCCGGAGGTGCCTACAGAGCTCTTTATCGAGATGGTGAAGAAAGTGGTGAGACTTAACGAGAGATTCATACCGCCTTATGAGAGCGGTGCGACACTTTATATAAGGCCGCTGCTTATAGGAACAAGCGCACAGGTGGGTGTGCATCCGTCTCAGGAATACCTCTTCCTGATTCTCGTCACACCTGTGGGACCCTATTTCAAAGGAGGATTCGCAACTAATCCTTACGTCATCATCAGGGAACACGACCGTTCGGCGCCACTCGGAACAGGTGTCTATAAAGTTGGAGGCAACTATGCGGCTTCGTTGCTGGCAAATAAAAAAGCACACGATCTCGGATATGCATGTGAGTTCTATCTCGATGCGAAGGAGAAAAAATATATGGATGAGTGTGGGGCTGCCAATTTCTTCGGAATCAAAAACAATACGTATGTGACCCCTAAATCTACATCTATCCTCCCTTCAATTACAAACAAAAGCCTTATGCAGCTTGCTGAGGACTTCGGACTCAAGGTGGAGAGAAGGCAGATTCCTGAGGAGGAACTGGAGACTTTCGAGGAGGCGGGAGCATGCGGAACAGCTGCGGTGATTTCGCCAATATCATATATCGACGATCTGGAGACGGGAAAAAGATATTCGTTTGGCGAGGAACCGGGACCTGTTTCAAAAAAACTGTTTGAGCACCTTAGGAACATACAGTATGGAATTGAGCAGGACAAGCACAACTGGACTATGGTTGTGATTGGATAGACTGGAATTATTTTATAGGGTTGTTCTATAAATTAGCTTCAGACGATTTGCAGTTTATTAGCGAACAGGTTGGCTCTTGCAGCCGCAGAAGCATAGTGAGCTATGGTTCAAGGTAAAAGAGCCAGGATTCTGCTAAGAAACGTAAAGCGTCGAAGTGAAATAGAATGCCAAAGAGATGATAAAAACTAATTTATAGAAGTACCCTATAAGAAGAGAGTATCACTTTGATGTCTTAATCTTTATGGAAGAAAGAAATTTTTGCGTTATTCTCGCTGGAGGAGTCGGAACTAAACTGTGGCCGGCAAGTACACATTCCAAACCTAAGCAGTTTATAGATCTCCTCGGTACAGGGCAATCACTCCTGCAGAATACTTACAAGAGAGTTTTGGCATTTGTCAAGGAGGAGAATATAATTGTATCGACTAACGAAGACTACGAGAGCCTGGTAAGAGAACAACTGCCCCAATTGGGCGAAAACAACCTCTTGCTTGAGCCGATGAGGAGAAACACTCTTCCAAGCGCGACTTGGGCGACACTGACCATTCTCCACAGAGAACCAGAGGCGAGGGTGCTGATTATGCCGTCGGATCAGATGATTACAGACGAGCGGCAGTTTGAGGAAGACGTGTTGAAAGGTTTTGAGTTCGTAGCAAACTCTGACAGAATACTGACTATGGGAATTATGCCTGTCAGGCCAGATGTGAACTACGGATATATCCAGATGGACAGAAAGGTTGACGACAACATATTCACTGTCAAGTCGTTTGCGGAAAAACCAGAGGAGGAATTCGCAAAACTGTTCGTCGAGGACAAAAGCTTCCTTTGGAACACCGGAATATTCATTTGGAAAGCAAAGGCTTTTACGAATTTTGCCCAGGAGAGAGAGACAGAAATGCCGTCGCTTGACATTTCTCTTAAACTGATTGGGGATGGACGGGAAGTAAAGTCTTTCATTGAGGATGTGTTCTCAAAATGTACTAACACGTCAATTGAACAGGTGTGTCTCGAATACAATGACAACACAGACGTTATGCTTTGCAGGTTCGGATGGACAGACCTCGGATCATGGCAGTCTATGTTCTTATATACTGACAAGGATAAAGAGGATAATGCGGTCATGGGAGGACAAGCCTTCCTTTACGAATGTAGGGAATGTCTGGTGAAACTGCCAAAAGATCACATCTTCGTGGGAGAGGGACTTGAAGACTACATCGTTGTGGAGGACAATAATGTGTTGCTGATATGCAGAAAAGACAGCCAAAACATACGGCGTTTTGTCAACGATATCCAGCTTGACACAGGAGAGGATTTCCTCTAAGGCGAGGACTTTCTCAGGCGCTTTGAATCCTGAAATCTTTAAACAAATGGTAAATGGTAAATAGTAAATTATAAATCTTAAAATCATAAATGTTATGACCCCTCACAATTCAGCACCAGAAGGTGCATTCGCTAAGACAGTGCTTATGCCGGGCGACCCGCTCAG
>JAZUMZ010000308.1:0-5762 GCA_045603885.1 Bacteroidaceae bacterium | reverse complement strand
ACAACAAGGTAAAACTATTCCAACATTAACAACTAGAAAGCAATAAGATTGAACAAAATCACTCCGACGGAAATAGTTAAACAACGTTAATTTTGTATATTTTTTCAATTTTGCAAAGTCGGGTTTGCAAATTAGCATTTTTTTTCATAACTTTGCAAAAATAAATTGAAAAGCATAAAAAATGTGTCTGTCGTAGTATGGAATCATTTTTCAGAACTCACAAATATCTTGTAACACACCTTCAATCAACATTCAGACGTTATCTGATGGACGAAATTGACTGGAGTGACAGAATGATAGGAATAAAAGGGGCCAGAGGTGTTGGTAAAACCACATTTCTGCTACAGATTGCTAAAGAGCACTTTAATATTTCAGATAATTCCTGTTTGTACATAAATACAAATAATTTCTACGTCCAAAACGTGGGCATCGTTTCTTTTGCCGGAGAATTCTATCATAATGGTGGTAAAACACTTCTCATCGACCAAGTTTTCAAACAACCCAATTGGAGTAGTCAGTTGCGCGAATGTTACGACAAATACCCTGGATTGAAAATCATATTCACAGGTTCGTCTGTAATGCGTCTGAAAGAAGAGAATCCTGAACTTAATGGTATTGTAAAATCATATAATCTCAGAGGATTCTCTTTTCGTGAATTTGTCAATCTGAAAACTGGAAGTAATTTCCCTTCATTCACACTTGAACAGATTGAGAAACATCACACAGAAATTGCTCAGAAGATATTAAAGACTGTGAATCCACGTGAATTGTTCAACGACTATCTTCATCATGGTTTTTATCCATTCTTTCTTGAGAACAAGAATTATTCGGAGAATCTTCTCAAGACCATGAATATGATGATTGAGGTTGACATTCTGCTTATTAAACAGATAGAACTTAAATATTTGGCGAAAATCAAGCAATTATTCTATCTGCTCACTATGAGCGGTAATTCAGCTCCTAATATTAGCCAGTTGGCTCAGGAATTGGGCATGAGTAGAGCAACTGTGATGCACTACATAAAATACCTGATGGAGTCCCGCCTTGTGAATATGATATACACCAAAGATGATGAGTTCCCCAAAAAACCTGCACGTGTGTTGCTTCATAACTCAAATCTCATGTATAGTTTCTACCCTAAAAGATTTGATGAGCACGATGTACAGGAAACATTTTTCTGCAACTCTTTATGGAAAGATCACAAGGTTAACAAAGTTGGCAATTCTGGTGCTTTCCTTATCGACAGGTCATCTGAATACAAAATTGTTGAACACTCCACAAAGTTGAAGAGTAAGTCCAAAACTCTCTTTGCTGTAAATCGATGTGATGTGGGTGAGGGCAATCAGATTCCTCTTTGGCTTTTTGGTTTCTTATATTGAGTTTGAAGTACTATTAACATAACGAAATATTTATTTGATAGAAAGTTATTAAACAATATTAATTTTTTAATTCTAAAAAAATGGGTAAAGAAAAAAAATTCATGACATGCGATGGTAACCAGGCCGCAGCTCATGTTGCGTACATGTTCTCCGAAGTGGCTGCCATCTATCCAATCACTCCCTCTTCTCCTATGGCTGAGCATGTGGATGAGTGGGCTGTTGCAGGAAGAAAGAACCTGTTCGGCGACACAGTGCTGGTTCAAGAGATGCAGTCTGAGGCAGGGGCAGCTGGTGCTGTACATGGTTCGCTTCAAGCAGGAGCTTTAACCACAACATTTACCGCATCGCAGGGATTGTTGCTGATGATTCCCAATATGTATAAGATTGCAGGTGAGTTGCTTCCAAGCGTTTTCCATGTGTCAGCACGTACAATAGCAAGTCATTCTCTCTGTATTTTTGGTGATCATGGCGATGTTATGGCCTGCCGTCAGACAGGTTTCGCAATGTTGGCTGAAGGCTCAGTGCAGGAGGTAATGGATCTTTCTGCTGTTGCTCACCTTTCTGCTCTTAAGGCTCGCGTTCCTTTTATCAACTTCTTTGATGGTTTCCGCACATCTCATGAGTATCAGAAGATTGAGGAGATTGACATGGAGGATCTTCGTCCATTAGTAGATATGAAGGCTCTGAGCGAATTCCGCGCACGTGCCCTCTCTCCTGAGCATCCTCAGGCCAAGGGTATGGCCGAGAATCCTGAGACATTCTTTGCTCACCGTGAAAGTTGCAACCCTTACTATGATGCAGTTCCGGCCATTGTTGAAGAGTACATGAAAGAGGTGTCCAAGATTACAGGGCGTGAGTACAAACTCTTCTCTTACTATGGAGCTGAAGATGCAGAGCAGTTGATTATTCTTATGGGTTCTGCATCAGAAGCAGCACGTGAGGCAATTGACTACGCAAATGCAAACGGTGCGAAGTATGGTATGATCAGCGTTCATCTTTATCGTCCATTCTCTGTTAAGCACCTGTTGGCTGCAGTTCCAAAGACTGTTAAGAGGATTGCTGTTTTGGATCGTACAAAGGAGCCGGGAGCAAGCGGTGAGCCTTTGTTGCTCGATGTTAAAGACGCGTTCTATGGACAGAAAAACGCTCCGCTGATTGTAGGAGGACGTTATGGTCTCGGTTCTTCTGACGTAACTCCGACTATGATTCTCAGCGTTTACGACAACTTGAAGTTACCTCAGCCAAAAGACCGTTTCACTGTAGGTGTCGTTGACGACGTAACATTCACTTCACTCCCTCTTGAAGAAGAGAAAGCACTGGGAGGTGAGGGGATCTTTGAAGCCAAATTCTTTGGTCTTGGAGCTGATGGAACTGTAGGTGCAAATAAGAACTCCGTAAAAATCATAGGTGAGAACACCAACAAATACTGTCAAGCATACTTCTCCTATGACTCTAAGAAGTCTGGAGGATTCACTTGTTCTCACCTTCGTTTCGGTGATACCCCTATTCGTTCTACCTATCAGATTAAGACTCCTAACTTCGTGGCATGCCACGTTCAGGCCTATCTGCGCATGTACGACGTGACACGTGGTCTTCGCGAGAACGGAACATTCCTTCTGAACACCATCTGGGAGGCAGATGACCTTGCAAAGAACTTGCCTAACAATGTGAAGCGTTATTTCGCTCAGAAGA
Source organism: Bacteroidaceae bacterium (assembly GCA_045603885.1). GTDB lineage: Bacteria > Bacteroidota > Bacteroidia > Bacteroidales > Bacteroidaceae > UBA3839. The sequence continues at coordinate 2,691 of JAZUMZ010000308.1, read as the reverse complement.
ACATAACAGTTTACTATATCAACGCCACAAAGATTGCTCAGGAGATAGGTCTTGGCAACCGCACAAATACAATCCTGCAGTCTGCTTTCTTCCGCATTACGGAAGTAATTCCTGTAGATCTCGCCGTAGAACAAATGAAGAAGTTCATTGTTAAGTCATATGGCAAGAAAGGTGAGGATGTTGTGAACATGAACTATGCTGCTGTTGACCGTGGTGGTGAATATAAGAAACTCGACATTGATGCCTCATGGGCTAAATTGGAAGATGAACCTGCTGAAGTGAACAGTGATCCTGACTTCATCAACAATGTAGTTAGACCTATTAACGCCCAGAACGGTGATCTTCTTCCTGTATCCGCATATAAAGGCTATGAGGATGGTGCATGGGAGCAAGGTACTGCAGCATACGAGAAGCGAGGTGTGGCTGCGTTTGTACCGACTTGGATTTCTGAAAACTGCATCCAGTGCAACAAGTGCGCATTTGTATGTCCTCACGCTTGTATTCGTCCGTTCGTTATGGATGAGAAGGAGGCTGCCGGTTTTGATTCAGCTACACTTGAAATGAAAGCCCCGGCACAGCTTAAGGGAATGCAGTTCCGCATGCAGGTAAGTGTTATGGATTGTCTTGGTTGTGGAAACTGTGTGGATGTATGTCCAGGAAATCCGAAATTGGGTAAGGCCCTGAAGATGGTTCCTTTGGAAGGTGAATTGCCTGAGGCAAAGAATTGGGAATACTGTGTGAAGAACGTCAGCAGCAAACAAGATTTGATAGATGTTAAGGCTAATCCTCGTGTCTCTCAGTTTGCAACACCTTTATTTGAGTTCTCTGGTGCATGTTCAGGATGTGGTGAGACTCCTTACGTGAAACTTATATCTCAACTCTTCGGAGACCGTGAGATGGTAGCCAACGCAACAGGTTGTTCTTCTATCTACTCTGGTTCTATTCCTTCTACTCCATACACAAAGAATGCCAAGGGGCAGGGACCTGCCTGGTCTAATTCACTCTTCGAGGACTTCTGCGAATATGGTCTGGGTATGGAAATTGCAAATAAGAAGATTCGTCAGCGTATTGTGACAATGCTTCAGGAAGTTATAGACAATCCCGATGCTCCTGAAGGCTACAAAGCAGCTGCAAAGGAGTGGATTGAAAGCAAGGACAATGCTGACGCATCCAAAGCAGCAGCAGCGAAACTGACTCCATTTATTGAGGAAGGCCGCAATAAGGGATGTGAGACATGCAAGCAACTAAGTGAGCTAAGCCACTATCTTGTTAAACGCAGCCAGTGGATTATCGGTGGAGACGGTGCCTCTTATGATATTGGCTATGGCGGTCTGGATCACGTATTGGCATCAGGTGAGGATGTTAACATCTTCGTTCTTGATACTGAGGTTTACTCTAATACTGGTGGTCAGTCATCTAAATCTACTCCTATTGGTGCCATCGCTCAGTTTGCCGCTGGCGGAAAGCGTATCCAGAAGAAAGACCTTGGATTGATGCAGTCAACTTATGGATATGTATATGTGGCTCAGGTTGCTATGGGAGCTGATAACGCCCAGTGTCTGAAAGCTCTTCGTGAGGCTGAGGCATATCCCGGACCATCTCTCGTTATCGCTTATGCACCTTGTATTAATCACGGTCTGAAGGCCAAGGGCGGTATGGGCAAGAGCCAGGCAGAGGAAGCCAAAGCTGTAGAATGTGGTTATTGGCACCTCTGGCGTTATGATCCTCGTCTTGAGGCTGAAGGTAAGAATCCATTCCAACTTGACTCAAAAGAGCCTAAGTGGGATGATTTCCAGGCTTTCCTGGAGGGTGAGGTACGTTATCTCTCACTGAAGAAAGTTAAGCCGACAGAAGCTCAAGAGCTCTTTGATGCAGCAAAGGCTGCCGCTCAGCGTAGATATAATACTTATGTTCGTATGAGCAAGATGGAGTACTAATTAATAATTTAAAACAAGAAAAGGCGCGATTTCCTATCGCGCCTTTTTTTTGTTCGTTTATGATTGTTTTCGAGTTATGAAATTACCATATCTGTCAAAATAAAAGGTATATGATGGAGACAATTCTCCTTTAATAATTTCACCAAATTTCATGTAAAACCCATCTTCTGTGGTTGCCGCATCATAGCAGATGTTGCCTGATTCATCTTTTGACTCATATTCTGTCACAGACATTCCATACATGTCATATTTTAATACTTCGGTCAGTTCTTTGCCTTTATTCTTGAACAAAATGAATAAAAGCCTGTTGTCAGGAGATACAAATGAGTCCAATAGTTTTGCATCTATATCGTCTAAAATGGTGAATGTCTCTTTAGAGACTCCATCAAATCCATGTAAGGATAAAGTTGGGGAATTTACATCTGTAAAATAATAAATAAAATTGTTTATGTCAAGTTGACGGGCTAAAATCTTGTTTGTCTTGGAAATCGCGTATATCACCCCACACATAAACGAGTCAACTCGCATTGAGTCTTCTGACCTGTATTGTGCGCGTCTGACAGATTCCAAACTGTCAAGTATGCTAAACTCTCTCAATTGGTCATTAATAATGGAGTCCTCCCTCGCCTTATTAAGCTTCAACATTTCCCTGTTATTGGACTCAACAACAAAGAGTGAATCCTTAATATGTTGTTTCAACTCTTCTGTCTTACGTTTGAACTCAAAGTCGGAGGCCAAGCGGTCTTAGGAAGAC
>JAZUMZ010000307.1:0-3149 GCA_045603885.1 Bacteroidaceae bacterium | reverse complement strand
ACTTTCTTTGTTCAACTGGCTTATAAATCCCCAAAAATATGTAAATTTGCTAAATCTTACATCTTACATCTTACATCTTACATCTTACATCTTACATAATTTGTGTTGTCAAAATCAAAAATAAAGCTTATACGCTCGCTTGAGCAGAAAAAATACCGTGTGCGCCATGGACTTTTCGTGGCAGAGGGCCCAAAAACGGTTGAAGACCTCTCGGTGAAGTTCCAATGCCGCTATTTCTGTGCGACAGAGGAGTGGGCGGAAGCCGCTCATCAGGCGTTTGCCGGAGTGGAGCACGATGTTGTGACCTCCGACGAGCTCCGTCGTGTCAGTTTTCTTGAACACCCACAGCAGGTGCTCGCACTCTTTGACATACCTGCGACCATGGATATTCCGGCAGTCAATAGCGACACCCTGTCGCTGGCGCTCGACGATATTCAGAACCCGGGCAATATCGGTACAATCGTCCGCATTGCCGACTGGTTCGGCATTAAAGACATATTCTGCTCCGAGTCCACCGCCGATGTGTTCAACCCCAAGACTGTGCAAGCCACTATGGGAAGCCTCGCAAGGGTCAATGTCACATATACCGACCTGCCCGCGCTTATTGCCTCTCTCACTGGCTCTTTCCACGTCTTCGGCACTTTCCTCGACGGCAGGAATATATATACCACCGACAAGCCGTCGGCAGGACTTGTAGTAATGGGCAACGAGGGACGTGGCATCACGCCTGATGTCGAGGCACTCGTCACCGACCGTATCACCATCCCCAACTTCAACACCACACCCACTCATGCCGACTCCCTCAATGTGGCGGTAGCGACAGCGATTGTGGCGTCAGAATTTCGACGTGCTTCCTTGTAGATGTGAAACGGAGCAAACAAGAGATAGTGAAAATTAATTTTTAGAAGTATCCATAAGTTAAAATGCTGAAAATGTTTGGTTTTCTCGTTAGGATTTTATAACTTTGCCATTTAAAACATTACAGTTGTACTCTAATGAGAAGGATTATTTTTTTCCATATATTGATTTTTGCTGTGTTTGCAGCGAAGGCGCAGGACATAAATAGCAACTTTCACATGGCACGGAGTCAGGATGTGGTCGAGTTGCGTAGCGAAGGACTACGTCTATATTTCAACCGTAAATATGAGGAGGCGTTGCCGCTGATCGGCAAGGCGGCAGAGCAGAAGGATCCGACCGCCACGTTCTATATGGGAGAGTTCTACGACCGTGGAAGGGCTGTCGGCAAAGATGCCGCAGTTGCTTTCTACTGGTATCTAAAAGCAGCTGAGCTGGGCGACGAGGACGCTATGCGTACCGTGTTCCTTCGTCTCCGTGACGGGGTGGGGGTCAAGCGCAACCAAAAAGAGGCCTATAGGTGGAAATACCGCTGGGACCAGATAGGGAAGCAGAAGGCAAAAGAGTATATAAACTCGCATAATCTCTGATTTTTATGACTACAATGCAATTCATTGCAAGAAAACATTATATATGGCTGTTTGCTTTAATAGCCCTCTTTACTGTAGCTTCTTGCCGTAGCGACGATGCCGTGCCCGCAGAAGAGGAGGCTCTGACACCGGTCTCGTTCGATGCCACTGCTGTTGAGACCGAGGAGCAGGAGAATGCAAATACACGTGCAGGAGCCATCGGGTATATCGGAAATGTAGATCGTCTCAAGGAGTCGGCATATGGATTCGGAGTTTTTGCATACTACACCGACAGCAGGGTCTGGGCAACAGCGGCATCCTCACTGGCTCCGAATTTTATGTATGATCAGCAGGTGGAATGGGCATATATCAACACAGAGGGAAAAACGGCTTGGAACTACTCGCCCGTGAAATACTGGCCTAACGGAACGGATGAGAACAATGCGCCTGGCGATCCGGGCAACACAGCCACTGAGGCCGACAGGCAGTATCTCAGTTTTTTTGCTTATACTCCATACGTGGGACCGACGGTCACACTCGACTCTAAAGAATATTATTTCGAGAATACCACCGGACGCTACGATGACGGCTTGGCTTCACCAGCATATTATGATGAGCAGCCGGAGGCAAGCGGAATATTGAGAAAATCGGGAAACACTGCGACAGGAGCGCCGTGGATTCGTTACAGGCTCGACCATGACGGAGCCGCGGCTAAGGCAAGCGATAAGCAGGTGGACATCATGTGGGCAACCCGGCAGGATTGCTACAAGAACATGGATGCCGGCTACGGATTCATGTCAGGAAAGGTGCCGTTCCTCTTCAAGCATGCGCTGGCAAGGATCGATGTCTATGTACAGAGGGTTTACGACGAGCTGGAGCCGGGAACTCCTGTCAAAGGGCCGGATCCGGACCAGGACTCGACCAAGATTTTCGTAAGCAACTTCTCGCTGACACCGACGGCTCTATACCACGAGGGAACACTCCATCTGAATGATGGCACATGGACCGACCTCGCGGAAACTCATGCCACCGTCTTTAACTACGGAACAAACGAGATACGTGAGAACCTCAGGGGAACACTCTCATCCAATGAGGCGGTCATTCAGGACGTGGAACTGGATAAGTGGACCAACCTCTGGAAGGAAAACGCTGACTACTCCCTTTCCAAGGATATGGCGGCGGGAACAGTCAACGCAGGAGTGAACGGCATTCCTCAGCAACTCAACTATGAGAGTCGCACATACTATGTCATTCCTCAGCCAACGGTAACGCTCACACCAAAAATATCATATTCTTTCGTAACACGCGACGACAATCTGGAGATCGGGTACATGGAAGACTCGGGATTGGGGTACACCAAAAACGCAGGAGGCACCTATGTGCGTGACAATACCGTTCATAGATACTCACGCATAGTGCATGAGAATATTACCGGCACTCCGATCACCCTGACCGACCTCAAAGGGGGACGGCGGTACATACTACTCGCACGCATCGGAGTTGAGACCGTGCAGTTCATCGTCGTCAGCGTCGAAGACTGGGATTTCCCGCTCCGCTTCTCAACCAACGTGACAGACTGGGTGACCCAGGAAATAACCAAGACCGTTGACGAGGAATAACCCCTCAAGCCACACCCCTGATAGTTTCACCAATCCACCCCTGATAGTTTCAACTATACAACCCCTGATAGTTTCACCAATCCACCCCTGATAGTTTCAACTATAC
>JAZUMZ010000306.1:0-8710 GCA_045603885.1 Bacteroidaceae bacterium | reverse complement strand
AGATCAGCGTCAAAGATGCACCAAATCCTTTTAATCCTTTAATCCTTGTTTCTTATATCAATTCCTTTTTATCAATATCCAAGTGCCAGAGGCACGTAAGATTCGTCTGATTCGTGCTATTCGTGTTCGTTATCCCAAGGGTCGCAGGCACGCTGTTTCGTTTGCATTATAACCTCGGAGAGGTTACATGTTAATAACCCCGGGTCGCAAACGCAGTGCAGCGTACCCGGGGTGTTACAGAGACAACACTCAGAGAACCCTGAAGGGGTTCCATATCTCCGATGCCTGACCCGCATGGTTTTTGTTAAGCGAAGCGTACGTCTCCACCCACTTTTTTTATCTTGTTTTTAACATATAATTACCATGTAATTATCCATTAATTATCAAAATCCCTTATTCCCTTTGTCCTTAGAGAACAAAAGAAGAAAAAACGGATGCTTCCGGGCTTCGCCCTGTGCCGTGCCCTCCGTCAGGGCTTTATTTTTTCCTGAAATGCAGTTGTTTCGAAATATTTTTATATTTTTGCAGAAAGTTTCTCATCACAAACCTAAAGACATAGAACTTATGCGGAAAAAAACGATAGTATTGCTTCTTACACTCATTACAATATGTATGCCATCTTCGGCGAAGGCCGAAGGTGTGGTTTGTGCCATATATTCCTCAGTGAGCAATGTCCTGCGTTTCACCGTCGTGAGTGAGACCAACTATTATAAACTGCTGAGTGATCCGACAAACTACATCTGGAAGGGAGACATGGTGTTAAAGTCAGATCTGCATTTGACAGACAGCGGTTTGCCACTGTGGTGTCAATCTGTTGCCAAAAATGCTGACGCCGTATTTATAGATGAGTCGTTTTCTGAGGTTGTCCCTCGGACTACATCCAATTGGTTCCGCTCGATGACAAATCTTCAGTCCATAATAGGCTTGGAGAATCTGAACACAAGCACAACAACCGACATGAGTGGAATGTTCTTTGGCTGCTCTTCGCTTTGGAATTTAAACACCAGCAAGATGCAAACTGGCAATGTAAGGGATATGAGTGGTATGTTTTATGGCTGTTCAAGTCTAAAGAATCTCGACCTGAGCAGTTTCAACGTAAATAGCGTGACATCCATGTCCAATATGTTCTCCAATTGCAATTCTCTCACCAGCCTAAACCTCAGTTCGTTCATAACCACGAATGTGACCGACATGGGCGATATGTTTTTTAACTGCGGTTCGCTTTCCGCTCTTGACATCAGTGGATTCAACACGTCGAGAGTGACAGATATGAGCAATATGTTCTGTGGTTGTGCTTCTTTGAAAGCTCTTGATCTTAGTAGGCTCAACACGTCGAAAGTGGCAGATATGAGCAATATGTTCAAAGGATGTGCGTCAATCATCGGTTTGGACCTCACTTCTTTTGATTTTTCGAATGTGACAACGATGTGCGGTATGTTTGAAGAGTGTGTCTCCCTTGCCCGTGTTGATTTCGGTACATCCACGACAACCAGTCTGGCGGACGCGTCGTATATGTTCAGAAACTGCTCGTTGCTCATAAGTGTCGCTCTTGTCAGTTTCGATGTGTCGAAAATGGAAAATACGTCTTGGATGTTTGCGGGATGCGGAAAACTGAAGACCATCGTATGCGATGACTCATGGAGCTGCAAGTATTCTACCAATATGTTCAAAGACTGTGAATCTCTCGTGGGTGCAATACCTTATTCCTCAGCGAAGACTGATGTGGCTTACGCAAATCCGCTCTACGGATATTTCACACACTTCAGCAAGTATGACCTGTGGATTTGTGGCCTGCAAATAACCACTGCTAACTGCTATGACCTTTCCAATATCAACGGCGTTACGGTGAATAACAACGGCTACCTGCGCTACGAGCCTGCTTCCAACACGCTGGAGATGTGTGATGCCCATATCTTATGTTTAGATGCGCCTGCCATTCACAACGCTGTTGAGAGTCTGACATTGAGTGTCGAGGGTACAGTCCCGTCGTCGTTGATATGCCACGGCAACCCCGCACTCTTTATCGACAGACCTACAATCCTGAAAGGAGCAAAACTGTCGATACAGGGAAATCCAGGATATTACGGCATTTCAGGAAACGGAATATATATGAGCAACTCACTTGCCCGTCTGACCGTTTCCGACGGGAATCTGGACGTGGAGAGCCAGTATTGCATTGTGGGGAAGAGCTATACTTATGTTACGGAACGTGGAACTACAGAAGTGGACTATTATGGCTACTTAGAGGTGACAGGCCAGTCAACTGTCCACTGCTCCGGGTCGGTATATGACATAGGTCCGATAAGAAGACTTGTCTTGGGCGACAATGTTGCCATCACAGAGCCGCAGGGGGCTTTTTTTAAAAAACCATACGTCTATTCAGGTGAAAACCCCTCAGGTAAAGGCGGAGGTGTGACGATTCAGAGCTTGTCGCCGCAATCCCCGGCTGAAGACGTGAATAACGACGGTGCTGTCAACATCTCCGACGTTGTGGCTGTGATTCATACGATTGCAGGTGATAAAAAGTATATAGACCGTGCTGACGTGAACTCCGACCATTCCGTTAATATCACAGACATCGTCGATATCATTAATTATATCGTGTCACATTAATATTTCCCCATAAACCCCATAAGCCCCATGAGTCCCATAAGCCCCATTATATCCGAATTTTTCGTAAATTTGCAGGAAAGATAATCAGTAATAACCTTAAAACGCCAAACTTATGCGTAAGATTTTGACTATGTTGCTGTTGACGCTCGTTGCGTCTGCTGTCTATGCCCAGAGCCATGTGGAGGTGTTCCTTATGGATGAGGACGGCCCATATACCAACGTGAGAAACGCGCCAAGTGGGAAGATTGTTGACAAAATCCCGACTTCCGGCGAGTGCGTGCTTTTGCTCACCGGAGTGAAAAACGGATGGTGGAAGATTGTGGATAATTGCTACATCACAATTGACGGCGATGTCAAGCTGAAAGGTTCCGCCACAGGCTATTGGATCCATTATTCTTGTGTGGGATTCGCAACGAGAAACTACGGAGGGCAGCGTATTCAGCTGCGTGCGACGCCATCGGAGAAAGCCAAGGCGACTTATACATTTACCGACGAGCAGATTCTCAGACCTGTCGGAGTGAAAGGCCAGTGGATAAAGGTCCGCACTATCGACGGACGACACGAGGGATGGATTGACAAATCCTGGATTTGTGCGAATCCCTATTCCAACTGCTGCTGAGCAGCAACCATTGTGTTTGGGATTACATAAATCGAAAGCGACTGTTCCTATTTCTTGAGAACAGCCGCTTTGATATGTGTTATGTTACTGCGGGAAACCGGTACAGGCTCCTGGCTGTGTTCAATTATAAGTTGCATCTTACCCGCTTTGGACACAACTTTTCTCACTTTGGCGAGATTGACAAGAAAGGCGCGGTGGCAGCGGACAATCATAGGATAGGGCTTAAGTTCGTCCTCTATCTGATGGGATGTGGCGCGAAGCATGTCAACATTTAAACTGCCGTCACGCAAATGACAGACTTTCACATAATTCCCCACCGCCTCGACATAAAGCAGGTCGGAGACATCAAGCGCCACGGACTCACTGGTGGTGCCTGTCAGCATGATACTTTGAGGGCAAGAGATTCCTTCACTTCCTGTATGGGGTGAAGATGTGCTTTTGTCTCCCGATATCCGCTCTGCTTCCTTTGATTGTTTGTCGGTTGCCTGCTGAAGCTCCTTAAGCTGCTCATTAAGCATTTGTGTCTCTTCCAATTCCATCGCCAGATATTTGCTCCGAAACTTGAAACGCCAATACAAGCCGATGGCAAAAGAGCAGAACGCGATGATGATGAGTGTCTCGAAGAAATTTCCCCAGGAAAGATGGTTCGCTGGAATGAGGTCGCTGAGCATGAAATGGCGGTACATGCAAATCATAAGCGACTCAAGGACGGTGTTGATAATCTGGAAATAGAGGTTGCGGCGTATGAGATGGATGATATCATCCTTGTCACATGACATCCTGACTATGTATCTCATCACAGCGTCCGACAGAAGGCATACCATAAAGCCAAGTACAAAAATGGCTGACAGATGCAAATAAACGTTGCCTTGCCAGATTTTAAGTCCGAAGGGCTTGAAAACTGCTAACGCCAATACCGAGAAAGCTGTGCTGATAATACGGATGCGGATTGTGTCTTTGTGTTCTTTACTCATAACAAGTGGCAAATTTACTGTTATTTTGTCATAAAACCAAACCGTTCGTCACATAATCATGCAAAACATCCCAGATATTTGCGGCAATCGTGGATTTTATATATTTTTGCATCGTTAATTGATTTAATTTAACTCCCATTTTAACTCCCCATTTAACTTTAAATTTTAAAAAATGAAAATCAGATTAGAAGAAGCAGAAGATTATCGCAAGGTAGAGAACCTGACCCGTGAGGCATTCTGGAACGTTTATCGTCCTGGATGCACAGAGCATTACGTGCTCAATCAGTATAGAAACAATCCCGACTTCATCCCTGAACTGGATTTTGTGATGGAAGAGGATGATGGAAAGATTATCGGACACGTGATGTTCTCAAAGGCAGAAATCACATTAGACACTGAGAATGGGTGTGAAGGTGAGACTTTGCTCTCGTGGACTTTCGGCCCCATCAGCATCCATCCAGACTATAAGCGCAAAGGCTATGGACTGAAGCTGTTGCAATATGCTTTGGAGAAGGCCAAGGAGATGGGTGTCGGGTTGCTGTGCATGGAGGGCAACCTCGAGTTCTACAAACACGCGGGTTTCGACCTCGCCAGCAAGATGAAGATTCACTATCATGCGGAGCCGAGAGAGTCAGAGGTACCTTATTTCCTCGCTAAAGAGCTGATTTCTGGTTTTTGGGGCAACAGAGAAGGCACTTACTGTCCTCCGAAAGGATACTTTGTGGCAGATGAGAACCCAGAGGCATTCGAGTCCTACGAGGCTGCTTTCCCAAAGAAAGAAAAGGCATTCCAAGAGGGGCAGCTGCCTCTGTTCTGCCAAAGTTGCGGCATGCCTCTTATGAATAATGAGGATTGCGGTACAAATGCAGATGGCAGCATCAATTTCGACTATTGTCAGTATTGCTATAAGGATGGTCGCTTCCTGCAGGAATGCACGATGGATGGGATGATAGAGCATTGTGCACAGTTCGTGGATGAAGTTAACAAGAATATGCCAAAGCCTGTGACAAAAGAGGAGTACAAGCGGATGATGCAAGGTTTCTTCCCAATGCTGAAGAGATGGAGAAGGCAGAAATGCTAATCACAAACTGAAGTCTATGGAAAAAGATAAACAAAAGTCAGATGAAAAAAGAAGCTAATCCCCAGAATTCGAGTCGCGCGGAGGCATTTGGACTGTGGATGACATCACCCATGCCGATGGTGACATTTGTGAAGACGATGGATGTGAGTCGCTTGCGGAAAGTGAGCAGGAAGTCGGGTGTCAAGTTCACCGTACTTATGTGCTGGTGCCTGGGCAAGGCGGCGGGCAGCGTGGAAGAATTCCACCTTCTGCCTCAGGACGGAAAACTGTATCAGTTTGACAGACTGGCAATCAATGTCATCGTACAGAATTGTAAAGGAGGTATCAGCTTGTGCGACGTGCCTTTCTCCGACGGCATCAGACAGTTCAATGACGATTATCTGGAATACACCAGCGCAGCGGCAAAGTCTTGCGTGAGCACATCACTTGAAGACTGTATGATTATAGGCACATCGGCATTACCACATACGGAGCTTGACTGCATAGTCAACCAATATTCCGGACAATATAACAACCCGTTCATCGCATGGGGAAGGTATCGCAAGGGGCTGTTCAAGACCACGCTGCCCATCAGTCTGCAGTTTCATCATGCACAGATGGACGGTGCCCATGCCTGCTGCTTCCTGAATAATTTGCAAAAAGAAATCAACAGGCTGTCAGTATAACGCCGTTCGTCACAAATACATGCAGTTTATCCCAGATATTTGCGGCAATCGTAGTTTCTCTATAACTTTGCGGCCGAAATTGTGAGCTGGTTATGGCCATATTTTTTGGCAGATAATGGATAAACTCAAATGAATGAAAAAATGAAAAACTTGAAATTTTTGAGACTGACAGCGATGGCTGCTGTTTTGATGACATCAATGTCGATGTCTGCCAAGATGCACGACATCGTAGGAAAAGTTATAGATGAGCACGGGGAACCTCTTCCTTTTGTGAATGTGGTACTGTTGGCATTGCCCGACTCCTCATTTGTGCAGGGTGCTGTGACAAATGATGATGGAGAGTTTAATATATCCACAAACAGGAAAAGCGGATTGCTGAGGCTGTCGTGTATAGGTTATGTGACTAAGTTTGTTGAGTATAATGCGTCCGTCAACCTGACCATACAGATGCAGGAGGACACAAAGATGCTTGAGGAAGTCGTGGTGAAAGGCCAGCTGCCCAGAACTCATGTAAAGGGTGACGCCATGCGGACTAACGTAGCGGGAACGATTCTGGAGAAAGCGGGAACGGTGAGCGACGCGCTCGGAAAAATCCCATCGGTCGAGGCTGAGCGCAACGGGGGAGTGAAGGTGCTTGGACGAGGCGAAGCTGAGGTGTATATCAACGGACGGCGCGTGCAGGATATAAACGAACTCTCAAGACTCCGCTCGGATCAGATACAGTATGTAGATGTGGTGCAAAATCCTGGTGCCAGGTATGCCGCATCCACGAAGGCCGTGGTGCGTATCACACTGAAGAAGGCGCAGGGAGAGGGCATAAGCTTCCAAGATTATGTGGACGGAATATACCAGTATGGACACACCCTGACGAACAATCTCGATGTGAACTACAGGAAAGGAGGGCTGGATATCACCGCCTCGCTGTGGGCCGGACGTTATGGCCATGCAAAGTCGTTGCAGGAGACGGAGCTTTCTTATCTCGTAGGGCAGGATTACTATAAGGGGTATTCAACGCAGAAGTCCCAGAGCATCTGGAAGGGGTGGTCGCCTCAGCTGCAGGTGAACTACATGGTGGATGAGAACCACAGCTTCGGAGCATACTACAAATTTGACAGCCATCCAAGCAGCGACTTCAACAGCTCGTTCAACACCGACAACTACGAGAACGGGGTCTATACCGAGCGATCAGAGAGCAAAATCTGGCAAGACGAGAGTTTTAGAAAACATATATTCAACGCCTATTATAAGGGAAAAGTGGGACAGCTGGATATCGACCTTAATGTCGATGGACTGTTCGACGACACGAAGACGCCCGGCAGCACCACGGAAACGACAACCTCTGCTGATGTGCCGGTGGGCTCAGAGGCTGACAACAAACGCACAATAGAGAGCAACACCAACAGCGGCAATAACTTCTGGGCGACAAAACTGATTTTGGGATATCCGGTGTTGAAAGGTAACTTGTCTCTCGGTGCCGAATACACATATAATCACCGCACCGACGCATACACGTTCACTGCTACAGACTATGTGCCTGTGAAGACCACCGACACAGAGATTAACGAGAAGTCAGCAGCTGCATTCATGGAGTATGGACATCTGTTCGGAAAGATATTCGCACAGGTGGGATTGCGATACGAGCACCTGACTAATGACTATTACAATTTTGGCGTGAAAGAGAATGAGGTGTGCCGTAACTACGGCGACTGGTTCCCTACAGCGGTAATCTCAGCGCCGGTAGGCAAAGCCCAGGTCTCGCTCTCATACCGTCGTGACATAGAGCGTCCGGGATATGGCAACCTGACCAGCTCAACCGTGTATATCAACCGTTATACATACCAGAGCGGAAACCCTTATCTGTTGCCGACATATACCCACAGCGTCGTACTCAACGCGGCATATAAGTGGGTAAACATAACACTGAACTATGGACGGAAGAAAGACGAGACTACCATGTCAACCGAGCCTTTCCCGGGCTCTGAGGATCCGCTCGTCAGCCTCGTACGCCCAATCAACAGCCAGGAGGACTACAATCAGTTTAACATACAGCTTGCAGCGCGTCCTGTAATAGGTTGCTGGCATCCCACCTGGACGCTTTTCACACAGTTCCAGGACTACAAGTCGCCAACAGCCACGGGCTCTGTAATCACTTTGCACCGCCCCTGGCTTGCAATCGGATGGAAGAACGACATAGAGCTGCCCCATGGCTTCCGTCTCAGCGCCAACGCACAGTGGTCGTCTAAAGGCGACTATAACAATTTCCGGATCTCACGCTCACGGCTCTTTACTCATCTGGGCATACAGCGCGATTTCAACTTGAGAAAACTCGGAACCCTTACCGCAGACTTCCGCTGTAGCGACATATTCCACACCAACAAGACCGAAGCCACCATTTTCGGCTATCGCGAGCTGACTACAACCAATCCGGCACGCAGAACCTTCGTGCTCGACATCACATGGAAGTTCAACGAGGCGCGCTCAAAATACCGTGGCTCAGGTGCCGGAGAGAAGCAAAAGGCAAGAATGTGATCGGCTTCTCAAAAAAGTACAGGTTACTCTGTTATCTTGGTATATAGGAGAATATTTAGCCAAATGCTTGTTGCTTTTAGTTGATTTGGCTGATTATTGTAAAAATATTTAGCCAAGCTGTTGTTTTTCCTGGTTAATTTGGCTGATTATTGTCATAACATTTGGCCAAATGAATGGATTTTGTTATCTTTGCGGCTGAAAATAAAGGGTAGTTCTATAAATTAGCTTC
>JAZUMZ010000305.1:0-14503 GCA_045603885.1 Bacteroidaceae bacterium | reverse complement strand
TTCTTCATCGTGTGCGATGAACCGCACACCGGGCACTTTACATTATACATTTTCTACCATTTATGGGGTTCTTGAACGCACACAAAGGTAGTATTTATCGATGTCTCAGAAGATTTTATCCTGCAAAATGACCTATAGACCAAAAAATTGACATTTCTTTACTCATACATTTCAAATCATAATCAAATTGACATAAAAATGAGGTATTTAATCTTTAGTTCTTGGTTTTTAGTTCTTAGTGGCCATGCGGATAGCATATTTTTGTTTTACAACTGATACCAAAAAACACATAAGGAAGGATACATTTCCGTAGTAGATAGATTAATGACTTCCGAAAGGAATTGTAAGTTTTATGACGAAGTTACGTCCCATGTTAAACACACCCTGTCTGCCGGTGACTGGATTCACAGACGCATACTTCAGTCGGCTGAGATGACTCTGATAGGCTTTGTCGGTGAGGTTGTTGAGCGAGAGCACGATATTGGCCCACTTACGGCCTTTCAGCTTGATATCCGTCCCTGCCGTGATGTTCAACAGCGTGTAAGCAGGTGTGGCGGTCTCTGTGTCGTAAAGGGCCAGGAAGTGGTTCTGACGGAAATACGTATCGGCACCAAACGCCACGAACAAGTTGTCGAAGATTTTTCCGTGACTCACATAATCGTAACGGAGCTCGCAGTTCCATCGGGGAGCCGGCGTGAATGGCAGGTATTTACCCTCTTTTCCGCCCTCTGTGCGCTCCGCACTGACGAAAGAGAAGGTGTTCTCGAAATGTAACGGTTCCCAAGGGTGGATGTCCACCATCACTTCCCCACCCCACAACCGTGCGTTGCCGCTCGTGTAAGTGAATGCAGGCACATCGTCGATGATGACCTCTCCTCCCGTCTCGTCCGCCATCTTCTGCAGGTAGATGTAATGGTTAATCCAATTGGCGAAGAGCGATAGTTGCGCTGAAAACCAT
The DNA here is from genome assembly GCA_045603885.1 of Bacteroidaceae bacterium. Lineage (GTDB taxonomy): Bacteria > Bacteroidota > Bacteroidia > Bacteroidales > Bacteroidaceae > UBA3839. The sequence goes on along the minus strand of JAZUMZ010000305.1, from coordinate 13,545 downwards.
TTCGAGGAGTAATCGTAGCCCAGGTCGAACTGCAAGCTGGTCTCCGGCTTCAGCCGGTTGTTGCCCACCTCATAGCGCAACGTTCCCTCATGCTCTCCGTTTGACCCTATCTCGCTGATATTAGGCGCGCGGAACCCTCTCGACACGTTCAGTTTAAGGTTGGAACTGCTATTAATATGATATGTGGCACCCAGGCTTCCTGTCAGTCCGCTAAAATTCTTACTGAACGCTTCGAAACGCAGTGCCCCGTCTTCCTCCAGTTCCTTGCTGCTGACATGGCGGTTGTCGAACCTCATTCCTCCACTCATGTTCCAGCTGCCTAGTCGACGGGTGGCAGTGGCAAAAACACCAAAATCAAAAAGAGAATAGTCGGGCACAAGGAATTCATCTCCATGATTAACATTACGCTGCCACATACCATTCACCCCCGAGGCAATACGCCATCCTGAGATGTCAGCAGTCAAATAATGGACATTATAATTCACCGTATGCAATTTCAGGTGGAGCGCACACTCATCGGGACTCAGCACATCCTCAAACTCTTTCCTAACATTCTGCTGATATCCCACAGTGGCTCTCAACTGACCATCACCGATAAAAAAAGCGTTTTCTGACACTGCTTTATAGTGCATCACTTTCTGATAGGGAACAGCAAGGGAGTATGATTTTGAGCCGTTATACACAGCCTCATCAGCTTCCCCATCAACCGCCACCGGCATGATGAATTTTCCTGTATCCTCGTCGCGCTCGCCCTCCACAATGCCAGGATTGATTTGATAATACGACAGATGGAGATGCGTGTGTCCCCAGTTTTTGTTGAGTCCCAGCATACCCGACGCAGCATATTCCTTGAATCGTGAATTGAATACCCTGCCGTCGTAACGGTTTTTGTAGTCATGTGCCAGTTTTTGGCTGTATCGGCCATCCCAGACAAAGCCGTGATGGTTGCCGGCAAGATTCAGGGAAAAGTTTTGCAGACCGTTGTTCGTCTGATACTCACCCGAAAGGGCGCCCTCAACATGACCGTCCGCCACACTTGGGGCATTGTTCATGACAATGACCCCCGCCATGGCATCTGAGCCGTAAATCAGGCTTGCCGGCCCTTTCAGAATCTGTACAGAATGCACGTTGTTGGCATCGATTTCCACTCCATGCTCGTCGCCCCATTGCTGACCTTCCTGACGAACCCCGTCGTTCACAATGGCGACACGGTTATAACCAAGTCCACGTATCACCGGCTTGGAGATGCCGCTGCCTGTGGTGATTTGTGAGATACCCGGCTCACGTGCAATGGCATCTATAATGTTGGAGGAGGCATATTCCCGCAGACGCTGCTCAGGCAATACCGACACCGGAGCCGGTGTCTGGCTCACTAAGGAATTACCTGTAAAGCCTATTAGCACCACCTCGTTGAGCATCGCGTTGTCTTCCTGCATCACGAAGTCCTTCACGCTGACCACAGCCAGGTCAATCGTCTCAATGATGGTCTGATGACCAAGATAAGTCACCTGTACCACCGTCTTTTTCTTGGGCAGATTACGGATTTCATATGTTCCGTCGTCTCGAGTCATCGCCCCGATTTTCAACTCAGGCAAATACACTGCCACGCCTGGCAGCGCGCTACCTTCCAGGGCATCGGTGACGGTGCCGGACAAAGTGGTCTTGTCGCCAGCCGCCCATATAGGCTGACATACACCAATGACCAGCAGAATTATAATTGTTCTGATTCGTTTCATATAGATTTTGTTTAAAAAAATAAAAAAGCAGTTAACGATTAAAACACATCAGCAGGACAATGGCAGGCAAGCCGTTGTCCTGAGAAAAACATTCATTCTCAGAATGTGAGAAAATCTAATGAAACGAAGGTGGTCCACGCTGAGGCTGATTGGCGACACAACAGACCGTGAGTCGCTTTTCCTCATTAAAGACAAGAAGACAAAATCCGTTGTTACAAAAGAAAAAAGCTGTAAACGGAACCGACAGTATTGGAATTGTGAGAGCCTGACAAATCAGACAGGCATCATGACCATTATCCAGTGCACCGATATGACCGTGATGCTGCACATGATTATCACAGTCGGCGCAGACCACACGGCTGTGTGCCGCCTCATCGTGTCGGTGGGTGATAGTGAGCCCCAGACACCACAAATACAGCGTCAGCAACAAGGCGGAAATAATCCTCTTTCTTTGTATATGTCGGTTTGTTTGCATGAATCTAAGTGCAAAGTTACACTTTTTTTACAGAATCACACACGTTTATGCCATAAAAAATTCACAACTTGTGATTCTTTAAAATTCATTGTATTAATATTCAAAGAATTATGAATCACAAGTTGTGAATTCCAAAATATGAATCAAAAATTTGTTCACCTTCAAATTCCCATCTACCAGGATATAAATGATATTTGGTTTCGTACCATATACGCGGTTTGAAAACAGCGACAACAATACCTTGATAAATTGCAAGTACAATATTGGCTTTTTCTGCCCTTTGTCCATTCAGACGCCACCATTTTCTTGTACATTCATAAACGTTTTCACGTTCTCCACTAAGGTATGTCTGACATATGTTAATACATATAATTCTATCCTCTTGTTTAGGCTTTATATCCTCGCATTTTGACGGGTCTATTTGAAACAAATATTTTTCCATAACTTTACATTTTCCACAAAGTTACAAATAATAACGAAGAAAAGAAAACCGAATTGTAAATTTTATCTAACAGAAGTTTCGGAAGTAAAATAGGAAGTAAAAATGGAAGTAAACTCGCTCTGCTCGTGGAAGTTAAAATGGACAATACCATAAAGGCATACATTTTCTAAGGCTATCGTCCTGCACGTAGTGCATAACTTCCAGCCAGCTTTGCTGGCGTAACTCCCGATTTTGCTCCATCTCATAAACTCCCGAAAGCTGAATGAGGGACGTGTCCTTGGCAGTGCGCCTCACCGCCGACACCTCCCTCACTTCCTGCGAGTCGGAAGACTTGTATTCCGCGATTACCTGTTGTTTCGACTTGCAACTTGCAAGGAGCAAAAACAATATTGACCATGAATATACTATGATTACAGAAAAAAATCTATTCATAATTTCAGGATAAATGCTGTATTATTAAGAAAATATTTTACATTTGCATTTGTTTGCTAACTATAACACTTAAAACACTCATATTATGAAAAGAATTACTTTTGTTTTACTATTATTATTTGCTGCCATGGCAGTAAATGCTCAAGAAAGAGGCTTTGTTTGCACAGGCAATAATGTAAATGTAAGGACAGGATCAGGGAAAAACTATTCTGTAATGGACGTGCAAATCGGTCAAAAAAAACAATTGTTCAAAGGCGATGTCGTACGGTATCTTGGTAAAAAGAAAAATGGGTTCTGCCTTGTTGCCGGTCCTCTTGAATGGGGCGGAGACGAGAGAGAAGGCTGGGTGTCTGCCCAGTATCTGCGTCCTGTAACCCTCTGCCCGGTATGTTACGGAACTAAAAACGAGAATATATCAAAGGATGAGATTGACTTGATTGATTGCACGAGATGCAAAGGAAAGGGTTATATAAAATAACCTCATTTTTATTAAATTTTAATTTCCGTTGATGTAATCCTCGATTGCTTTAAGTGCCCATTTCGCTCCGCAGAATTTGCTCACGACTCGGCAAAGCCAAGAACTCATGTCTTTGCTCTCGCTGCTTGCATATTTTGAGCAGACAAAGTGCCTTGACTTGTGGAAGGGAAAAATTCGTACACGCATTCTCGGATGCGCCTCGGAAAAATGAAAGAAATCTTCCCTTTTTCTCTCGGCTTTCACGAGAATTTCCATTCAGCAACTTGAAGACAAAGCGAAGCTGCTTGTCTGAAAGTTGCTGCCAGCAAGTAGGCACTTTGATATCGACGAGTTGAGCATAGCCCTTATTCCTCCTTGCAAGGCAAAGTGAGCGAGCTCCCTCTGCTCTTGCTTCGTTCGTCATTTGACGCATAATAAAAGCCGTTTAAGGTAAACGGCGATTTTGCAGAAAAGACAGATAAATTGGAATTTATGTAGTTTTTTCATTCGTTTGTTGTCTAACGGGTAAAAACGAATAAGAAATGGAAACAAAAGAGCAAAGATTTTCAAGAGTCGTTGAAGAATATAAGCGGACAATCTATACGGTCTGCTATATGTTCTCCAAGGATGAAGACGAGGTGAATGACCTGTTTCAGGAGATCCTGATCAGACTTTGGCAGGGATTTGATTCCTTTGAGGGGAAAAGTGATATCAAGACGTGGATTTACCGCGTCAGCCTCAACTACTGTTTGAATTTCGACAAGAAGCAGAAGCGGGCTGGTAATCGGGTGAGTCTCGACATGGACGTCAAACCTTACGAGGACAATTATGAGAAATCCCTGCAGGTCAAGTATCTCTACAAGAGAATCAATGCGCTCGGACTCGTTGACAGAAGTGTCATCCTGTTGTGGCTCGAAGGCCTGAGCTATGACGAAATCGGCGCCATCCTCGGCATTTCTGTCAAGAACGTTTCCATCAAACTTGTTCGCATCAAAGAACAGTTAAAAAAAAAGTCTAACATCTAAATGAGCAAAACAATGGAACCCGTGGATATCAACTCTAAGGAACTGCAGAAACTCAAGTCTGATTTCAACGACCTAAAGGAAACGCTGAATAAGCAGCGAATCGTAAACAAGGAGCTTTTAGTTCAAGTCCAGAAACAAAAAACCTCTTTCATAGGGAAAGACCTTGCAAAAAGAATGTCAATGGACATTATCACCATCCCGATGATTATCGTCATTTGCCATGCTATCGGGTGGCCGATGTGGTTTGCCGCCGCCGTGTCGATCTGGGCATTGATTGATCTCCTCGCAGTGCTTGTGGGAAGGAAAAGATTTGATACGCAGAAAATGCTTGATGACGACGTCCTCACTGTGACGAAGACCGTCAAAGAGTACAAGAAGTTTTATCATCTGTCAATGATGATTGGGGCAATTCCGGCCGTAGCCCAGGTTGCTTTTATTCTCATCCGAATCTACACACAATCGGCCCCCGATGAGAATATGCTGTTCCCGACGGCCATTTATATCTTTACCTGTGTGGCTGGTGTTTTGTTTTCTGTCAAAACGTACAGGAAAAAGATGGAAGCCTGCGATAACCTGATTGACTCGCTTGAAAACGAGTAGGAGTCAGTATTTCATCAAATATCAAATTGTAGATTGGACTATCAAATGAAAAAGTATATTATTTCCGCTATCCTGCTGTTTTCTATCGCTTTGTTCTCGCATGCCCAGACCGGAACATGGTCCGGTAAACTGGATGTTCAAGGCACAAAAATATCCCTTGTTTTCCATCTGGACGAAGAGAATCCAACGATAGATTCGCCGGACCAGGGCGCAAAAGGGATTCCCATAGAGGTTACGAGGACGGCTACCGGAAGTATTACCATCAAGGTGCCTTCCATCGGAGCTACGTATGAAGGCCTTTGGTTGATCAAGCAAATTGCGGGGACATTCAAACAAATGGGAGCTTCTCTACCTCTGACACTTACGCCGGGTGAAGAAAATCTCAATCGGCCGCAGACTCCGGTGGGACCGTTCCCCTATGCAACGGAAGAGGTCGCCTTCGCCAACGGAGACGCTGTGCTGGAAGGGACGCTGGTACTGCCGGAGGGCTGCTCCCGCAAGACGCCGGTCCTTGTCATGGTCACCGGCAGCGGCCTCCAGAACAGGGATGAGGAGATTTATGAGCACAAGCCTTTTGCAGTGATTGCCGATGCATTGGCCCGCGACGGGATAGCGACGCTGCGATACGACGACAGGGGCTTTGGCGAGTCCACAGGCGACCTTGTCCTTTGTACGACGGAGGATTTGAAAAACGACGCGCTTGCCGGTATCGACCTGCTTAGGAAGCGCTTCGACAAAGTGGGTGTCATCGGCCATAGTGAAGGAGGTACCATCGCGCTGATGCTGGCCGCAGAGAATAAGGCCGATTTCATTGTTTCGCTGGCCGCGATGGTTGTGTCCGGCAAGGAAACACTGCTTTGGCAGAACCGCGTCTCTCTTGCTGCGGCAGGTATTCCTGCCGAAACCATCGACAGCTATTGCAAGGCGCTGGAGACGGTGTTTGATGCCAGCACGGCCGGGATGCCGCTGCCTTCGACATCTCAATTTGATCTCCCTGCGGCTCTGTCGCAGAATCTCTCCGCTGTCATGCGGCAGCTTAGCATGCCCTATCTGAAGCATTTTGTGACGCTGGACGTTCGCCCGCTGCTTGGCGTCATCAGTTGCCCCGTTCTAGCCCTGAATGGGACCAAGGATATGCAGGTGGAAGCCGAGAGTAACCTGAGAGCGCTGCGAAGCGGTCTGCCTGACAACCCTTATAACAAGTTCGAAACGGTAGAAGGTGTAAATCACATGTTTCAACATTGTCAGACAGGGATGACCACTGAATACCGGGACATCGAGGAAACCTTTGCACCGGAGGTGCTTGAGACGCTGGTCGAGTGGTTCTCTAAATTCAAGTAGTGAGGTAAATTCCGATTTATTTTTCACAAAGTTACGATTAAATCACGAAAATAAAGAAAACCGAACTGGATTTAACATCCAATTCGCTTCGCAGATTGTCGGTTGCACTCGGAAATGCTCAAATACATTTGGCATTTCTCTCATTTGCACGACAATTCGGCATTTTCTTTTATTGATGATGACTGCTACGCCGCATCAGCGGCTGTAGCAGACAAATCATCAATTCTTTTCGTGATAATCGAAGCGGCTTTCTTCATCGAGCAAGAGATGCCATACGGACAGACCTATGAAGAAAGACGTGCCGATGACAAGGTATAGATAACGAGAATACCGATTAAATGAAGAACAGAAAAGATGATTACGGCTCCCGACTGGATTAATCTAATTGTCTTCTCGTAACATGAACCTTCAAGAAAGTCGGGACTTTATGTAAAAAAGAGGGCATGTCAATGAGTGAAGTGCCCCCAAGAAGTTGGACGTTAAACACGTTAATTATTCCCTAAGGTATTGAGCTCGGTATTGCACCGGGCTCATTCCTTTTAACTTCATTTTTATCCTTTTATTGTTATACCAATCAATATATTCCTTTAGATCCTTCTTAAACAGTTCCATGGACTTATAATCGTTTGCATACAGCAGTTCTGACTTCATAAGTCCGAAGAAGTTCTCCATGACGGAGTTGTCCAGACAGTTACCCTTACGTGACATGCTTTGCTTGATACCATGCTTCTCCAAGGCATCTTGATAACTTTTGTGCTGGTACTGCCATCCCTGGTCGGAGTGCAGTATTGTACCCCAGTCCTCTGGAAGTTTGTCCGTAATTGCAAAGACCTCATACAGCATATTGTTTATCTGTGAGAGATCAGCCCTGTCAGATATATCATAGCCCAGTACTTCACCGTTGAACAAGTCCAATACGGGCGAGAGAAAACTCTTCTTGTCACCTATAGCAATCTGCGATACGTCCGTGACAAGCTTCTGGTAAGGCTTGTCCGCCTTGAAGTCCCTGTCCAGGATGTTAGGGGCAATCTTGCCTATTGTGCCTTTGTAGGAGCGGTATCGCTTCTTGCGTATCAGGCATCTTAACCCTTGCTCCTTCATCAGCCTCTCCACCGTCTTGTGATTGATGGTAATGCCTTCGTTATGGAGCTGCATGGTGACGCGGCGATAGCCATAGCGGCCTTTACTCTCATGGAATATTTCACATATACGCTTTTTCTCTACCTCATATCTGTCAGTCTTTTCGAGGGCTTTCAGATGGTAATAGAATGTAGAGCGAGCCATCCCCCTGATCTCCAACAGCAAGTCGAGACCATGCTGCGGCCTTAATGTCTGGATGGCCTGTGTCCAGAACCTCGCAGCCTGGACTCCTCTTCTTCCATTAAGGCCTTTGCTTTTTTTAGCAGGGCATTCTCTGCCTCAAGCCAGCGTACACGGGCCTGAAGCTTCTCTAATTCTGTCTCTGGCTCTTTCTTCTTTGGTCGTCCCATATCTTTCCTTGGTCGTCCACGAGGGCCATGACGCAGCAATTCCTCATAACCGCCGTGCTTGTACTGACTAACCCAGCGGCATACACTGGCAAAGCTAACGTCATACTCTACGCAAATCCGCCACAAAGGTAAGCAATCTTTTTCATATTCTTCTATTACGGATTGCTTTAATGTGTTTGTGATGCATCTTTCCTTGAATTTTTCCAGACCATCCATGCCATATTTCTCATATCTGCCAAACAGAATATAAAGATAATGGTCACGGACATGAAAACGTTTCATCAACTCACACATGCTTGCTCCTGACTCATGCAAGCGGATGATTTCTTTCTTTTCTTCTAAACTGTGATGTCTATACATAATGAACCCCAGAAGTATTCTGTCTAACTTCTGGGGTTCACTTCACGTGGCACACTTTCATAATTTTAGAAACAATCATCATGAACGACCCCTTTGAATATATTCCCCATCCGTTGTGCAAGGCGGCCTCAGAAGAGGTTCGCCGATATGCCCTGGGCAATAAAGAATGGATTGAGGAGCTGAAAAGAGGCAAAATGTTTGGTGTGCTGACAGTAGAGCTTCCCCCTTTCAAAAATCCGTTTATCCATGTAATTGACGAACGCACCGGATATCTCGCCGCTTTCTCCGGCCAGATTAACGGAAGCGGCATAGCCAACGGCTTTGTCCCGCCCATTTTCAACGTTGACAATTCCGTATATTTTCAGAAGGAGATGCATGAGATTGAATCTCTGACGGCAAAGCATGATGAAAAGCGTCGAATGCGCTCAGAAGCCCTCCAAGACTGGTTGTTCAGGCAGTATGAATGCGTCAACGCATTGGGCGAGCGAAAGAATATCGTGGATATATTCAAAGAGTTTTACTTGCGCAATATGCTCAAGCAAGAGAATTACGAGCGAAACTCATCAAAGCATCATATTCCCTCCGGCACAGGTGAATGCTGCGCCCCGAAACTGCTTCAATATGCCTGTCTGAACGACCTCAAGCCTCTGCACATAGCAGAGTTCTGGGTTCAGAGACAATACAGGGATATCACCTATACAGACGGAGGAATCAGACATGACAGACAATTCTATCCCGCCTGCAACAAGAAATGCCGGCCGTTGCTTGACTTCATTACAAGAGGGCTAAACATCGAGAAAAGTCCCTCACGCATTGAAAACGAGCAAATGCTATCCAAAGTGGGCTTAATCTATGAAGACGACCACATAATTGTGGTTGACAAGCCGTCGGGTCTTTTATCTGTGCCCGGCCGCAATGGTCAGAAATCCTTGGCTGACTGGATGCATGAATATAAGCACATAGATGATTTCTGGTTTGTCCACAGGTTAGACCAAGACACAAGAGGCCTGCTCATCATTGCCAAAGACGAGTCCACTTACAAGGATCTTCAACAACAATTCATCAAACACACGATATGTAAGACCTACGAGGCATTGCTCGACGGACATGTGGAGGGAGATGAAGGCAACATCAAACTTCGTATGCGTCCCGACCCCGACGATCCTCCAAGGCAAATGGTAGATATGACACACGGGAAAAACGCGGTGACACGATGGAAGGTCCTTAAACGTCAAGGTGAAACCACACATGTAGAGCTATATCCCGACACAGGAAGGACTCACCAACTAAGAGTGCACTGCGCACATGTCTCAGGACTCAACTCACCTATTCACGGTGATCGCCTTTATGGGCGCTACAACCCGTCTCCCACGTCAAAGTTGTGTCTTGCGGCGACAAGGATATCTGCCACAATCGACGGTAAGTCCATGACATTCAGTCTGCCTAGTGACAAATGGCTTTGGGAGAATGTTGAAACTCCTCCTTTTGAAAAAACAGCAAAGAACTAACAAAAGCAGAAGAATCTTGGAATATTGCCGCAAAATCACTAAATTTGCAAGAAATACCACCTTTATCAATTGACTGAATATGATAAAAAAGCTATTTACCCTACTCTTGCTGGTATCAGCCTATACAAGCAATTGCCTGGCATTACAATGGTATGACGGCACCAAAGTTGTGGATTACACATTTAAAAGCAATGTATCTCCAGTTGTTTGTACTGCTGCAGAAATGTTCCGTTCCGACATGGAAATGGTAACAGGCAGACAGGCTGAGCAAAGCAAAGACGGAGTGATTCAAATTTTCCAACTTGACAAAGACACAAAAGCCGTCAAATCCCTGTCAAAAGCAGGTTGCCCGGTCAAGGAAGTCAGTTCCAGCCTCGACGCCTTCTGGATTGGGGTAAGCAAAGGCAAGATACTGATTGCCGGCAATAACGGCCGCGGATGCGCATACGGGTTGTTAGAGCTATCCCGGATGGCTGGCGTGTCACCTTGGGTTTGGTGGGGTGACGTGACTCCTGAGAAAAAAAGCAGTCTCAGTGTTGATGACTCATTCAAGACCTTGCAAATTCCCTCAGTGGAATATCGGGGTATTTTTATCAACGACGAAGACTGGAGCCTGCGTAACTGGGCTTGGAGAACGTTTGAGAAATCCGACAAGTTCGGCACCATAGGTCCTAAGACCTACAAGGAAATATTCAAGCTTCTACTTCGTCTGCGAGGCAATATGATATGGCCTGGAATGCACTCCGGCACGCCGGGATTTTTCACCGTAAAAGGAAATAAAGAGGCTGCGGACTCATGTGGCATACTTATAGGAAGCTCCCACTGTGAGCCCTTGCTTCGAAACAATGTAGCGGAATGGGACGTAAAGAAGCGCGGGGCATACAATTATATTACAAACAAAGAATCTGTCCAGAACTATTGGATTGAGCGTCTGAAAGAAGTGGCCGGCTCCGAAGAGTTTTTCACGATAGGAATGCGCGGCATTCACGACGGCTCTATGGAAGGCGTAAAGACCCCTGAAGAGAAACTCCAAGGACTTCAAACGGTGATAGACGACCAGAGGAGGATGCTCGCCGAGTATATTAACCCCGATGTCACCAAGATTCCCCAAGTTTTCATTCCATACAAGGAGGTGCTTGAAATAATGGAGAGCGGCCTCAAAGTACCTGAAGACGTGACCTTGATGTGGTGTGACGACAACTACGGCTATATGACCCGCCTTAGTGACTCAGAGCAACAGAAACGTCAGGGCGGAGGAGGTGTATATTATCATCTGTCGTATTGGGGCCGACCTCACGACTACCTGTGGCTGACCACCACTCAGCCCGGCCTGATTTACTCAGAGATGAAAGCGGCTTACGACCACAACTCACGCAAGCTGTGGATAGTCAATGTCCACGACCCAAAGGTGGCGGCTTATGACCTGCAGTTCTTCCTCGACATGGCCTGGGACATAAATTCCGTTGGACCGAACAAGATTGAGCAGCACTTGGAAAATTGGCTCATCACACAATTCGGCACCGCAGCAGGCACTCTTCTCACCCCCGTGATGAAAGAATTCTACCGTCTATGCGCTATCCGCCGTCCTGAGTTCATGGGATGGACACAAACCGAGCTTGACAAAAGAGCTTACCCACGAGGATTGTCGCGGGTGATAGACACGGAGTTCTCCTCTTCAGAATTTGGCAACGAGCTCCAACGCTATCAAAACGACTACGCCAAAATTTGCAAAACAGTAAGCGAAATAAAGAAAACAATCCCCTCTCATCTCCAGGATGCATTTTTCGCATGCATTGAGTACCCTGTGTTCTCTTCAGCAGCCATGGCCTCAAAAATGCTGGAGGCCCAGAAAGCCAGAGCAGCAATGGTGCCAAGCGACAAGCCGACGGAGTCTCAATGGGCAGCCATGACAGAAGCATCATCCCGCTCAGTCGCGTATTACAGGGAGATACAACGTCTTACAGACTATTACAACAACAATCTTGCAAATGGTAAATGGAAAGGACTTATGACAATGAACCCGCGTGACCTTTATGTGTTCTATCCTCCAACGGTTCCATATATGCCTGTAGAACCGGCGTTCATAGACCTGACACAAGCCGGTCCTTCCACCCCACTTAACCAGAGTTATGATTTTGTAGCACGTAATGCATCTCAGTTTGACATCTCTTCTACGGATATAACACCTGTCCAGATGCTTGGGCACTCCATGAGCGCCGTACCTCTGCCTAAAGGGGAAAGCTTGACATACCAATTCAAAACAGAACTTGAGGGAGACGCAATTCTTTACACCGCCATGATTCCCACCCAACCAAATGACAAGGGTGACCTCCGTTATTCCGTAAGAATCGACGACATGGAGCCTGTTGTGATCTCACTTAAAGAGAAATACCGCTCTGAGTTCTGGAAAAAAAGCGTGCTGAGATGCCAGGCTCTCAAGACCACTCCTGTTCAATTGAACAAAGGCAGCCACACACTGACAGTCACCGCATTGGATGACCACATAATATTCGACCAATGGATGGTGGATTTCAAATTAAAACGCCAATTCTACATGATTCCCGCCTTATAACAGACACCATGAAATACAAACTTATTGCCGTGGATCTTGACGGCACACTTGTGAGAAACGACCACACAATCTCCCGATTCTCCACCGACATCCTGACAAAAGCACAGGAGAAAGGTGTAAAAGTGGTTATATGCACTGGTCGTCCCGCCTACGGGGCACGCCACATCACAAAGGCAATCCGTCTCGAAGACTTCGGAGGCTATGTCATAGGCTACAACGGAGGAGAGATTATTGACTACAGCAGCGGCAAAGTGATACGCGACCTGCTGTTGCCCGACGGGATCATGCCTCAAGCAGTGAAGTTCGCCGACATAGCGGGTGCAGACCTCATGACATTTTGCGACGGGCAGATAATATCCACCTCTGCGATGAACCCTATTGTGCAAAGGTCGTCTGTACGCAACAAAATGGAAATTGTGAAGGTTGACGACTGGATAAATCAGACATCAAATCTCAGACTCCACAAATGCATGCTCGTTGGTCAGCCGGAACGTCTGAGAGCTATAGAAAGCGATGTTCAATCCACATTTAAAGGAATTTTGGAGGCATTTTGCTCTGAGCCTCCTTTTTTGGAGCTCACCCCCTGCGGTGTGAATAAAGGCGACGGAATTTCATGGCTTCTCAAACATATCAACATGGAGACATCAGACGTTGTTGCTTTCGGCGACACCCCTGGAGACAGCCCAATGCTACAGTTGGCAGGAATGGGTGTCGCAATGGGCAATGCCCCCGACTTCATGAAGTCGGCAGCTGGTGCCGTAACTCTGACCAACGAAGAGGACGGAGTAGCTGTCATGCTTGAGAAAATGCTTGAAGATGCTTGAAGAAATGTCAAAATAGCAAAGAAAAATTGGCATTTGTTTTGTTTTATGCAAGCAGAATTGTAACTTTGCAGATAATATACGCAAATTATTATGAAGCGGAAATTTGACTTTCTCATCATCGGCTCAGGAGTGGCCGGAATGAGTTATGCCCTGAAGGTCGCTCAGAGTGGCAAGGGCAAGGTCGCCCTCATCTGCAAGACTACGATTGACGAGGCCAACACCGACAAAGCACAGGGCGGCGTGGCCAGCGTCACCAACCTCGAACTCGACAACTTCGAGAAAC
>JAZUMZ010000304.1:0-6363 GCA_045603885.1 Bacteroidaceae bacterium | reverse complement strand
AAAATAATCCCTATTGTCTCTACATCATAAAAAATGATATAATTTTAATTAAAAAAAAACGTTATAATATAAATTAAATATGTAATGAAATATATTCTATTATCAATAACTCTTCTATTTTCAAGTTTGTCAGTCTGTTCGCAAAATAAAGTTACAATAAAAGGACTTGTGACAGATGACAACAAAGAGCCTGTCGGATTTGCACAGGTTCGTATCGAAAATACCAGTTACGGCACAGCCTGTGATTTTAATGGTAAATACAAACTTACATGTGAAACAAATGATTCACTTGTTGTGGTATATTCTATGTTGGGATATGAGACTCGTAAACGTGTATTAAGAAATCCGGTTGACACAATTGTGCTAAATGTAATGATTCCCAATGTTGGGTTTAATGTCGGTGAGGTTCAAATCAGCGATATTAAACGTCAGACCAGTACTATGAATGATGTTAGTTTGAAAGACATAAAACATATGGGAAATGCGTCAGGTGGAGGCGTTGAGCAAATTATTGCAACACAATCTGGTGTTAGTACACATAATGAATTAAGCTATCAATACAATGTCAGGGGGGGATCATTTGATGAGAACTCTGTATATCTTAATGGTATAGAAGTTTACCGACCACTGCTTATACGTTCTGGCCAACAAGAAGGTTTGAGTATTATAAATCCCGATATGGTTGAGAACATAGGATTTTCGGCTGGTGGCTTTGAACCTCGATATGGTGAGAAAATGTCTTCAGTCTTGGATATTACATATAAAAAAGTTAACAAGTTTGAAGGTTCTGTTTCTGCAAGTCTTCTTGGAGCCAGTGCTTATGTTGGAGTGGGAAACAATAAATTCAGCTGGACTAATGCATTTAGATACAAAACAACAAGCTATCTACTTAACACATTAGACACTGACGGAGAATACAAACCTAAAGATTTGGACTATCAGACATATTTTAGTTGGATGCCGTCAAAAAAAATTTCATTCGACATTCTAGGAGTTGTGTCAAACAACAAGTATAATTTCACACCATTTGACCGACACACAACATTTGGTACGTCTGAGGATGTCAAGGATTTCAAAGTGTATTTCGACGGCCAGGAGAAAGATCGTTTTACGACATATTTCGGTAACATATCCCTCAGCTACAAATTCAATAAATATAACGACCTGACATTTCATGCGTCATCATTTAAAACCCTGGAGCGAGAGACATTCGACATCAGCAGCGAATATTGGCTGAGAACCGAAGGATATGATGAGGCGTTGGGCATTGGAAAATTTATGGAACATGCAAGAAACAGACTTGATGCCACAGTAATCAACATTGGAATCTCTGGACGGAATCAAATTGCAGACCACACTTTAAGATATGGTATTTTGATGAAAAAGGAAAAAGTGGAGGAAAAAATGCGCGAATGGGAGATGCGGGATTCAGCAGGGTACTCTCTCCCCCACTCCGCCAACTCTCTTAGTCTTATATATAATTTGGTTTCGAAAAATGAGATAAAAAGCTCTCGCTTAGAGGCATATCTGCAAGATAAGTGGATAAAAGAATTACCAGAAGGTGACCTTGTACTTAACTATGGATTAAGAGTAGCACACTGGGATTGGAACGACGAGTGGCTTGTCAGTCCTCGTGCCACAGTCGCATTTACACCATCAAAGAATGATAATCTGACATTAAGATTGTCTGCGGGGTTATACTATCAGGCACCGTTTTACAAAGAACTGAAAGACACGACATTAATATCACAAAGTGGAAATACTATTGTCAACTTAAACAAAGATATAAAATCCCAAAGGTCTATACATTTTGTCTTAGGTGGTGAATACAAATTCAGGGTTGCAGGCCGTCCATTTAAAGCTACGGCGGAAGCTTACTATAAGGCATTGTCAAACCTGATACCTTATAATGTAGATAATGTAAGAGTGGTTTATTACGGTAAAAACATGTCAGATGGATATGCTGCAGGTCTGGACCTGAAAGTGTATGGCGAGTTTGTTCCTGGTACTGACTCGTGGGTCAGTTTTGGTATAATGAAGACAGATGAAAAGATTAACGGAATTAAAGTGCCAAGACCAACAGACCAGCGATTCAACTGTTCTCTTTTCTTTAGTGACTTTTTCCCGGGAACAGATAGGTGGAAAATGACATTGAGAGGACATTATGCCGGAGGGCTTCCATTTGGTCCTCCGCACACTGGTCGTGAATACAATTATTTCAGAATGAAGGCATACAGGCGTGTAGATATTGGAATGTCATATCGTGTACTTAACAATGAAGACAAGCACATTGGCTATGGATTAGGAAAGGCCTTGAAGAATGTATGGATAGGGGTGGATGCATTCAATGTATTGGGAATCAACAATGTAAACTCATATTTTTGGGTAACAGATATTTCTAGTAACCAATATGCAGTTCCAAACTATTTGACTGGAAGACAGGTTAACGCAAGACTACTTATTGAGTTTTAATAAATAAAAAAGCAACCTCCAGGAGGTTGCTTTTATTATTGAATTAACATTCTGCTGATTATTTCAATTCATATGAAAAAGGATCCTTCTCATCACCTGTTTCTGAAACACTAAGTTTATCCTCACGGAGCAACCAGCCAATTCCAAGGTTGAAATCTTTTTCTGTAAGTTTTGTTACTTTTTTAATCTGCTTGAATGTCAGGCTTGCTTGTGCCTCTGACAGAGCATTCCAGATAAGACCTGCAATGTTCCCTGCTTTTTCCTGCAACATAATCTTTTTTAGTTTTTAAATTTAACAATTAACCTTAGGGTTATTTTAAAAAGTTATGCAAATTTACGCTTTTTTGTCATTACAAAAGAATCATTCCATAAAAAAGTACTGAAAATTAGGTGTTTTAGGATGATATTTAACAGAATTTAACAAAGTGTGATGAATTTTTGTGTGCGCACACAGTATTATTTGTCAAAAACCATTTAGTGCCGAAGTTATGTATAATTGCATCATTGCAATTGCTTTGTCATTATTTCCTCCGTTTGGAATGATTATGTCCGCAAATTGTTTTGTTGGCTCTATAAACTCGTTATGCATTGGTCTGAGAACATTCCTGTATTTATCAACCAGCATCTCAAGAGGATGTCCTCTTTCTACTATATCTCTTGATATAACTCTCAGAAGTCGTTCGTCGGATCCGGCATCGACAAAAATCTTTAAATCCATCAAATCTCTCAATTGTTTGTCATACAAAGCCATAATACCTTCTATAATTATAACGTCTTTCGGTTCTACATGAATTGTTTCTGATAACCTGGTGCACGTTATATAAGAGTAAGTTGGCTGCTCAATAGCCCTACCCTCTCTCAAATCTTTAATTTGTTTGGCAAACAAAGGCCATTCGAAAGCGTCTGGGTGGTCAAAGTTAGTACGCTTACGAACTTCCAAAGGTAAATTAGACTGGTCATTATAATAAGAGTCTTGAGGTATTACAGCAACGCTGTCATCAGGAAGACTCTCAATAATTTTTCTGACAACTGTGGTTTTTCCGGATCCCGTTCCGCCACCTATTCCTATTATAAGCATATTTGATATATTTTTATGACTAATTAGACAAGATAAAGTCACATTTGCCTTAATCATTTAATTAATTAAGCAAAATTAATAATTTTTATTCGCATTTGCAGATAATCTATTATTTTTTTTTGAAAAAAATAAAAAAAACGTAACTTTGCATTATAATTAGTTATATTAAAAGCATATATGTTACATAGAAGTTTAAAAAATCCATTTTATATCCTGACTATTGTGGCTTTTGGCATAGTGTCGTTGTTCTTTGTATCATGCAATAACGAAGATGATATTGAATCTATTTTCTCGGGAAAGACATGGTATATTACCGGTGCTACTATAAATGGTCGAAGCATTGGTGGAGACGACATTAAAGAATTATATTTGGTAAACCAATCTTACATGTTGTATTTCTCTTCAGATAATTCATTCAGCGGGGTGATTTGCCCTGACAGTTATGTAAGTGGACGTTGGAGCGCTGATGGTCATAATAATAAAATTAACCTCGATTTTGACAAGTATGACAATGTAAACAACACTGTTTTGAGCACAAACATCTTCAATATACTCAAGAGTTCTCAATCATATAGTGGTGACATAAACAACCTGATTATTAAAAATAATAGTGAGAATTATGTGAGGTTCTCAAGCAATAAGATAACTCGTTGATATACAACAATTAAACATTTATATAATGAATAAACAGACATTGCTTGACAACCGCTATCTCAGGATGGCAAGAATCTGGGCTGAAAATTCGTATTGCCATCGTCGCCAAGTTGGATGCTTGGTTGTTAAGGATAAAATGATAATTAGTGACGGCTATAATGGGACTCCGAGTGGTTTTGAGAATATATGTGAAGATGACACAAATACAACAAAACCATATGTGTTGCATGCAGAAGCAAATGCAATAACAAAGTTGGCCAGGTCGGCTAATTCAAGCGAAGGAGCAACCTTATATGTCACAGCCTCACCATGTTTGGAATGTGCGAAATTAATTATCCAATGTGGAATAAAGCGTGTGGTTTGCGCAGAGCATTACCGGATAGAAGATGGTGTCGATTTATTGCGCCGTGCAGGTATTGACGTTTCTTTCCAGTCAGACAAATAATAGCAGATTATAGTTGAAAATATCAAGAAAAAATGGACGTACAAATTAACGAAGGCACTATATACGAGACTCAAGGTGACAACCTTCCAGCAAACACTTCAAACCAACAACAAGCTGTTCAATTCAATGAAGTGACTTACCATGACACAAAAGGATACAGCAACCCGATTATTCCTGTTCTGATTGCTGTAAGTACAATTGTCGGGATTGTGATAGGTATATTTTTCGCCAGTCGTTTTACAGGAAGCCGTTTGAATATAATTAATTCATCTTCAAATAAGATTACGGAGTTACTGGACATTGTTGATTATAAATATGTTGACACGGTAAATATTCCAGAAATAGTAGATGATGCAATTCCGTTAATTCTCAAAGATTTGGATCCTCATTCCGCTTTTATCAGTTCCAAAGACGCTCAAACCGCTAACGATGATTTGAATGGCTCATTCAGTGGTGTTGGTGTTCAATTCACTATTAAAAATGACACTGTCTATATAACTAATATAATAAAAGACGGACCGTCAGAGAAAGTCGGTATACTGCCAGGTGATAGAATTGTAGAGATTGATCACAAACCATATGTTGGTGAGGTGGTAACTAATGAGGAAACCATTCATCGTCTAAAAGGTCCCAAAGGTACTAAAGTATCACTCAAAGTGTTAAGACGTGGAGAGGAAAAGTCATTCACAATAACACGAGGCGACATTAAAGTGCAAAGTGTTGAGGCTTATTATATGCTGAATAAGGAACTTGGGTATGTATTTGTAAAGAATTTTGGACAAACTACGTATTTTGAGTTTTTGAGTGCTCTTGAGGAATTACGTATGGAGGGCATGAAGGGGTTGGTTGTAGACCTGCGTAATAATGGAGGCGGATACTTGCAAACCGCTATACAGATGGTTAATGAGTTCCTGCCTGCTAATAAGCTTGTCGTTTATACGAAAGGGCGCAATTCTCCAAAGCAAGAATTTAAGAGCGACGGATATGGCTCTTTCCAAGATCTGCCAATAATAATACTTACAAATGAATATACAGCCAGCGCTTCGGAGATATTTTCTGGCGCAATTCAAGATAACGACCGTGGTGTAATTGTCGGAAGACGCACTTTCGGTAAAGGATTAGTCCAAGAGCAGATAACTCTTAGTGACAATTCTATGATAAATCTTACAATAGCACGTTATTATACACCAAGTGGACGTTGTATTCAGAAACCATATACCAAGGGGCAGCCAGAATTATATGAAGGTGACTTGATGACCCGTTACGATCATGGCGAGTTTTTTAACGAAGATTCTATAAAGCAGACAGGTGAGCAATATAAGACTTCAATTGGCCGTATCGTGTATGGAGGAGGTGGGATTATGCCCGACTTCTTCGTGGCCGAGGATACGACTTTGTTTACACCTTATTTTAAAGAACTGCAGATAAAAGGGATTATTAACGAATTTTGTTTTGAATATACTGACAAGAACCGCTCTTCTCTTTCCAAGCACACAACCTACAAGTCCCTTTTGAAATACATTGAGGGAAAACATTTAGTTGAGCAATGTGTGAAATTTGCTGATTCAAAAGGTGTGGCAAGACGCAACAATATGATTCTTCAAAGCAGAAAGCTTTTTGAACGCTCAATCTATGGAACAATCATATACAATATACTTGACATTCAGTCATATATGAAATATCTTAACTCTGATGATGAAAATATCAAAAAAGC
>JAZUMZ010000303.1:0-2593 GCA_045603885.1 Bacteroidaceae bacterium | reverse complement strand
ATAAACAGGAAATATCTTGATATGGTGGCATTGAGTTTTATCGTGGCATTGCCTGTGGCCCTGTATGTCGTGAACGAGTGGCTGAGCAACTTTGCCTACAAGACCGCACTGCATTGGTGGATTTTTGCACTTGTACTGTTGCTGGTGTCTGCCGTGGTGGCTGTTGTTGTGACGGTGACTGCTTGGCGCACGGTAAACCGCAACCCCATTGAGGTGCTTAACAAAGGATAAGAACAGATGTCTGTAAAAAAGTGATGAATAAATAAAAAACAGCCTTATGAAAAATATATTACGTAACTTCTTGATAACCCTGCGCAGCTATCCGCTTGTGGTTGCGCTTAATATCACCGGCCTTGGTGTTGCTATAGCTGTGGCATATATGCTTGCTGTACAGGTTAGTTATGAATTTTCTTATAACAAAGGAATAAAAGATTACGACCGCATTGCGCGTATCGAGGTGCGCGGACACATTAAACACGAGTCCGATAAATGGCAGACGAAAAACTCTGAGATGGTGCTCTCGGCGTTGCGTAATATTGCAGGGGTAGAGTCGTTGGCTGTGTTAAATATTAATGCAAGGAGCGGCCAGCTCAAGATTAATGAGGATGTTGTTCGTACAGAGCTATCTTTTGCTTCTAACGAGGCATTCAGTCTCTTCCCGTTCGAGATTATTGATGGTAGCACAGAAAATCTTGCGCCAAGAAATATTGTCTCAAGCAAATCCTATGACAAAGTACAGAAAACAACCACACAGGTAATTAGTAAGGGTAGTGTGGTTGTAATAAGCGAGAGTTTTGCCAAGAAACATAATCTAAAGGTGGGCTCTACAATAAAGCGTATGGAGAATATTGCCGACTATTTGTTCTATTATAATAAATATATGGCGGTGGATGCCATTTATAAAGATTTTCCAGATAATAGCGACCTTGCACAAGCCGATATTATTGTTGCAATGGGCGAGATTGGTGAAATGTACAAGGTGCCTGGACACCAATATAATTTTGTCTCTTATGTGAGGCTTGCTCCTGGTTATAGTGTCGATGAACTCGAGGAGGCGATGAACAAGGTCTGTGCCGCGGAATTTCCCGACGAAGCAATTCAGTTGCGCGCTATGCCTTTAGACAAGGCCTATTTTTATGGCGCCGAAGTGGATGCTCTTCATAAAGGGAATCTTATGGCTACAGTAGCTCTTATAGCTACCGCTGTGGTACTTATTACTATTGCCTTCTTTAACTATCTTAACTTTTTCCTTTCGTTGATGCCCCGTCGTATACGCAGTGTAAACATGCAAAAAATTATGGGAGCATCGCGGCATCAGCTACGCTTTACATTTATTGTCGAGTCGTTTATAATGGTGCTTGTATCGGTCGTAATAGCGTTGCTTCTTATTGTTATTACCAATGATAGTGAGTTGTCGATGCTCTTTACAGCGTCTCTCTCATTGTTGCAGAATAGTACAATAGCATTTATCATCTTATGCGTATCGTTGCTTTTTGCTGTGATAGTGGCAATTTACCCCTCTTTTTATGTAACATCATTTGCTCCTGCTCTTGTACTCAGTGGCAACTTTGCGCGTAATAGAAGCGGAGCTCTCTATCGTACTTTGCTTGTTATAATGCAGTTTGTAATTACCATTGTACTTGTTGTTACTGCTATTTTTATACACGCACAGAACAAATTTATGATAAATGCCGATGTTGGATTCAATAAAGAGAATCTTTTGGTTGTGCAGCCCACGCTTGAGTCTATCTTTGTTAGTAATCATTCAAATTTAAGAAATAAATTGAATGAGCACCCCGAAATTGTGGATGTTGCATTTTCTAATGGAAATATGGCATATAAGATTTTTGATAAAAAAGAGGTTGCTATATTGGGCGAGCGCGACGACGTGCAAGGAGTTAACCAAGCTGAAAAGATAACAATACCCCTCTTCGAGGTAACGTGGAATTTTCCACAGGTAATGGGCTTTGATATTTACGAGGGACGTAGTTTTCAGGAGGATGATACTCCTCAACTTAATATCGGCGATTTTGGTGTTGAAATTATTCCTGGTGCGCTTATCTTCAACGAGCGGGCACGAAAGACTTTTTCGCTTACAACAGAGAATTATATAGATAGTCATAATGCACCTGTGTTGGGCTTCTGCCGTGATTTTAAGTTACGTCCGCTACACTATCAGATAGAGCCGTTTGCTTTGCAGATTGCAGGGGCTATATTTGTGCAACCATACATCTACATAAGAATAAAGCAAGGTTGCAATATAAAAGAGGTAACAGAGTATATACGTACTGCATTGACTGAATATTTTAAGGTGGATAACTCTGGGGTAGATGTGCTACTTCTTGACGATATTATGCGCAATGAATATAAAGAGGACGAGCAGAATGCTTTGCAAACAAGCCTGTTTGCTATTATAGCCATAATAGTGTCGTTTATGGGACTTTTTGCTACTGTGCTCTTCGAGGTTAAGTATATGGAGCGCGAGATAGCCTTGCGTCGCGTAAACGGAGCGACTGTGTGGAACATGATAAGGTTGATAAACAGGAAATATCTTGATATGGTGGCATTGAGTTTTATCGTGGCATTGCCTGTG
>JAZUMZ010000302.1:0-20086 GCA_045603885.1 Bacteroidaceae bacterium | reverse complement strand
GCCTCCGACTTCTGTCATCGACACTGTGCGCAGGGCATCCTCGCCCGTCAGCAGACGTGTGGTCTGCTCAGCCTCAATGTAGAACATACCCTGACCCAAGCTGTCCAGCTCAACCACTTCCTGATGCAGCCCGTTCTTCATACCGTTGTGAACCGTCACCCGTCCGCCGCCAATCTTCACTTGGTCAATCTTGCCGGAGTTGACATTGTTATTGTAGGGATAGCGTTCAGCCACCGACAGCAGAATTGGATATTTGCGTCCCAGACTGAACACAGGGTGACCAAATGTATAGGCTACCGTATCGGCATTCTGATAGACCAGTGGCACGGTCGCCGCTTTGCCTCCTGCGGTCTGAGCCTGATAGGCACGGTCGCCGAAGTAATCGAATGCATCGTATCCCACCTGGCGGTATGTGATTTCCACGGGTGCATGGTAAATGCGGTTGTAGCGATAATTATAGTTTTCCTTGGGCTGATAGATGCTCTTGCCATCAACATCAGTGAAAGTACCCTCGTAGGTCGTGTCGCAAGCAGTTAGGCACTCCGTCAGGTCGATGACCTCGCTCACCATGCCGTCTTGGAACAGTGTGGGATAGCCCTCGCAATACACCTGCTGCACCTTCCAGCGCACGGGTGGTAACATCAGCACATACTCGCCGGTGGTGGCGTCTGGCTTCACAACCATGCGCTTGCGCTGTACTTCGACCTTAGTTTGGTGACCGCCGGCGCCGGGGTGCATAAAGATGTCGTTACGTATCGATTGCTCAGGGTTCAGATTGTCATAGACAAGCCACGAGGTGTTGTCGCCCTCAAGGGTCATCACCATTGTCAGTTCATCGCCCAGATTGTTATGGCTCAGGTTGTTGTCCAATGGCAAACGGCCTTGGTCGTTTCCGCCCACGATGCGACCGGTGAGTTTCACCTTTGTGGCATCGTAGAAGTATATCTGTGCAACGTTGTCGTCAAACACGTAGCCATCGCTGCTTTTGAAGTAGCCGTCGTTGGTGAACGTGTGACCGTCCATTACGGCTTGAATGACATTCCTGCCACCCAGCACGTTGAACGAGAACCGGCCCTCGAAGTCGGTTTCCACATATTCGCCAGCGGCATTGTGTATCTCGCTGCCATTGACACGGAAACGAGCACCCTTTACGGGGATGCTGGTGCCGTCGTACATTACGTAGCCTGAGAACCGGTGGCTGTTGGTGATGGTGAATTCGTGAACCTGCTGGTAGTTGGACTCGTTGTTGAAGGTCACGCTGTAACTCTCCACCTCCAATTTGATATCGGAGGCACTGACGGGGGTTACGACGTACTCGATGCTCTGTTGTTTCTGGTAGGATAGGTCCTCAGCCATGAAGTAGCCCTTCTCGTCGGTGGTGGCTGTGGTCTTCACTTCGCCAGAGACGATTTCCAAGGTGATGCCTGGAACACCAGTTCCGTCCTTGAAGCGGACGTATCCATCCAGTTTTCCGCTGTGCTTGCAGGAGCCTTCCTTCACTTCGGTATCAGAGTAACTCATGCCCTCGCAGTCGTTGGCTCCGCGTACCATGTATTCGTAGTATTCAAGCGGCGACACGGTGGTGTCCTCGTAACTCATCTGGTCAACGCTGGGGGCTATGGTAGTCCAGTCGGTCTTTCCCTTTATGCGGCGCAGTACTATGAAATAGTCAATGGGATTGCCGTCGGTTTTCCACGTCAGTAGCACGCTGCTCTGCCGTGTCTCTGTCTTCAGCGTTGTATCCACCTTACCTGTGCTCACGTGGTGGAAGGTGGGCAGTTCGGGGTTGGGGTTTACATGGGCAAAACGGGGAACCACCTTGTCGTTGCCTTCCTTCTGCCACGATCTGCCGAGAGTGTCCAGCAGTTCCTGGGCAGAAAAGCTCGTCACAGTGGTGAGCGATCTCATGACGGGCACGGCACTGCCGCCGACTACCTGCCAGGAGTTGGCCTTTTCGCTGTTCATCGTAGAGACTAAGGCGCTCTGGTCGATTACGTTCCTATGGTTGGCACTTGCCATCTCACCCCAGTTGTGGGCAGAGATACAATTCGTGCTGGAAGTGTTGCTGCCCCATGTTTTTGGACTATGAGCGTATTCATCGTACCAGTAACTGAAGCCGGCGTGGTGAATGTTGTTATAGGTTGCGTTCTCATACACCCGATGCATGGTGAGATTGGGAGCATAGGTTGCAAAGCCACCCCAGCCAACGATGGCACCGCCGTATGACCCGTCTTTCTCCGAGGCGGTAAGCACCCCGTCGAACACACAGTCCTCTATGGTGCAAGTGGCGTTCTTGGCATGGCCGACAAAGCCTCCAAGGTGAGGCTTGTTCGTATCGTCGCCCGTTGCCGTAATATCGGCCGACACCCACACTCGTTCTATTGTCACTGAGGATGAGCACATTCCGATGAGTCCAGCCGAGTGGATGCCGCCATTGATGTTGCCAGTCACATGAAGGTTCCTGAAGGTTGAATGATACACATAGCGGAAGGGTGCGAAGTAAGCATCGGTACTGGTGGCGTTGAACTCCAGTGTGTGACCGTTGCCGTCGAAAATACCGCTATAGGGAGTACCCTCACTGTTACCGATACATAACTCGGTGCTGATATCGGCCCCCAGCACGACGTTCACCTCTCTGTCCTTGTTGCCGCTTGCCACCTTGTCGCGGAAGGCTTTCCAGTCTGCTGCGTTGTTGATGACTATGAAGCCTTCGTGACCTTTGGTATAGTCCTTGGTGCAGTAACTGTTGCTGATCGTGAGGTTGTTTCTGTCGCTCATGCGTGCCCAGGTGTCACACGCATCGTAACTGGTCTGTATGGATACAGGTGAGAAAAGGCTGTTTTCGATGATCACCTTACCTCTGCTCCAACCCACAAAGCCGCCGCAACTGTTGCAAGACTTACCTGAGAATTGCCCGTCGAAAAGGCAGTTCCTGAAGGTCAATAACTTGACATAATTGGCATTGGCCACCAGACCGCCGTCGCTGGCATCGCCACTTAGGGTATTGTTGATTTCCAGCGATGAACGGCAACTTTCGATGAATACAGTAGCGTTGTCTGCTATACGGGCAACCAGTCCGGCATTAAATTTCCCACTGTTGGTTATCTTACCCGTTACATGGAGATTGCGAATGACGGCATCGCCCACCATGGCGAAGGGCGCAATGTATGAATTCGACCCGTTGATGGTGAAATTCAGGGTATGTCCGTTACCGTTGAAGATTCCGGTGAAAGGGTGTGCTCCGGTACCAACCATCTTGCTTACGGTGATATCGGCCATAAGTATGGCATTTTGGGATTTACCTTGCCCTACGCTTTCGGCAAACGTGTTCCAGTCCTCAACAGAGGTGATGGATACGAACTGTTCCGAATTGACCATCAATGGCGAGTTTCCCTTATCCACAAACACCTCTATCTTGTAGTCCACACAGGGGCGCGATAAGTTCAAAATCTTGTAGCGTGCCTCGCGCTCCTCGTTAGTGAGAATGTACTCCTTAGTCTCCACCACCTCGCCGGCACCGTTTGTAGAGGTGATGCATAGTTTTATCTGTGCTCGGTCGTCCCACACGGCTCCGTACTCGTCGGCATATTCCCATGTCACGCGCACAGTAAAGGCCTGCTCGTCCTCCCATTTGGCATCGTAGTCTGATATGCTTACGAGGTGTAGGTTGTGCATCGGACAAACTGAAGAAGCCGCACAGTTGTTGCCTTCCCATCCCCAGTTCTGGGTCATCATGCGACGCACGCGATAAGTCAGGTTGTCAAGCGTTCCATTTACCTTGAGATGCCCCTCGGCAATAGCATCGACGAGGGTACTGTCAATGTAGGTGTAGTGCAGGGTTGCGAGATCGAAAGTCTCGACACCGATAGTCACAAAGTCGGCCTCCTCTCCTGTGATGGAGCGTTGTATCTCGAACATGTCAAAGGGTGCCAGGTCATTGTGGTCGGGGTATTCTATGTCCCATGTCAGCTGTACAGACGCCTTGCTGTCGCCGACGGACGTGGCTTGGAAGTTGACGGGTGCGTGAATCATGCCTAAGTCCTGAGCCGATGACTCCACACCTTCTATTAGGTAGTTGTTATTGTCCAAGTAATCCACAATGATGCGGAAACCGTCGTGGGGTTCGGTGGCCGGCAGTAACAGTGTGCCGTTCGAACCGGCCATTAGCGACTGGGTAATCCATCCGTTGCCCGCGGCGTTTTTGTACTTCGCCACAACCTTCTGCACTTTGGTGGAAGAAATGAACCAAGGCAGTTCCAACTGGCCCTTGTTGTTCAACGAGATGCTGGCTGCCGTCACCTGTGGCTGCACCTGACCTTCGGGTTCGGGTATAGTGATGGTGACGTTGTCTATATCGACGTCAAACCTCTTGCGGCTGGATGTACCGTTGCGCTTTACCTGCCACTTGAACCGCAGTGTCTTGCCACGCACGTTGTAGGGCACAGTCCACACTGCATATACGGTGTAGGTGTGGTCATAGGTGCGTTCGTAGGTGTATTCTCGCATTTCGCCTTTGCCGCTGGTCAGCGTAAAATGGCTGCTGGTTTGTCCGGGCGTCACCTCAATGCTACCACCGGCCCAGGTCTGGTACTTCGCCCAGATGCCGTCATAGTCGTTGTCGTGACTGGTGTCGTCGGTGTACCACCTGAACAAGGTTGTCTCGCCAGAGAAGTTGCCATCCTTGTCCAGCACCTCATACCTGAGATAACCGTCTTCAACCCAAGTGTCATAACTCTCCTCGTCGTAGATAGGCACCTGAATCTTCACGGTGTTCGTTCCGTTGAGCATCACCATGTAGTTGGTTGGTACGTCGCAAATAAGGTCGCGCGCTGCCACCTGTCGTGGCAGTAGCCAGGCACAAAGACAAACTGATACAGCTTGCCATATATGCCACTTCGCTGATAAATGTATCATATTATGTGTTTTTGTTTTCATTAGTTTTGGTCAAACCGGTCATTAGGGTTCATGTCGTTTGTAACGTTGCAGTGTTGTCTGTTGCTAAACTGCACATTATCCTGCAAATATAATGAAAAATCACCAAAAAATTGTTTTGTCGATGTTTTTTTTTATTTTTTTTGTTCAATTATCCCCAATTTCGGCCTAATGACCGATTTGGGTTAAAAGGAGAAATCGTAATTATAAGATAGATTTTTTTGTAAAATAAAAGAAAATTCATAAATTTGCAATGCAGAGAGAATATTTTTAGATGATAATCAGTTTGAGATGACTAAGGAAGAAAAATATAGTAATTTATTTCCTCAGCTTAAAGCACTTGTGGAGGGAGTTGATGATATGATTGCCAACATGGCGAATGTGGCGGCACTGCTGCATGAGGAGTTCCGTTTCTGGTGGACTGGCTTCTATCGTGTTGTTGACGGGCAGTTGGTGCTCGGACCGTTTCAAGGACCAGTTGCGTGTACCCGAATCAAGAAAGGACGGGGTGTTTGTGGAAAGGCTTGGGAGACTGATACAACACAGGTGGTGCCGGATGTGGAACTTTTTCCTGGGCACATCGCATGCAGCTCACGTTCAAGAAGTGAGATTGTCGTACCTCTTCACAATGTTGACGGTGAGGTTATCGGCGTGCTTGATATTGACAGCGATAAAATAGCGACATTTGATGACACCGACCAACTATGGCTTGAAAAAATCGCTAAAGAATGTTTTACGGTATGAGATATATCCTTTCCTTGTTTGCTTTTCTTTTTTGGTCGTTTGCTCATGGAGGAATAAGTGGAGTGAAGCCAGACTCTGTGTTAGTGAGGATTGAGAACCCAAGGGAAGGGAAGGCTAAGGTTGTTGCCCTGCAAGTGGTTGATAAAAATATTATGAGGGTGAGGGCAACTCCCGAAAATGAGCTTCCAAAGAAGCGGAAAAGCCTGATTGTGGTTGACCAAATAAGAGAAGGAAAGGTGGATTATTCTATAGACAGCACTTCCTCGTCGGTTGTGGTCACCGTGGAAGGGGGGCTGAAGGCGGTCATTCAAAAATCTGACGGACGTGTGGAGTTTTTCTCACCCGACGGACGCCTCTTGGCGGCTGAGAGCGAGCAAGGAAAGACATTCAAGCCTTTCAACGTGCCAGAAAGAGAGGTTGGCATTGACCTTCAGAAAGTCCCTGAAAGCCGTTTGCACGGATTATCCTGGAACCTCGTGTTTGACAATCCTGGAGATGCGCTGTATGGATTGGGGCAACATCAGTCCGAGGAATTGAATATGCTTGGAAAAAATGAGGACTTGTTCCAGTACAATACCAAAGTTAGTGTGCCGTTCGTGGTGTCTGATAAAAATTTCGGAATACTCTGGGACAGCTATTCTTATTGTAGGTTCGGAAACCCAGAGGATTACCTTCAGTTAAACCGGGCGTTCCGACTGACCAGCAAAGACGGAGAAGAGGGGTGTCTGACAGGTATTTATACCGACAAAAGGGGAAGAGCTTTGGTTAGGAGAGAGGACTCCATCTATTTTGAGTATGCCATGCCTGAGAAGTCTGCTTTGTGCAATGCCACAGATAACGGGGGAATAAAAAATCTGCCCAAAGGATTTGTTCTTTCTGGAGCCCACGTGGTTTATGAGGGGTTTATAGAGCCGGTGAATAACAACCTGCCCGACAATCCTTTTCAGTTCATTCTATATTATGCGGGATATGTGAGGGTTTTCATAGGTGGTAAGGAGGTGGTCCCAGAAAGATGGCGTACTGCATGGAACCCCAACGCATATAAGTTTTCTGCTAAAATCAAAGGACGCACATCGCTGAGGATTGAGTGGAAACCCGACGGTGATGTGAGTTATATCGGACTCAGGGCTATGGAACCACGCACAGACAAGGATTTGAGACGCTTGAGCATATGGAGCGAGATGACACCCGACATGGATTATTATTTCATCTACGGAGACAATACCGACGCGGTTATTTCCGGCTATAGGAGACTGACAGGCAAGGCGCCGGTTTATCCGAAGTGGGCATTCGGGTTTTGGCAGAGCAGGGAGCGTTATAAATCCTCATTGGAGGTGGAGCAGACGTTGGAGGAATTCAGAAAGAGAAAAATACCTGTTGACAACATCGTGCAGGACTGGAACTACTGGGAGGATGATCAATGGGGAAGCCATATGTTCGAATCAAAACGTTATCCCAATCCTCAGGCCATGCTTGACTCTGTCCATCAACTCCACGGACGGTTCATGATTAGCGTGTGGCCTAAGTTCTATGTTAATACTGACAACTTCAAGGAACTTGACAGTAATGGGTGGATATACCATCAGGCTGTGGCTGACTCTATTTACGACTGGCTGGGATATATGGGATCGTTTTATGACGCCTACTCTCCAGAGGCCAGAAAGATGTTCTGGGGGCAGATGGACGAGAACCTCTATACTAAATACAACCACGGGGTGGATGCGTGGTGGATGGATGCAAGCGAGCCGAACATACGCGACTGCACACCTATGTGGTATCGTAAGGCACTGTGCGGACCGACTGCCCTTGGAACATCAACAGAGTATTTCAATGCTTATAGCATTGTCAACGCAGATGCAATATATAACGGCCAGAGACAGGTAAATCCAGACCAACGGGTGTTCTTGCTCACAAGAAGCGGATTCGCAGGCGAGCAGAGATATTCCACTGCAACGTGGAGCGGAGATATAGCAACAAGATGGGAAGATATGCGTGCTCAGATGACGGCTGGATTGAACTATTCACTGTCGGGGCTTCCTATATGGGGAATGGACCAGGGAGGATTCTGTGTGGAAAACCGGTATGTCAGGGCTCAGCAAACTTATGACATTACTGGTGAGGAGACAGAAGACCTGAGAGAATGGCGTGAGCTGCAGGCAAGGTGGAGCCAGTTCGGGGCTTTCATCCCATTGTTCAGGGTGCATGGTCAGTGGCCGGCAAGAGAGATATGGAACATTGCGCCGGAAGGACACCCGTCATACAATTCTTTTGTATATTATGACAATTTGAGATATGCCCTTATGCCGTATATCTATTCCATGGACGGATGGGTGCATTTCAAAGACTATACCATGATGAGAGCGCTTGTCATGGATTTTAACGGTGACAGCAAAATCTTCGATATCAAGGATCAGTGGATGTTCGGACCATCGCTGATGGCATGTCCGGTTTCTCAATATAAAGCACGTGAGCGTAGTGTCTATCTGCCGGAGAAATGTGGATGGTATGACTTATATACAGGGAAATATTACATGGGCGGACAGACACTCAACGCCCATGCTCCCTACGACCGGATACCGGTTTACGTTCCCGAAGGGGCAATATTGCCCGTGGGACCGAAGATGCAGTGGTGTGATGAGAAAAAGGCTGAAATGATAAATATCTACGTTTATGAAGGGGCTGACGGCGAGTTTATGCTGTATGAGGATGAGGGCACTAATTACAATTATGAGAAAGGTAAATACTCCACAATTAATATTGAGTATAACGACAAAGACAAAATTCTTATTATTGGAGACCGGCATGGTGAGTTCGACGGAATGTTGGGGTCACGTAGGTTCAACATTGTCTTTGTCGGAAAGAATGCACCCCGAATGCTTGACATTGACACTCCTGTCGGCAAGACTGTAAGCTATAAAGGAAAACGTCTGAAAATCAGATTGTGATAATTTATGTTTAGTATATATATTGAATATTATGAAAAAAATCAAACAAATCTTGATGCTGATCACATGCGTTGCAGTTATGGTTGTGGCGGCAATTCAGAAAGATGGCAAACTGTTAGGGAAAAAGGTTTGCGGGAGTGAGACTGAGAGCACGGCGGTAAGTTCCGATACCGTTGCGGCAGATGTTATGACAACACTCGAAGACGGAACGGTTGTTGTCAACACCACCGAGTTGTGCAAGGATGTTGACGGATATGCGGGACCGGTGCCGATTCAGATAAAAATCAAGGACGGCAAAGTGACGGATATTGAGGCTTTGCCAAACGATGAGACACCCGACTTCTTCGACGAGGCTCGTGTCATCGTTGCCAAATGGAAGGACAAAAGCCTGGATGAGGCAGCTGTGCTGAATGTGGACGTGGTGACTGGTGCCACGTTCTCTTCTAATGCCATTATAAAAAATGTGAGGGCAGGATTGGCTTACGCTGCTGAGAATTTAGGAGGAGACGACGAACTCTCGGCGGCGTTTCAGGGGGGAAATATGGATATGTCGGCAAAAAGCATCATTGGGCTGATTGTCGTGCTTATGGCTGCTGTGATACCGTTCTTTTTCAAAAACAAAATATGGCGCACAATCCAGATGTTGCTGAATGTGGGAATACTTGGATTCTGGTGTGGTTCATTCCTCAACTACACATTCTTTCTTCATGCATTGTCAAATGGACTTGACTTGTGGGCGGCTATAATCCCAATAATAATGCTTGTTACGGCATTTGTATATCCTTTGTTCGGTAAGAAAGGTTGGTATTGTGCTAACGTGTGCCCGTTCGGGTCTTTGCAGGATTTGGCAGGAAAGGCGAGTAAAAAGAAGTTGCGCCTGAGCAAGGGAACCCTCAATTTCCTCAATTGGTTCAGGAGAATCTTGTGGGTTGTGCTCATGCTGCTTATGATGGCAGGGCTGTGGTTCGACTGGATGAACTATGAGCTTTTCACAGCTTTTATTTTCAATGCCGCATCTTGGGTAGTAATCGCTGTAGCAGTTGTTTGCTTGTTACTCAGCATATTCATACCTCGTCCATATTGTCGGTTTGTGTGCCCCACAGGTTCACTGATGAAAACGGCGGAGGGACGTTTTTAATTACACATTATAATAATATTGGGGGAATGGCACAATCGCCATTCCCCCAATACTGTTATAGTTTAATGTCATTGGAAAAACTCATTGTCAGTGTTTGCTGGCGGACTATCCGGCTTTTTTGTCTCTGCTGGTTTGGCCGTCTCTGTCGGTTTTGCGGTTTCTGCAGGTTTGTCTGTTTTTGCTGGTGCTGCTGCAGGAGCGCTTTGTGTCTGGGTGGCAGGAGCGGACTGAGGAACAGCCTGGGGTGCGGCTGCAGGCTGGGCTGGAGTTGCCGACGGCTGTGCGGCCGGTTTGCTTTCTGTTGGTTTCTTTACCGTCTGAGTGGGTTGGGACGCTGGTTTGGACTCTTTTTCATCGCCTTTTTTTGCGGCATTCTCCGCAGCTTTCTTTTTTGCTGCCTCAAGTGAGTCCCTGCGTACCTCACCATAGGTCTTCTCGTCGGCATTATTGTAATTCTCAAGCGTAGAGTCGGTGATGGTGCGCTCTTCCTGAGTGTTTTCCCAATCGGAGATTTTTTGCTCTCTTAATTTGGGAATATAGATAAAGAGAGTGAATGTGAAAATGACGATAAGAGCCAGCACAATCTTAATCCAGGGGAATTTCTTGCGGGGCTTTTGTAATGAAGGGTCGTCGGCCACGAAATCACCGCTTTCAACCTTTGTCACCTTCTCTTCTTTTAATTCGGGAATATAGTTGAGCACATTGCTCCTGGATGTTGACTCGTTGCTGGTGAGTGTGGCTGAATCGTCAGCAGTGGTTTCAACTTCTTCCACACGTATGATATATGCGGAGTGGTTGTCGCGATTTTCCTGGGTTGCTGACACCAGCCGTTGTTGTTTTGATTCGTCGCTGTTGCTACTGGAGAGAATGCCGGCGATGTCAGTGTCGTCCATCTGCTCGGTCATACCATCGGAGCATAGGTAGAAATAGTCGCCGGGTTGGATGTCTGTGGTGTTCACGCAGTCGGCATTCACACGATTTTCCTCCCCGGGCATCAAAGCTCTGGTGATAACGTTCTTTCTCGGATGGGTCTTCATCTGCTCGTAGCTGATTTCGCCACTTCTGAACAGGTCGAACACGAGCGAGTGGTCGCGGGAGATGTAAAGAATCTGCTGACTCGACGGCCTGACATGGTATATGCGGCTGTCGCCAATATGTGCCATGAAGCATCCGCCTTTGTGAAAGAGGACAAAGGTGAGGGTCGTACCCATTTTTCTTTTGCTGCTTCTGTCGTTGTCGG
This sequence comes from Bacteroidaceae bacterium, assembly GCA_045603885.1. Taxonomy (GTDB): domain Bacteria; phylum Bacteroidota; class Bacteroidia; order Bacteroidales; family Bacteroidaceae; genus UBA3839. Next base: position 9,087 of record JAZUMZ010000302.1, on the reverse strand, counting down.
CCTTATCAAGGGCTGTGTATGCCTCGCTCAGAGCCTCACGGAACATTTCCTCTGTGAAAACGGTATCTTCGTCAACATTTTCTTTGACATACTTTGCAAGGGTTTCACAGACGGTGTTACTTGCAACCTCACCGTTGTCGTGGCCGCCCATGCCGTCGCACACGATAAACAACCGGTCGTTGGGCGTTGCTGTACTGGCGGAAGGATAGATGCTGTCTTCCTGGTTGGAACGCTGTCCCAGCTCGAGGATGAATTGGGGTTGGGATAATTTGATTTTCATATCGTAGTGTTTTTATTTCCTGAATACTACCACAGAACGCCCCATGCGAACACGTGCGCCGTCAAGGAGATTTATCTCGTCGCTTGGACTCAGAGGGATGTCGTTGACTGTGATTCCGTTTTTTGCCTCATAGCATTTGATGGTACATACGGAATTGCCGGCATAGTCCGTGAGCTTGTTGACTAAGGCGTGGTGCCGGCCCATGTAAAGGTCTGAGGTCTCAAACTGGATGTCGGCATTAGAGGTGCTGGCTTTACGCCCAATCACAGAACGGCTTTTCTCAATGGGATATTTCTGACCGCCAAACTCAAAATAGGGTGTCGGAGAGGAAGGACTGTCATCTGAGCCCGAACCACCTTCTTTCGTGTAGATGGTGTGGCTTGTCTCATCCTCGTTGGTTGCTGAGGCGGCATGCGGTTCAGACAGAGGCGATATATCGTCCTCAACAAAGTTGATGAATATGGTCTCGCCACACTTTGGACATTTCACCTGGCGGGCTGCCAGCTGACGGGTGTTGAGTATTTTCAGCAGCTGGTCGCAACTGCTGCATCTGACTGTCTTTTCTGTTAGTATATTGTTCATTTTTTATTGTTTTTCCGTTACCATCTTATTACGGGCATGAGGTCGCTGAAGTTGCCCCACATCACAGGGTGCTGACGGCGACCCGTGAGGCTGATGACATGGCCGCTGACGTAGTCAAACAACTCGCGGGCTGTGATCGTGCGGTCCTTGTTGGTGTCGGCGTAGCCGCGAAGGCCTCGACCCAGATAATATGTGAAGGCACTGTTCTCTAAGTTCATAATCTCACGGGAAGGCTCTTGTGTCCTTGACGAGAGAAAAAACATGATGCTCACGTCTTCCTTGCCTGGGGTGCGGCGGTTGTTTGAGCGCATTCCACCCGACATGCAGGCATCTGCGAAAATCAGACGTTTCCGGGATTTGCTGAGCTTCATGCAGTCGGTCACTTGTGAGTATCTCAGTGGTCCGTCGTAGCACCTTAGCGCACCACGGGTGCCGTGGCCGCTGAAGAACAACATGACCATGTCGGCCGGGCCGGCTTTGGAGTATATGGAGCTCATGGTTCTGACCACATTGGTGACCGTTGCGTTGCGGTTGGTGACGCAGTACACTTCTGAGTTTCCGTTACGCCTGAATAAATTCGCGATATATGTGGCGTCTGAGGCCGACACGGTCAGGTCGTTCATAAAACCTGGATAGTCACTCAGACCCACACAAACAACATAGTTCTTAGCGTCGCCACTAAGTGATGACGCTAAGAACATTATTGATATGGTCAGTATTCGGAATATCCTCATATATTATTACACTATGTCTGTTGTGTCGGCGTTTGCCACGTAATCAGGCATGTCGCTGTCGCTTGTCTCTGTTTCGGAGCCTATGATAAACTCTGAGCCGCCTATTGTGTCCATTCCTTCATTAATGATGGAGGCTATGGTGCCAAGCTCGTCCGACAGGTCTTCTATGATGTCACCTCCAATCTCATCGAAATCACTCACGTCAAGGCTGTCTGTATTTTCAAGATTGTCATCAAGGGTTATGATGACTGGGTCGTTGCTCTCGGAAGAGCTGCTGCCCTCTATTATTATAACATCGTCGTCGTCAATTACCATGGCGTTGTCATCATCATCTATGACGATTGTCTGGTTCGTGTTGTGTGTCAGAAGTGAGCCTTCCACGAAGTCCGTGTGGGCGGTTTCGTGTGATGATGGATTTGAGTCATGACCGTCCAATCCCATCTCAGCCCATTCCCTGACTGCCACGTCCACGAAGTCTTGTTTCTCGCTTGTACTGAGTGAGCTCCATTCTTGCTCGTTGAAAGTGCTGTAAACACCGCCACGCCATTCAAAGGCGCAACCGGGACCCATCTCAGAGCGAGCCAGGGCAAAGGCGTCTCCAAACGACAGGCTGTCGTCTATATCCATGATGTTGACCTCAACTTCGTGTACCGTTTCCACGTTTGCAGATTCTGTATTCACAGTCTCGGCGTTGATTGTCCTTGCGCCCGGCTCTGACTGGGTGTGGCGTTGGGATGAGGGAGTGATTACCTCGGCGTGCAGACTGGGAGTCTCGTCATGTGTGTTGGAGGTCGTTGCTTCCTGAATGTGCGGCACAGCAGTCTGATGTAGCTGAGAGGCGGGAATAATCGGCTTCCCGTTGTCATCAAGCATGACAGGGTCGTCTTTCGCATCATGTACAAGGGGGGCTTCTGCCGCATAGTCTGTGCCTTCTTTGATGACGCTCAAGCTGTCGTCAACCTCTGAGTCGGTTGATACAGGGACATAAGCGTCTTTGCCACGGGTACCTGCATAAACCCAGCCACCGGCAAGCAACACTCCGAAAGCGCCTCCGATAGAGAGCACTTTCCATCCGTTTTTCTTATCTGCGAGAATCGGGTCGTTGTTCATGTTAAACATATTTTCCTGGTCCAGGCGGGTCTTGTCGTCAAATGAAGTATTCATAGTCGTCATTTTTTAGTTTGTGATTTTTTTTTTGCGCTGCAAAGTTAGTCTCTTTGGATGCGTTGGCAAAAAAAACGGACTCCTGTTCCACGAAATATGGGGGTTAATGTATGAAATGTTGGTTTTTGTCGTAATATTTTGTGTGACACATGGGACACTCGCCATTGGATATCAGACGCTCATAGCGCATGGATTCACCTAAGAAGCGGTTACATGACGGGCAAACGTAGTTGTCCGTGAAGTCTTGTTTGCGTTCAGTAGCTTCCCTCACCTTTCTGGGGGCTGTGACAAAGGTGTATATAGCTGACCACACCAAAGTTGCTACTGCACAAGTGTAGAGAGTGAGGCGTAAAGTGATAATCTGGCTGCTTTTCATTCCGAAATCGCCGAACGATATGATGATGGCTCCCATGGAGAAGAGGCCTGTGATGCTCCTCAGGGCGTTTGCCCTGATTGACTTGATGCGCTCATGCTCCTCTTCGTGTCTGTAGTTGTCCCATACCGTTTTGAGGTGAGAGATGTCAACTGTCTTCGACAACTTGAGAAAAGAAGTGTCGAGGCGGTAATGGTCGGCTCCTAGCTCAACTATGTCATCCGCGGTCAGCTTTTCGCTGTATATGCTTTTCCCGTTGACGTATGTGTGGTTGTTGGGGTTCAGGTTCGTGATTGTGGCCGAGCCGTCTGGGTTCCTCAATATCTTACAGTGCTCACGGCTCACTGTCTGGGGGACTGAACCGTGGGTTATGCTTTTGTCGCCGCTCGTGATTTTGAGCGTCTGGCTTTTGGCGTCTCTGCCTATCAGTATCTCTTGAGCAACCATCTCTGTTTGTTGATTATTACTTGCCTGTGTACATCTCCTTGACTGTCTTGAGTGCCTCTTTTGAGGCGGGCAGAGTGAACGTGAAATGCTCAAAGTCGGAGAGAACCAGTTTTTGCTTGGCTATGTGGACTTGACAGATGAACCTGGTGTTGACAATGTATTTCTTGCCTATACGCATGAATACGGGCATGTTCTCCTGGCTCTGACTGGCAAGAAGAGCCTGAGTGCTGCCGAGGTTCATACCTATCACAGCCTTCATGGTGTTTACTGTATATAGGTTCGTGTAGTTGGCGTCGGCTTCGAAATAGACCACCTTCTGGAGGTCAATCCTCAGCAGTTCGTCACGGTTCTGAAAATAAATCCACTTTTCCATTTTCAAGAATCTTGTTGGCTATCATCTGAAGAAGGAGTGACATCGTTGGAGGTAGTACAATCTCCGTTGTCTGCTTCTTCAGCGGCGACTGGGGATATTGCGCCTCGTGCCGACTCTATTGTCTCGCTGTAGTCGGGAAGTGATTCCAAAGACTTGCCTGTCAGGGCTGTGTGTTCCTTGGCAATCACGTCAATCTTGCCACTCAGGATCTCAAGGCGGTCGGCTGCGCGGGCCAAGTCTTTCTCTGCATATCCGAGCTCAATTTCCGACTTCTTGATGTTGGCGCTGTCTGTGGCAATACTTCTTTGCAGAGACTGGCGCTTTTCCTGAAGGTGGCGGATACGCTCTTCTTGCGTACGTGCCTGGGCATCCATGTATTCCAACTGAAACGTCACGAAAGAGCCTATGTCGGATTTTAACCGCTCAGGGTTGTATATGGCGGCCACCGCACAGTCGTCCTTGCTGCCGATACGTGAGATTATCGGCAGGTCGTCGGTCAATTGCTGTATTGCTGCGTTAAGTCCGTCCTTTACTATTATCTTCATTATCTCAACATAGAAGTTGGCGATATTCTCCATATCCCCGTAGGTGTCGTCTATCCCGTCCGAGCCGAGAAATATGGCGGTGGGAAAGTTCCCGTCACCTTGATAGCAGTAACGAAATTCGTTAATTGCGTCGGAGTCGCATATCGACGTGGTCTTGTTCAGGAAGCATCGGTCGTCCCACGGTATGGGCTCATCCCACACCTGAGCGTTGCCGTGAAGGTTGACGGGGGTGTGGAACGACACACATTTGCCATCGCCTAAATGGAATGCCAGCCAGTAGTGCTTTGTCTGGACGTAAGCCATCAGGGTACACCCATATTGCTTGTTGAAAGCTGATATCTGAGACGGCTTGTCAAGGTTGGATTTGAATTCGTCGAGATATTTTTGAGGAACATTCTGAAGTTCCCACTCGGTCAGGGGATTCTCATGGGCATGACGATCTATACGCTCGTTCCAGAGGGTTATTATTGAAGAGAACATTTGCCTTAGCCGAAGGTCTGCCAACTTTAGCTTCTTGTCAGAGCTCCCGGTTACACCCATCTCTGTATAGGCTGCGTCTTTGAACAACTTGGGGTCGGTTGTGCGCACAAAGTCGGTGACTACTTGGGTTATCACCTCTGTGGCGAACTGAGAACCGGGGTTGCTCCGGAAATATCTGTCGCCACCGTGTCCGTCGCACACAATGGCAAGGGCCATCTGGTCGTCAACCATACTGAAACAATAGTCCTGGCATGGTTTATCGCTGTCTTTGTGGCTTTCGCCCTGACAGAACACGTGTAGGTTGTTAAGCATTTTTCTTATTTGTAGTTAGCTTAATCCTAATAATAGTCTAAATTGTCAGACTTAATCCCAATAGTCATCAGTGCCAGAGGCGGGGTCAGCGGCTGTGTTTGCACCGTCAACAGAGTCTATCTGCTGCTTGATTTCCTCAACCACCTGCTCTTGCTTAGTCGCGTCGGTAGCGGATGTGCTCTTGCTTCCGATTTGTGATGAGGTTACGGCCACAATCCTGATAATCTGTTTCAGGGCTTCTATATTGTGCACCTCAATCACGGCCTCCATGTTGCCTGTGAACTTTGTAAGCTCATCCTTGTCTGCGTCGTCGCCTATGGCAATGGCTATCTTGATTGCAGCCTTGAACCAGTTGTTTGTCTTGAGCTTTTCTATCCCCTTATCGTAGTCATCGGTGGCACCGCCGTCCGACAACAAGATAATCGCAGGGGCGTATGAGCCGCTCGGAGAACTCATGAAGCCGTCGCGGTGGAGAACCTTCTCAAGTTGCTCACAAGCCTCGCCGAGGCATGTCAGACCGCTGGCTTGCTGGTCTTGCCAGATGAAGTCTTCGGCGTTCTTTGGCTCGTCGTAAAGCCAAGTGGTGCCGCTTGAGAATTCCAATGCCGCCACTTTAATCTCTGCGTCGGGGTTTGTGTTGCTGATTTCACCGATCATCGGGAGTATATTGCTGATGGCGTCGTTCAAGGCACCGATTTTCTTGCCTGCCATGCTGCCGGAAGTGTCGGTGAGGAAAAACAGTGTCATCGTTCTTCTCGGAACGCTTTCTACATCTATTAAACTCATATCTTTAGTTTTTTTAAATTGTTATTTTAGTTTCTTTGTTATTATATTCTTGGTTTTATAAGTCTCATGTGGTCTGTAAGTCTCATGAGTCTCATGGGTCTCATGAGGCCAATATGTCCCATTCGCCACATTTTTATACTATCTCCGCCCTTGCGTTCGGTGCACCCTCTATGCTGGTGCCAAAGGCAATCTTAAGGCCCGGACGTGCAGGAAGCCAGTCGTTCACTTTCACAACCCTGATTTTCCCAGAGGGTGTCTCAACGTTCCAGCTGTTGTTAGAGATGTTTTGAAGGAGCATCTCGCCGTCCTGGGATGTCTGGACTTTGATGTCTGGCTGGTTGTCCATATCCACAAAGATGTTTGTGCCGGGAGTAAGGATAGCGGAGCGGTCAGACAGTGAGAGACGACGCCTGATGTCGAACTTGGCGCCACACTCAATACAGGTGGCTGTGTCATACGATGCATCCACGAAGGTCTCATGATGGCAGTGGGGACATACAACGAGTGTGTCGCGTACCTTGGCTATGATTTTCTCCCACTCCTGCTCAATCAGTCGGGTGGACGGAGTGTGAAGGTGCTCATGGTTCAGCTGAATGCTGAATGTGTCGCGAAGAAGCTTGGGGAATACCGGCCAGCGGCGTATTACATTTGTGTGGACTCCACGAACAGGAAGGTTGGAATGGTCGTTGGTGTCATATATAAAAACAGCTTCAGTGCCGTAGAACTTTTTCTCGTTGTTCTCGGTCATGCATGGGCACGCGGAAACCTTCACGCCTTCGAGGGGATGGTTCAGGTAAATAAGCATGAACAGCAGCACAGTCAGGGAATAGCGGTCACTGAACTTGTCGGGCATACCGCCTTTCACAATCTCGGGAGCCATATAGCGGGCTTTGCCCATGATGCCGGATTTCTCTCCCTGAGGAAACACGTTGTCATTGTCGCAAATCAGGACGTCTCCGTCCTCGGGCTTGATGAAGAAGTTGCCGTCGTTGAGGTCTTGATAGCTGTAGCCGTTGCGGTGTAGCATCTTGAAACCGTTGCAAATCTTCATGGCGGCTGCGAAGATAGCGGAGAGAGACTTGAGATGATGGCGGGCGAGCAGATATTGGCCGAACTCGTAGTACCCGGCAGGGCGGAGCCTCATCACATATCCATAGCTGCCAAACTCTTTCTGGGTCAGGAACTCAGGCCATATAAACGCCTCGGAGGGAGCGCCGGAGTCAACATTGCGTTGTAGGTTCTTGTAGAATTTGTCGTCAGGCGCTACGTGATACCATTTCAATGCCATCTTCTTTCCGCAGACATCAACTTTATAGACGGTGCCTTGACCGCCGCGTCCCAACTCTTCAATCACTGTGCACGTCATTCCTGACGTGAGGTGTATTGTCTGTCCTCTTTGTAAATCCATGTGCGTTTGTTATTAGAGGTTTGATTTTACTGCCTCAACCAGTTCCTCGTACTCCGCTTCAGAGAGATACACCTTGCCGGGGTTCATCTGGAATGTGCCGCCGTAGTCTGGACCGTCCACATATTTGGGAGCGAGGTGGAAATGAAGGTGGCTCAGCTTGTCACTGTAGGCTCCGTAATTAATCTTTTCCGGGTTGAAGGCTTTCTGCATGGCGCGTGTAACTCTGGCCACATCGTCCATAAACTTGTTGCGCTCTTCGTCGCTCAACTCGTTCAGGTCGTTCACGTGCCCGTTGTAGGCCACAAGGCAACGGCCGTGGTAGGTTTGCTCTTTGAAAAGAAACGCGCGTGACACACTCAGGTCGGCTATATGAATCATCAGGTTGTGTAATGTCTCGTTGTTGGTGCAATAAAGACACTTTTTCGGATCACTGTGCATAATATCAGATATTAAGTGTTATAATTTTTGATACATTTATACCCAATTGTCAGTCTATGAATCAATTTGGGTTTAAATTGCAAATTTACATATTTTTTTTTACATTACAAATTTTTTCTGTAATAATAAATTGCAGCCTCTCTTCGTCACGAGGAGAGGCTGCCGGAACCAATAAATCAAAATATGTAGAAAGAGAGTGAATTGTACATCTGTTATCGCTGAAAACAACTTTCACCTCAATGCTACACCTACTGAAAGCTGATAGTTAAGGTCGGTTTGTTTCTCTTTTCATGCCGCAAAGTTAGCCATTATCATTTTACAGTTCTAAGGATAAATCCTAAATACGTCTGCTTTTTTCCCTAACATGCATAGGGATTTTCCGATTTTTTTTTGTAATTTTGCGGAAAATATTCAAAATTATGGAAAAGAACTTTAAAAGGACACTGATTACATCGGCATTGCCATACGCTAACGGGCCGGTGCATATCGGACATCTCGCCGGAGTGTATGTGCCGGCGGATATTTATGCGAGATATTTGAGGCTCAAAGGAGAGTCGGTTCTCTTTGTGGGAGGAAGCGACGAGCACGGAGTGCCTGTGACTATAAGGGCTAAGAAAGAAGGATGCACGCCACAAGACGTGGTTGACAGATATCACGGCATCATAAAGAAATCATTCGAAGACTTCGGAATTTCATTTGATGTCTATAGTCGTACGACTTCTGACATACACCATAAGTTTGCAGCCGATTTCTTCAGAAAACTATATGATGAGGGTAAGTTTGTGGAGATAGAGAAAGCGGAGTTCTACGACTCTGACGAGAACCTCTTCCTGACAGACCGGAACATACGTGGTGAATGTCCTCGTTGCCATGCAAAGGACGCATACGGAGACCAGTGCGACCACTGCGGCTCCGACCTCTCACCAGAGGAGCTTATCAATCCTTATAACGCAAACTCGGGAAAGCCGTTGGAAAAGAAGGTGACTAAGCACTGGTACCTGCCGCTCGACCAGTATCAGCAATGGCTTGAGAACTGGATTCTGGCCGGACATAAGGAATGGCGTCCGAATGTTTACGGACAGTGTAAGTCATGGCTCGACATGGACTTGCAGCCCCGTGCCATGACCCGTGACCTTGACTGGGGAATACCGGTGCCGGTAGAGGG
>JAZUMZ010000301.1:0-3828 GCA_045603885.1 Bacteroidaceae bacterium | reverse complement strand
TACTTTCTGAATGCCAAATTAATCAGAAATTTCAAATGAGTGTAATGTCATTTTTGCTAATATGAAAAAATAATCGTAATTTTGCAGATAACATTAAAAAAGAAAATCATGTCAAGCTCCAACAAATCAATTAGCATCCTTAAAGTAATGTGTTATATAGGAATGGTATTCATTACAATATGGGTATTATTCTCCCTGTTGCAAAGTTATTATATGCTTACTTCAAACAGTGACACCGGAGTTATAAATTGGGAAAGCAACACTATTACATCCCAATTGCTTGTATTCACACTTCAGCGATGTTTACTTTTGGCATTAGCATTATTGTATTTCTTCTTTATTAAAAACATACTTAAATATTTGAAAGAAGGAACTATTTTTACAAAAGGTAACATTCGGCTTATACGAATCGTGTCTGTCATTTACCCCTTTTATGCCTTTTTAAGCGACAACCTGGGATATTCATTCACTCAAAACGAGACTTATTCATTTGTACTAACAGATACACCTTTTGTAAGTTTACTGGCATTTCTCATTATTGGCCAACTATACAAATTGGCTTATGAGGTTGCAGAAACAGAAAAACTAACTATTTAACAACCTGAGAAATGATAATTATTAACTTGGACGTAATGATGGCACGTCGAAAGATGTCTCTAAACGAGTTGAGTGCCAAGGTTGGCATTACTCAGGCAAATATGTCAATACTGAAGACAGGGAAAGCAAGAGCTATACGTTTCACCACCTTGGATGCAATATGTAAAGCTTTACAGTGTACACCTGGGGATATATTAGAGTACACTGATGACTAAACTCAAAAATAATTGTTATAAATCTCACAGAACCACAGATTTATAACATTCGCAGATACGAAAGTGCAATTAATTTGAGATAATTGGAAAGATGACACATGAATTTCAACTGCGGGTGCTGCCCGAGGACGGATATTGTGAGGACGCGATAGCAAGATATATTGCTAAAGAGAAAGGGATTTCCTATGACAGGATCTCTGGAATAAGGGTATTGCGCAGGAGTATAGACGCTCGGCAACGGACGATATACCTGAACCTGACAGTCAGGGTATATGAGAACGATAATCCCGATGACGACCTGTATCAGAAAATCTACTATCCAAACGTTGACGGCAGGGCCCACGCCCTCGTCGTAGGCTCCGGCCCCGGCGGCCTGTTCGCCGCCTTGCGCCTTATCGAGCTTGGCATCCGCCCCATCGTGGTTAAGCGAGGCAAGGATGTGCACAGCCGCCGCAAGGACTTGAGCCGTATAAGCACCGAGCACAAGGTGGACAGCGAGTCCAACTACAGCTTCGGAGAGGGAGGCGCCGGCACTTTCTCCGACGGAAAGCTCTACACACGCAGCAAGAAACGGGGCGATGTGGAGAAAATCCTGAGAGTGTTCTGCCAGCACGGGGCATCGACCTCAATCCTGTCTGACGTACATCCGCATATCGGCACCAACCGCCTGCCAGGCGTGGTAGAAGACATGCGCAACACCATCATCAGGTGCGGAGGCGAGGTGAGATTCCAGATCAAGATGACATCATTGCTCACGAAAGGCAACAAGGTGACGGGTATTACAGTGGAACGCACCACCGAAGACGGACAGCAGCAGACAGAGGAACTTCACGGCCCGGTAATCCTGGCCACCGGCCACTCCGCCCGCGACGTCTATCGCTGGCTCCACTCCAACAAGGTGGAAATTGAGTGCAAGGGACTGGCCATCGGCGTACGTCTGGAACATCCCGCAGAGCTGATTGACCGCATACAATACCACAGCAAAGACGGCAAGGGGAAGTATCTACCCACCGCCGAATACTCGTTCGTAACCCAAGTGGCTGGCCGCGGTGTATATTCATTCTGCATGTGCCCCGGCGGCACGGTTGTGCCCGCCGCCAGCGGCCCTGAGCAGATTGTTGTCAACGGCATGTCATCGTCGTTCCGCAACTCTCCATGGAGCAACAGCGGTATGGTGGTGGAGCTCCGAACAGAAGATCTGAACGACAAGTCGCTTGTGGATCAGGAATCAAAGAATATCATCAACAACCTGCTGGCGCGTGATGGTAAAAGCTGGGACACGTCAGACCCACTCTCCATGATGTACTTGCAGGAGTATATTGAGCGTCTGGCTTGGCAGCAGGGCAACCGCCGTCAGACAGCACCCGGCCAGCGCATGGCCGACTTCGTGAACCGCCGTCTTTCCGGCAGCCTGCCCGCCTCCTCCTACCAGGCCGGGCTGATATCCTCGCCGCTCCACTTCTGGATGCCACGGTTTATCAGCAGCCGCCTGCAGAAAGGATTCCTTCATTTCGGTAAACACTCCCGTGGGTTCCTGACCAACGAGGCATGTATGATTGGCGTGGAGACGAGAACCAGCTCCCCCGTGAGAATTATATGCGACAGGGAATCACTTCAGCACGTCAGGCTCCAAGGGCTGTTTCCCTGCGGCGAAGGCGCCGGCTATGCCGGAGGAATCGTGTCGGCGGCCATTGACGGCGAACGCTGTGCCGAGATACTCTCAGCCTACTTAGCCAGCTATTGAAACAACTTGTAAAACTTCTATGAGAAATTATAATATGGGACTGATGAACAAATCAACTGTTTTTTATGGCGCGGCAATCATGTCTGCGCTATTAATATCCTGTTTTAACGGAAACGGTGAAAAGCAAGAGGCCGGGAACGGGATGAATAACGACAGCATCGGGCACTTCGACATTGAGGAAGCGATGCTTGACAGTACAACCAACGACTATGACGAGAACCTGAACGGCTACATCTACACCTACCAAAAAGGTACGGAATTTGAGGACGGGCGTTTCGACAACGCCCCCGACTATATCGCCATACCGGCCAAGCTGCGCGACCGACCTGAGAAGATACTGATGCGCAAAGGCTATGCCGTGTCATACAACTCAAGCACCAAACTGTGCAACTGGGTGGCCTGGCATCTGACGAAGAAGCACACCTACGGTGACGAGCAACGTTCACAGCGTGACGCTCAGTTCCTATTATATCGGTCAGATGGAGGTTACCCAGGAGCTGTGGGAGGTAGTTATGGGTAGCAACCCGTCGAATTCCAAAGGACAGAAGTTGCCTGTGGAGAATGTGTCGTGGAACGACTGCCAGACATTCATCACAAAACTGAACATACTGACAGGACAAACATTCCGCTTGCCCACTGAGGCCGAGTGGGAATATGCTCCCGTGGTGGTAACCAAGGCAAAGGCTACGACAACATGGATGATGTTGCGTGGTACAAAGACAACAGCGAAAATGAGACTCATGATGTTGCAACTAAATCCCCTAATAAGCTTGGAATCTACGACATTAGCGGCAACGTGGGGGAGTGGTGTCAGGACTGGTATAGTTCTTATAGCTCATCATCGCAGACCAACCCTACGGGACCGTCATCGGGCTCTTACCGCGTGTGCTGTGGTGGCGGTTGGGGCGGCAGGGCTACGAACTGCCGTTGTGCTGATCGCTACGGCGGCACGCCTTCTAGTGCGGGCAACGGCCTTGGCTTCCGCCCCGCCCTTTAAATTCCCTTTATCAAAAAAACAAACCAAAAAAAAAAATCCACTATCTAGCGGGCGAAGCTCCGAAAGAGAAATATCACAAAATTTGGACGGACTTCTTAGCTGGAAGTTATGCACTGCGTGCAGGACGATAGCTTTAGAAGCTGTATGCCTATATAGTATTGTCCCTTTTAACTTCCTATTTAACTCCCCTTTTAACTTCCGAAACTTCAGTGATGTTATTGAACCCTTTCAGGGTTCGGGGTGTGTCATTTATACAACCCCGGGTACACTCCACT
>JAZUMZ010000300.1:0-8179 GCA_045603885.1 Bacteroidaceae bacterium | reverse complement strand
TATCGCTGCAACATTTTACGAACACTATGATGAGATACTGAATTTCTACAACAATCGTTCGTCAAATGCGATGGCGGAGTGCTTTAATGCGAAAATCAAACTTTTCAGAGCAAACTTAAGGGGTGTGGTTGATAAGAAATTCTTTCTTTTCAGGATTGCCAATTTATATGCTTACCCACACTAAATTTCTACTGAGCCCCTCTTATTTGTAACTAAGAGGAGCTCCCTGTAAGGGTGAGGAGATAAAACACAAGCAAGCAATTAGCCCTTCATCGTTAAACGTTACACGTTAAACATTAAACCTCTTTCGTTACCTGTTATTTCCAAGCGCTTCCTTTATGCGTTTCACTCTGTACCACACAGTTTGCGGTGGGTTTCCTGTGATATTGACTATCTGAGGATTAGTCATACCAATCTTAAGCAGATAGCATATACGTAGGTTATGCAATTTAATATCCTTCAGACGCTCATTTATTTCGGATGTGAAATTCGGATAAACACAATCAACGGCAGCAATCAGCTCACTCCAGTCATCTTCCGATAGCGTACATTTCCCGTCAGCCGCACGTTTGTACTTTGCAATTATCTCGGCTGCATCTTCCGTTCCTGCCGAGAACTTTTTCATCAAAGCAAATTTGGTAAGTGTCTCATTCTGCAACATCAGTCTTTTTATGGAGTCTTCCGCATTTTTAAGTTCGACGTCAAGAGTCTCTATCATAGAGTATTTTGTTGCCAGTTCTTTTTCTTTTGTCTCAATTATATTGTGACTCTGCTCAAGTTCCTCCTCATATTTTTGTATTAATCCGCGTGCATTATCAACCGCGTTATTACGTTCCATTATTATTTTGAGCAACCTTCGTTGGCGATGGTAGTGGAAGAATAACAGCAACATCAGAAGCAATATCATAACAATTATAGATACAGCCCAAATGAGACGTGTACGACCAATCTGTTCCATCATAGCAGCCTCCTTGTCACGGTCACGGATATATTGGAACTCATTCCTGGCGTTAAGCGTCTGTTCCACATTCATATCTTTCAACAAATTCCTGTTTGCATCGCTGAAAAGGAGCGCGAAACGTGTTGCCTCTTCATAGTTGCCCACAGACGCATAATACTTCATCAGGAACTGTGTGGAATTATATTGTTGGGCAATTGATTTGTCGCTCTCTTGTATTCTGTGAAAAACAGCAGCCGCGCTGTCGGGGGACACACAATTCTTACAATAAACAGCAAGGTTTATAAGATAATTTTTAGGACGGGCATCCTCGGGAAGATGCTGTAGCAGGGCATAACAATAATCGGCCTCGGCTTTATAACCGAATTTTGCAAAATCAGCCAATCTTTTTGCTATAATATCGGCATTTTTTTTAATATCATTTTTTTTGATGATTCTTTTTAGAATAATCTTTGAATATCTTATGGCCCCTTCAATGTCATTCAACTTAGAATAACAGCTTGCAACATTTGCAAAATCACGTTCAGTTTCTATTCCTGCAGATTCTGCAATATGTAATGCTTTTATAGATGCAATCAAAGCTTCATCATAATTGAAGATTTTGATATATATGTTTGATAGTTGTGAGTAGCTGGCAACAAGTATGGCAGAATCAATATTTGCTTCCGTTTCCGCAACCTGAATCGCCTCAAGAAAATATTTTACAGCACTGGGAGTGTCGTGCAAGTCACGGTATACACTGCCCATATAATAGCAGACCTCCTGTTTCTCACAGCTGTTGCCGTCATTTATAAAATAATCATACAGTAAGTTTATTACACTGTCGTTTGTATGTGTTATGAAAGCTTTGTCCCGTAAACGCACACCAAGCAACGCATATTTGCTACGCAGATATTCGTTCTCATGTTCAAATATAGCACCAAGTGAGTCATACCGTTCTAAAGCGTTATAAGGACATGTGTCACCTTCGTTCTGTACAGAAATAAGTCTGTTCAATAATACCTCATTATTGTAATCATTGCATCCACAGATAACGCAGGACAAAAACAAGTATGCATACAAAAAACACCGCTTCATAGTAATAATATCGCTTTTAGCCAAATGCGAAGATAGTATTAATAATTATAACGCATAAATGAATTTCATCCAAACTCATCCCAAATTTTGAGAACGTTGAAAAATATTCAAAAGAAAACGATTTGGTAATATACTTGTTGTCAATATTTTACGAAGAAAGATGATTAATTATTGCATGTTTGGATATGCTTGGATAAAAATAATTTGTAAACAATATGATATAGAAATACCTTTGTTCAAAACAAAACATTATTATTTATGGAAACTATTATTAGACGAATTTTTGTGGCATGTTTTATTGCTATTGTACTTCCTAACAACATCTATGCACAATCAGATCAAGAAGAAAAAATAATTCTAAAAGAAGATTCTGATATAATCATAAATGACAACGAGGAAGTCAGAAGGGATATGTTGTTATACGATATATTGCCCGAGGTCGTACTTTATACAAGCAATGGCACTATTGGCATAAATAGCCCCTATGTAACCTTTGAATCAGTTATATATTATATAATGGATGCGAACGGCATCATTATTGCAACCGATGAGATTGACTTGCCAAAGAATGTAGAGCAAACTATTGACATATCATTGCAACCGGCAGGGGTATACAGAATCCTGTTGGAGATTTGTGGAGAATGTTTTATTGGAGAGTTTATAAAAAATGATTAGATACACATTCAATAACCTGTTAATTATAATATTATGAAGAAACTACTATTATTATTTATCTCATTCGTCGCATTCTGTTCATGCGACAATGAAGAGTTTGACTTTACAGCACCGGTCGAGGCGCAAAGCGAAATTGCCGTTGACAGCTTTTATGTAAGTTTTGAGGAGGCTCTCGCACAAGCCGAGAAGATGCTTGCCGGCACAACCGCCACCCGTACATCGGCTACTAAAAGAAAGGTGGCGAACCACCACGAATATGTAGCAAACAGGAGCACACGCGCTACAGGCGATGATGTTGAGGTACGATTCCACGTAATAAACTTTGAGGACAACCAAGGCTTCGCCTTAGTATCTGCCGACAGCAGGACAACACCTGTATTTGCTTATTCCGAGACAGGAAACCTTGACATCGAAGATGCCACCGAAAATACCGGCTTTGGAGATTTCATGGATGCAGCCACAGAGTATTATATCGCAGAGGCAGAATTGACAGACCCAGATAATCCGCTCCTGCCAACCGATCCTAATAACCAGACACTGCCAATCACACCAGTACCAACAAACCCAATCCTACACTTACCAATAGTTGAATTGGATGGAGAACGCTACTATATTAGTGGAGAAGATATAGAACTACAAAACCCAGGCGGCGTTTTAGTTGATGTTGAGTGGCATCAGCACTGGCCATATAATTACTATTGCGGTTATAATTATGCCACTGGATCAGACAATGGATATTGCAATGCAACAGGGTGCGGACCTTTGGCCGCAGCGCAAATCATGAGTAGCTTTAAGTATCCGGCATCATTTGGTGGCTATACTCTTGAATGGGATAGCATAACTTCATCAAGATGTTTTTTTGAACTATATCCAACAATTTCAAATCCAGCTAAATCTGCAGCGAGATTAATCAATCTTATTGGCATTGAAGCTAATGCCGTTTATGGTAAAAAAACGACAACATATATTAATGATATGGACGAGATGTTCAACTCCTTTGGATATTCTTGCATGGGGCCGGTAACATTTAACTCATCCAAAATTATTGAGTCGTTAAATGCCTATTCACCAGTTTACACAAGAGGTGAAAGAAAAGAAGGCACTACATTAGATGTTCATGCCTGGATTATTGACTCATACAAACAGATGAAAACAGTAACCACATATTACCATAGTTATGAGCCATATTTTGTTGCTTTTACTACAACATCTATGGGTGACATCTATTATCATTGCAATTGGGGATATGCAAGTAAATCAAATGCAGCTTTCACATTAGCAACGAACCACAATGGTTGGTATCTGGATGTTTTCAGAGGTTATAACATAACCAATAAGATTATCTATAACATAAGACCAAACATCTAAAATAATATTATATTTGCAACATATAGAAATTCACTATTATGAAAAAGTTTTATTCTTTGTTTATTCCGCTTTTTGCGATAAGCCTTTGCTTCACATCTTGCAGTGACGATGAGGAAGTATTAAGACCAGAGGGAAGTATACTCTACGAATTCGACAGTATAAAAGTCCTATCTGATTACGAATTCCAGTTCAGTACAGACCTGTATAACGACGATATGTTCTTTGCTTCGTTTGTTTGTTTGGACTCTAATGACATCTGCATATCTGATGCGCTGGATGAGAGTGTAAGATGCAATCTGGACAAGAATGACGTTTTTACCTATGAGATAGAAGGAGTACGTATTTTTACATTGACAAAATCCGGACCTTCAACATTCAACCTGAAAATGTCAGAAACGGCCCATGAGTATAACAATTTGGGAACCAAAGGCCGATATATATTTGAATTCCTATACGAAACCATGGAACTATACGGATTCTTCTGTTTCGGCGTGAACTATGATGGCGAGAAATGGGTTGGTGCCTGATAGTATTGCAATGTATTTGCATAATTAGGTTACATGTACAAAAAGATGAAGTTGTTATTGTTATGGAATAGTATCATTGCATGAAATGACAATATTCCCTTTTAGAGGATGACTCAAAAAGTCATCCTCTTGCTGTCAAGGCTTGTGCAAACGAACGGGTGGAAGCTTGCTTACACACATAACCGGTGGAAATATCAAATCAGAAATAGGTGCAACTGTCAATATATCCTCAAGTTCTATTGAATAGTTCAAATAAATTACTACTTTTGAAACAATTATATATAACAACTAAACATCAATGCCTATGAAAAGAGTTTATTATCCAATTATTATGTTTCTGTTCTCTATCAACCTTTTTGCACAAGAGAACGGGAACGTTACGGTGCATCTGGGCGAGGGTGCTTCGCTTGAGAGTCTGCTTGCCGGGTATGAGAATGAGTCGATAAAGAGTGTTGTTATCACTGGTACCCCGACATTGGATGATTATGCTTATATGCGTACCCAGGAGTTCTTCAACAAGTCGGGCTATGTTGAAGACGTAGGAAGGGTGATGAAACTTGATATGAAGAATGCAGCAGTTGATTCAATACCGGCGAAGGCTTTCTATGCTTTGCATATTCATAATTATCGGAAACTGCATATAGTATTCCCTGAGTCATTGACGTATGTCGGTGATTCTGCATTTGCTGATTGCAAGATGTGGTTTTTCAATTTTGAGTTTGAGATCACAGGTCCTTTTCCTAAGATAGGCAAGGAACCTTGTTCTGCAGAGTATAGCGAAAACATATCTTTGTGCTATTGGAAAGTCTCGGCTGACAATACATATTGTGTAGAGGTTGAGGAAGAGGATATTGAATACTGGGGAATATATTCTGCCGACAAGAAAGAGTTCCATGCCAAGTCGGTAGCTGCTCACGGGAGATTCGAGGTTTTGCCCGGTACGGAAATAATCTCGGACAATGCCTTTTCGTACAGAATACTGTTGGACGAGGTTGTCATTCCGGAGAGCGTTGAATATATTGGCAACTATGCATTTGAATCAATAAGGCTTTTTATAACTTCGAATGATGATGTGTTTAAGCTCGGAATCATATGTATGCGTAATGAGCCACCTATGTTGGGAAAAGAGGTCTTTGCAAACAACAATGAGTATTTCAGTAGATACATATATATATTTGTACCAGATGAGAGTGTTGAACTCTACCGGAATGCCGAAGGATGGAAAGACGCTCCTTTCAAGATATACCCGTTGTCAGATAAGGGATACTATACAGGTATAGAGAGTATCGAGGTTTCTTTGGACAAGGATTCAGGAGATAGCGCTAAGGCAACATACGACCTCCAGGGCCGTAAGGTAGAAAATCCTTCAAAGGGTATCTACGTTATCAATGGCAAGAAAGTGCTGATTAAGTGAGAGCAATGATTACTGAGTTTACTTGATTAAGCATTGCCGAGCGCAAGGCATTTGCGCGAAGCTAAGGTTCTTGTAAAGTAACAAAGTATTGGTAATACAATAATTACCATTGATAATTGACACAAATTCCTCCAGCGACACCGTCGCTGGAGGAATTTGTGTTGTATGGGACCATTTAATGTCAATTATTGTGGAACTGCATGTGAAGACAATCTCTATTTACACAAAATTATGGATGGTCCCTATAAGTTTATGCATACGAAAGAAAATTATCATCATTATCTTTTCGTCTGCATTTCTTTTTGTACCTTTGTTCCATCAAGAGTTATCACATTGAAGCATAACAATGAAGAACTCAGAAATACGAACGGTTGCTATCTCGTTACCCAATTTCCATGCAACCCGAATAACCGTTTAATTCTAAGATAATTGCAAATTTTGCGATTTTTTTAAATAAAAGCAATCGTTATGAAAACATTTTCTTTAATAGTGTGTATGGTCATGTCATTTTCTATGACACTGATGGCGCAGAATCCGTTTAAAACCGAAGGTGATGTAATTATTGACTTCAACATATCTCCCAATGGCAAAATGATGGTCTATAAGGAACGGACTGCTGATGGTGCCATAAATATAAAGATTAAGGAGTTGAAAACAGGTAAAGTTTCTTCGGTCATCAGTATGAAACTAAAATGGAGTGATATGAAGGAAATTTATTCAGGAGTAGATTTTCTTACGAACAATGAAATAATCTACGCTAAGGGCGAGAAAATGGTTTCATTCAACCTCAAGAACAAGAAAAGAAGGGATTTGGCTCAACTTCCGGACATCTTAGGCTATATTAAAGCATTGGATAATGGTAAGGGTGTTTATTTTACTGATGATATAAAGCTTTATTATTCGTCAATAAAAGAAGGATGTGTTTCAGAAATCAATAAAAAAGGCCTTGGGGTATTGTCTATGAGTGTTGACGAAGATGATCGTCTTTTATATACAATAGGAAAGCAAGTGTTCTGCTTGGATAAAGCAGGCAATGAAGTGGAGGAGATTACTTCTGAAATAGCTAAACTCGTAGTCAACCCCTACTTGATTGAAGCGACTGGCTCTAAAAGCAGTTTTATTGTTGCAGGCAAGGAAGGTATATTCAATGTTGATATATCCAAAGGCCAATCCATAAAACTAACAGACAATGAGAAAGAGAATCCGGTAACAAAGATACGTTTGACACCTAATGGCAAGATTCTCTATTATCAGAGGAATCTTGACTATAATAAAATAAGTGCGTTGGAATTATAGATACACACATCAGTAGTTCAAGAACAGCAGATACTCTCCTTCGGCGTTTATGGTAAAGCTCTCTCCTGTGCACTCGTTGAGGGTGCCTTGCCACCAGTTGGTGAAGTCATAGATGGGGTAGAGCAGGCCTTCGGAGCAGAGTTCCTTGGCGGTGAAGTTGAATATTGACACTTGCTGTCCTTTACGGCATTTGAGGGTGGTGTTGCCGTTGCAGGGGATGAACACGCCATGGTCGGTGAAGGAGCGCACGTGGGCCCCTGCGCGGGCGTACTCTATGAGCAGGCTGATGTTGCCTAAGGTGTGGTCCTCGCGACGGCCGGTGGCGCCCACAATGGCAATGTGTCTCATCCCTCTCTCCATCAGGTAACGCACGGCTTTTGTCTGGTCGTTTGTCTCCTGTTCGGCAATGCAGTGTAATATGGCTGCGTACTTGGCACGGTTGAAGGCGCTTATGGAATCGCCGTCGCCCACAATGGCGTGGGGCACGCGGCCGGTGGCTATGTAGCGGTCGGCAGCGCCGTCGCAACACACCACGTAGGGCGCATTGTGCAGCACGTCAAGCGGCTGTGGGGCTGTGGGGTAGTCGCCTCCGGCAACCACTACGGCATCGAACGGTATATCGTAAATATCACTCATTGGGCATCATCCTTTTCCATTTGTAGTAGCCAAAGATAGCGATTATGGCGTAAACGGCATAGAGTACGGCGGTAAAATAAAGCTCTTTATATACATAAAGGGCACTGCTGGCTACATCGACGATGCACCATACCCACCACTGCTCGACATACTTGCGGGCGAGCATCCACATTCCTACAATGCTCAGCGCAGTGGTGAACGAGTCAGCCCAGGGTACGGTGCTGTCGG
>JAZUMZ010000299.1:0-5935 GCA_045603885.1 Bacteroidaceae bacterium | reverse complement strand
GATCCGACTTTATGCCTCCGCAATTTCGCGGCGTGCACCTGGACGGGCGCCGCTTATAGCGTCGCACACCTGCACGATTGGTGCGAGCAGGGTTGTCATCTCCGTTTCGTCGTGGTGGGCTGCGATAGCGTTCACGATATCCGGCTTTTCCTTGTATTTCTCAGCCAGTTTGGCACCGTAGGTTGCATGGGGAATCTCTGGCTCCTCGTCAGGAACTTTTCCTATATCATGGAGCAGTCCGGCACGGCGTGCTTTCTTTGGATTCAATCCCAACTCCGACGCCATCACAGCACAGAGGTTGGCGGTCTCCCTTGAGTGTTGAAGCAGATTCTGTCCGTATGATGAGCGGTATTTCATCTTGCCGATCATCCTTATCAACTCAGGATGCAGCCCGTGGATACCCATATCGATAGCAGTGCGCTTTCCGGTCTCGATAATCTCTTCCTCAACTTGTTTTTTCACTTTTGCAACGACTTCCTCAATACGTGCGGGATGGATACGTCCGTCAGCCACAAGCTGGTGGAGCGCCAGACGACAGATTTCGCGGCGTACAGGGTCGAATGCGCTGATAACGATTGCCTCGGGTGTGTCGTCAACTACAATCTCAACACCAGTGGCTGCCTCAAGAGCACGGATGTTGCGGCCTTCGCGTCCAATCACACGGCCTTTCACCTCGTCGGAGTCTATGTGGAACACCGATACGGAGTTTTCTATCGCGGTCTCGGTTGCCACACGCTGGATGCTCTGGATCACAATGCGTTTCGCTTCCTTGGAGGCGGTCATCTTCGCATCGTCAACAATCTCGTTGATATACTGCATTGCGTCGGTGCGTGCCTCGTCTTTCATGCTCTCAATCAGCTGGGACTTGGCATCGTCTGCGGTCAGGCCGCTGATGGTCTCAAGCTTGGTGCGCTCCTGGCTGATTATCTTGTCAAGCTCAACTTTCTTGTTCTCGTAAGAGTTGATCTGGCGTTCCAGATTTTGCTTGAGATTGTCGTTTTCCGCTTTTTTCTTCTGAAGATCCTCATGACGCTGGGTCAGGGAGAGCTCACGCTGCTTCAGCTTGTTTTCTGCTTGCTGAAGTCTTTGTGTGCGTTGTGACACCTCTTTTTCCAACTCCGCTTTTTTGTTCAGGAATTTCTCCTTCACCTCAAGCAGCTTGTTCTTTTTTATGGTGTCGGCCTGTGTCTCAGCCTCTTTGAGCATTTGTTGGTATTTCTGCTTAATCACATACCGGAAGAGGACATAACCAACGGCTAATCCGACAACCAGACAGACTAATGAAAGAATAATTGTCAATGGTTCCATTTTTGATTATTGATTTAGTTTGTTATTGTTAATACTTGATAATTCGGTTTATTAATAAAACGCACCTCGACAACACCTTGTTGTAGGTGTGTCGTGGTGCGTTGAAGTTATTTTGTGCTCCTGGGGCGGTAAATGGTCTTCGTTTGTCTTACGGCACCATTCCGTCGTTTTTCCAGGTGTGTATGCGTATGGCTTATGGCTGGGTCTCTGCCAGTGCCTCTTGTATCTCTGTCCGCAATTCGGCTATCGATTTTTTGTATGGCTCCACACTTGTGTTGTTCGATATGTCCACCCCCTTGGTGGCAAGCTCGAGCAGCAATATCGCAGCATAATAATTATCACTGGGAACAGTAGGGTATTTCTGCCTTAAATTGAGCATACGGTCATTAACGTAAGCCGCCGCGTCGCGGTATCGCTTTTCCTCGTCTTCGCTGTGAACCACCATCCGGATTACGACGTTGTCGATTCTTACACGTATATTCTGCTTCTGTTCCATTATGATTTGTGCTTCAGAAAATAATTAACTTTCTTCGTCAGGAAAAAGTGAGAGCATTCCGAAGTCGGCCCAGACATCCCGGTCCTTGGTCTTCTTTGACTTCTTTTCTGCATTTTCAGTCTTTGCCGCTTCGTTTTTCTCCGGCTCTTTTTCTGTTTCCCGATTTGCCTGTTTTGCTTGTGACTCTTTTGCCTCTTCAACCTCTGCTGTCTCCTGTACTGCTTTTTCTTCCTGTTCTTCCTTCACAATCTCTGTCTTCCCGGGTTCCGGATTCACGATGACCTCAGTCTCGTTTGCTTCCGTGTTGACGGCTTCCGTTACCTCGGCCTTCTCCTGCTTGGGCGTTTCTGCCTTTTCCGCTTTTTCCAAAACAGGTGTCTTCGACTTTTCTTGCTCAGTCTTGTCTTCTTCTACAGGTTTCGTTGATATTGCAGTGGCAGTCTGTGTGTCAGCTGTTTGGCTTGGCTTCTCAGTAGTTAATATTTCCTCAGTGTCGGAACTTAATAGCCTGATGCACTTGTTTACTTCACGCACCAAGCGCGTGATCTTCTGCTTGCTGGCCTTCAGGTCAGTGTCGCTGATTTCGATCATCCGCGCTGTTTTCAGATTTGTATATTCTTTCCGGCTTATTCGCAACTCGCTTTGCAGCTCCTCGATTTCTGTCTCCTTGCGGGAAAGCTGAGTGCGGACATCTGCCAGCTCTGTCCTCGTTTGGGAAAGGACTTTCATAAGCTGGCGTATGTCGCTCTCAAACGAGCGCAGCTCTTGAAGGTCATCCTTGTTCATAGCCGGGAAAGATTACTGCTATTTTTTATTCATCTGTTCCTTTGCCTTGGCAACGTCCTCTTTCGAGGGTTTCTCGCGCTTGGCAAGAACAATGAAGTTGTAAACATATTCTGCTGTCCACGATTCGCTGAATCCCAGTGTCTGCTGATATCTCCTTACGGAATAAACCGACTTGCGCTGAGACTCGTCTTTCCACGCTTCTTTTGTGAAGATGTCGTGAACCGTGTTGTTTACCATCGTTCTCATGGCTTTCTTCAGGAACGACGGAATCCTGAACCGCCATTTCATCATGGTGCCTACCAGCATAATCAGCTCCTGGCTGTAGCCTTGGAACATAATCATGTAGTCGCGTATTGCAATCTGGTTTTTGCACCGTTTCTTGATGCTGGTGTCTATCTCTTTGAAGAACTCATCGTCAATGCTGTAGAGGTCCTGCATGAGTTTCTTGCACGCTTTCTTCTCGCCTATTCCCAGCTTGTTGTTCTGGGTGGGCACTTTCAGACTGCGCTTGAAAGTCATAAGGTCGGGCAGCATGGAGATGTTGGAGATACCCACCTGGGCTGCGATGGCACTCTGGAAATAGACCCTGATAAGGGTCATGAAATCTTCCATGCCTCCGACTTTCTCCTTATTCTTCTTGCCGAATATTTTTGAAAAAAATCCCATTTGTTTTTGTTTTTTGTATATTTCATGCAAAGTTAGGGATTTTTTGCGAAACCACCAAATTATTTTGCGCCCTCTCTCTCAAGGCTATTTTGAAAGTGCCTCTTTCAGCATGGTGGTTGCTGTCTGGGGATTACAGGTCTGGTCGAGTAGGCTTACGAAT
The DNA here is from genome assembly GCA_045603885.1 of Bacteroidaceae bacterium. Lineage (GTDB taxonomy): Bacteria > Bacteroidota > Bacteroidia > Bacteroidales > Bacteroidaceae > UBA3839. Next base: position 2,519 of record JAZUMZ010000299.1, on the reverse strand, counting down.
TTGGAGCCGATAATGGCACCAGAGGCATTAGCGAGAGACGACTGGAGGGTTTGTTTGTTGCTGATGCCGAAGCCGATCATGCGGGGATTGCGCAGACCCATACCGTTGATTCGAGAGAAGTAGGATTGCTTGGACTTGTCAAATTCCTTCTGTGCGCCTGTGGTGGCTGCTGATGACACCATATAGATAAAACCCTCTGTGTGCTCGTCTATAAACCGAATTCTGTCTTCGCTTGTCTCCGGGGTTATGAGCATGATAATCCTGATTCCGTGAACGTCAGCCACTGGTTTGTATTCTTCCAGATAGTCCTTGAACGGCAGGTCGGGGATAATAACTCCGTCTATTCCTGTCTCTACACATTTCTGGCAGAACTTTTCAAAGCCGAAGTGCATGATGGGGTTCAGGTATCCCATCAGTATAAGCGGGATGCTCACGTCCTTCCTTATGTCTTGAAGCTGGCAGAACAGCAGATTCAGGCTCATGCCGTTTCTGAGAGCCTTGGTGGCTGCGTCTTGAATCACGGGGCCGTCGGCCATAGGGTCGGAGAACGGGATTCCAATCTCAATCATGTCAATGCCGTTGGCTGAAAGGGTGCGTATGGTGTCGGACGTCCCGTCGAGAGTGGGATGTCCTGCGCAGAAATATATTGACAATATGTTGCTCTTCTTCTCGGAAAAAAGTTTGTTGATTCTGTTCATGGCTGTTTGTCTTGATTTGTTGTGATATGATGTCTTATTTGGTAGATGAATTTTTCTAAAAGTCTAACGTCTTTGTATGCTGGACGGAGCTCGAATCCGGAGTTGAGGTCGATGCCGGCAAAATGTGGGTTGTGGATATTCAGGATGCTCTGTGCGTCCTCCGGACCGATGCCCCCGGTCAGGATAAACGGCTTCTCACCGTTGTAGTTGTCCAGAAGATCCCAGTCGAATTTCTGTCCGCTTCCTCCGTAGCTGTCGCATCGCGTCTCAAAAAGAAAGTAATCAATAAATGGAGCGTATGCGTCAGCTTTGATGAAATCCTCCTTGTCTTTTATCTGTATTGCCTTGATAAGTCCTGTGCCGAACGGCAGTGAGGATTTCAGCATTTTGCAGAGGCCGGGTGTCTCACGCCCATGCAGCTGAATCAGGTCCAGACCGTATGTCTTGAGTCTTGACTTTATGACTTCGGAGCTGCTGTTTACAAACACTCCCACTTTCTTGCACAATGCAGGCAGGTGGGAGGGGCGCGTGGCCACATAGCGGCTGCTGCCTCCATAGAAGATGAACCCCATCCAGTCGATGTCCAAATGCTCAACGTCAAGAATGTTGTCTGCCTCACGCATTCCGCATACTTTGATTATCATAGGCTGTTACTATCTTGTTGTTTTGGTAATTATTGTTGCTTGTTCTCAACCGCTTCTACAAATCGTCGCAGACTTTCTCCCGGATTATCGTCACGCATGAAATGCTCACCAATGAGAAAACCTCTGAATCCGGCGGCTCTCAACTCTTTGACGGTCTTTGGATTGCTTATGCCACTTTCCGACACCAGAACAAACTCGTCGGGAAGTTTGTCTGCAAGGCTGAAAGATGTGGACACGTCGGTGTGGAACGTTCCGAGATGGCGGTTGTTCACACCAACCATGTCTATGTTCTCGCTTACATAATCCAGCTCTTTTTCTGTGTGGATTTCTAACAGGGTCTGCAATCCCAGGTCGTGAGCGGTCGTTGCTAATGTCTGGCATTCATTTAAACTTAGCGCGCTGGCAATCAGCAACACTGCGTCGGAGCCGATTGTACGCGCCTCAAGTAGCTGGTATTCGTCAATTATAAAGTCTTTTCTTAAAATGGGCACGCTCCCGACAAGAGGCCTGGCTGTCAGCACAAACTCTTTCCGCCCACCGAAATAATGTTCATCGGTCAGAATCGACAGGGCACTCGCACCGTTTGTGACGTATGACGGTGGTATCAACTCTGGTTGTCCGTCTTCTTTTATCCACCCTTTGGAGGGTGACCGCCTCTTGAACTCGGCAATTATGCCGCTTGGCGATGATGCGAGACTCTCCGACATAGGAATTGGGACATGTGTGCCTGATGATATGTATGCATCCGCTTCGTGTGACAGTTCGCTCAATGACTTTATTCTTTTTGCAGCCTCAACCTCTATCCGTTTGCGAGCCACGATTTCCTCTAATATATCTCTCATACTAAATATCACTTTTTACTCTTCACTCTTCACTGTTTCACCCGTTTATCTCCACAAACTTCTTGAATGCTCGAAGAGCGCGGCCGCTTTCAAGTGACTCTCTTGCGTCCTCAATCGACTCCTCAATGCTTTTGTTCCTGTCCATCACGCTTATTCCGCAGGCGGCGTTGGCCAGAACAACGGTTTTTTGTGCTTCTGTGCTCGTGCCTTCAAGCACGCTGTCGAAAATCTTCATGGCTTCTTCGGAGGAGTTGCCTCCGAAGATGTCGCTCTGGCTCACATAGTTGAAACCCATATCTTTGGGGGTGTACACTTTCTCAAAGCTGTTGGTGCAG
>JAZUMZ010000298.1:0-5144 GCA_045603885.1 Bacteroidaceae bacterium | reverse complement strand
AAATTAATTAATCTCAGGGAGACGGCGGTCTCCCTTTTGTTTTTTTGTATTGCCAGAAAATGCAACTCACACCCTAAATCGGGCCGCGCCTGCCCCCGCGGGGGCAGGGATGTGTTGCACTTCGTTTTTGAATCCGCAAATTATATACCAATACTCCCCCTTGGAAAATCAACGCCATAGCCATATAAGGTATGACAGTCAACCGCTCTTGCCCTTATATTTCATGCATATAAATACAAGAGCGGGCACACTTTGAAAATGTGCCCGCTACTTATGATTGGTATCAATTACTCTGCATCATCGTCAGAGAAGTCCAGAACAGCCTTCTTGCTTGCCTGCATACGCTCATAATCCTCGCGTGAGCCGACAACGATCTTGCTGAAATCGCGCTGACCTGTACCGGCCGGGATGAGGTGACCGCAGATAACGTTCTCCTTCATACCCAAGAGGTAGTCGCTCTTCATATTGATTGCAGCCTCGTTGAGCACCTTTGTTGTCTCCTGGAACGATGCAGCCGACATGAAGCTCTGTGTCTGCAATGCGGCGCGTGTGATACCCTGCAGGATCTGTGTAGATGTAGCAGGCTGTGCATCACGTGCCTCTACAGGCTTGAGGTCACGGCGCTTGAGAGTACTGTTCTCGTCGCGCAACTTGCGTGCTGTTATAATCTGACCAGGTTTGAGATTCTCTGAGTCACCGGCATCAACAACTACCTTCTTACCCCAGATGCGGTCGTTCTCCTCCTGGAACTGGAGCTTGTCCACAATCTGCAACTCAAGGAAACGTGTATCACCTGGCTCGTTGATCTGCACCTTACGCATCATCTGACGTACGATAATCTCAAAGTGCTTGTCGTTGATTTTCACACCCTGTGAACGGTATACGTCCTGTGCCTCGTTGACTATGTACTCCTGAACTGCGGTAGGTCCCTTGATGGCAAGGATATCCGATGGAGTGATCGCACCGTCAGACAGAGGTGTACCTGCACGTACATAGTCGCCGTCCTGTACAAGGATCTGCTTTGAAAGGGCAACAAGATACTTCTTCACATCGCCGACCTTTGAGGTCACTACGATCTCGCGGTTACCGCGCTTAACCTTACCCATTGTTACCTCACCGTCAATCTCAGAAACGACTGCAGGGTTAGATGGGTTACGTGCCTCGAAGAGCTCTGTTACACGTGGCAGACCGCCGGTGATATCACCTGCGTTACCGAACACGCGTGGAATCTTTACGAGTACGTCACCGGCCTTGAGGACATCGCCGTTCTCAACCACCACGTGACCGCCTACAGGCAAGTTGTATGTGTGGAGGATATTGCCGTTCTCATCGTTGATGTGTACGGTAGGAATCTTGTTCTTGTCCTTAGACTCGATGATGACAATCTCGTGCAAGCCTGTACTCTCATCGGTCTCTACCTTATATGTAACATTCTCGATAACTGACTCAAAATCAACCTTACCGGCAACCTCAGTAACGATTACAGCGTTGAATGGGTCCCAAGATGCAATTACCTTGCCTTTCTCAACGAGATCGTCCTCGCCGGCATAGAGTTTTGAACCGTAAGGGATGTTGTGTGATGAAAGCACGATACCTGTGTTTACATCCACGAAACGTACCTCGCTCAAACGGCTTACTACAATCTTCACAGGAGTACCGTCGGGCTCAAGAGTGTCAACAGTACGCAACTCCTCGAACTTGAGACGTGAAGCGTGCTTTGCACGGATAGTTGCATCGGCTGCGATGTTGGCAGCTGTACCACCGGCGTGGAAGGTACGGAGTGTAAGCTGTGTACCAGGCTCACCGATTGACTGTGCTGCGATGACACCGACAGCCTCGCCCTTCTCGACCATACGGCTTGTAGCAAGGTTGCGGCCATAACACTTGGCACATACACCGTGCTTTGACTCACAGGTGAGAACAGAACGGATCTCTACGCTCTCGATAGGTGACTTCTCGATCTCATCGGCGATGGTTTCTGTGATGAGTTCACCTGAAGCAACGATGATCTTTCCTGTTGTAGGATGAACCACGTCATGTACAGATACACGACCCATGATACGCTCACCCAATGTTGCAATAACCTCGTCACCGTTCTTGAGTGCTGTACATACAAGACCACGCAGTGTACCGCAATCGTCCTCGTTGATGATGACATCGTGCGATACGTCTACAAGACGACGTGTAAGGTAACCGGCATCGGCTGTCTTCAAAGCGGTATCGGCAAGACCCTTACGCGCACCGTGAGAAGAGATAAAGTACTCGAGCACCGAAAGACCCTCCTTAAAGTTAGAAAGAATAGGGTTCTCGATAATCTGCGCACCCTCTGAACCGGCCTTCTGGGGCTTTGCCATAAGACCACGCATACCTGAGAGCTGACGAATCTGGTCCTTAGAACCACGGGCACCTGAATCGAGCATCATATATACTGAGTTGAAGCCCTGGTCATCGGTAGAAATAGTCTTCATCAGCACGTTTGCAAGATCGGCGTTAACGTGTGTCCACTCATCGACAACCTTGTTGTAACGCTCCTTATCGGTGATAAGACCGAGGTTATACTCTGCAAGAATCTCCTCAACCTTCTCATTACCCTTGCGTACGAGCTCCTCCTTCTCCTTTGGAATGATGACATCGTCGAGGTTGAATGACAGACCACCCTTGAACGCCATGTAGTAACCGAGGTTCTTGATACCGTCAAGGAACTCTGCCGAACGGGCAACACCTACGCGCTTGATTACCTCGGTAATGATGTCGCGGAGTGACTTCTTTGAGATAATGGTGTTGATGAAGCCCATCTCACGTGGAACGATGTTGTTCACGATGATACGTCCTACAGATGTCTCGCGGAGAACCTGAACGTACTCGCCGTTCTCGTTGCGGTCCTCTACCATTACCTTTACCGGTGCATGAATCTCAACACGGCCCTGGTTATAGGCAATCATAGCCTCCTCGGGACCATAGAATGTCATGCCTGAACCCTTGGCACCCTCACGCAGTTTGGTGATGTAGTAAAGACCAAGTACCATATCCTGTGAAGGAACGGCAATAGGAGCACCGTTAGAAGGGTTCAATATATTGTGTGACTGGAGCATCAGCATCTGTGCCTCCAGAATAGCCTCGTTGCTGAGTGGCAAGTGGACAGCCATCTGGTCACCGTCGAAGTCGGCGTTGAACGCAGTACATGCAAGCGGGTGGAGCTGGATTGCCTTACCCTCAATCATCTTTGGCTGGAAAGCCTGGATACCCAGACGGTGAAGTGTCGGCGCACGGTTCAAGAGAACGAGGTGTCCCTTCATTACATGCTCGAGGATATCCCAGATGATCGGCTCGCGGCGGACAACGATCTTCTTCGCAGACTTTACAGTCTTCACGATACCGCGCTCAATGAGCTTGCGGATGATGAATGGCTTGTAGAGCTCGGCAGCCATAAGCTTTGGCAGACCGCACTCACCCATCTTGAGTTCAGGACCGACGACGATAACCGAACGCGCTGAATAGTCGACACGCTTACCCAGAAGGTTCTGGCGGAAGCGTCCCTGCTTACCCTTGAGGCTGTCGGAGAGAGACTTCAAAGGACGGTTCGCGTCAGACTTGAGGGCGCTTGCCTTGCGTGAGTTGTCGAACAATGAGTCGACAGCCTCCTGCAGCATACGCTTCTCGTTACGCAGAATCACCTCGGGAGCCTTGATCTCGATAAGCTTCTTCAAGCGGTTGTTACGTATGATAACACGACGGTAGAGGTCGTTGAGGTCTGAAGTAGCGAAACGGCCACCATCCAGCGGAACCAACGGACGCAACTCAGGTGGTGTCACTGGAATTACGTTCATGATCATCCACTCGGGACGGTTGTTACCGTTTGATGCAGCCATTGACGAACGGAAAGACTCAACCACCTGAAGGCGCTTGAGAGCCTCGTTCTTGCGCTGCTGTGACATATCGGTATTGGCACGGTTACGGAGCTCGTATGAAAGCGAGTCAAGGTCAATGCGTGCAAGAAGATCCTGGATAGCCTCGGCACCCATCTTCGCGATGAACTTGTTGGGGTCGCTGTCATCAAGGTACTCGTTACCCTGAGGCAGGTTATCCATGATTGTGATATACTCGTCCTCAGTAAGCAGCTGCATTGTATCTACGCCGTCGAGTACATTCTCCTTACCGGGGATGTCCTGACGTACCTCGCCCTCCTTACGGGCCATGACACCCGGCTGGATAACGATATATTTCTCGTAATAGATTACCGCATCGAGCATCTTTGTGGGAAGACCGAGCAGGTAACCGATCTTGTTAGGCAATGAACGGAAGTACCAGATGTGTGCAACGGGTACAACAAGCTGGATGTGGCCCATACGCTCACGACGTACCTTCTTCTCTGTAACCATTACACCGCAACGGTCGCAGACGATACCTTTATAGCGGATGCGCTTGTACTTACCGCAGTGGCACTCGTAATCCTTTACCGGACCGAAGATGCGCTCGCAGAACAATCCGTCACGCTCGGGCTTATAGGTACGGTAGTTGATTGTTTCCGGTTTCAACACCTCTCCACAAGAGTTACCCAATATCTCCTGCGGTGAAGCAAGACCGATGGTAATCTTCGAGAAATTATTTTTTGTCTTAGTTTCTTTTCTAAAAGCCATAGTTGTATATTGACAAAAACGTGATGGATTAATTATTCAAATGAAATGCTCAAGCCCAGACCGCGCAACTCATGCAGCAACACATTGAGTGACTCAGGAATGCTTGGTGTAGGCATCGGATCGCCCTTGACAATTGCCTCGTATGCCTTTGAACGGCCTGCAACGTCATCCGACTTGATTGTCAGGATCTCCTGCAGGATATGTGCGGCACCGAATGCCTCAAGAGCCCAAACCTCCATCTCTCCGAAACGCTGACCACCGAACTGTGCCTTACCGCCGAGTGGCTGCTGAGTAATGAGTGAGTAGGGACCGATTGAACGTGCGTGCATCTTGTCCTCGACCATGTGACCGAGCTTCAGCATATAGCTGACACCCACTGTCGCAGGCTGGGCAAAACGCTCACGTGTACCACCATCGTAGAGGTATGTCTTACCGAAGCGTGGAATACCGGCCTTGTCAGTCCACTCACAGAGATCCTCAAGCTTTGCACCGTCGAAGATAGGAGTA
>JAZUMZ010000297.1:0-11848 GCA_045603885.1 Bacteroidaceae bacterium | reverse complement strand
TTTTAATACCTTTGTCTCAAATAATGTGAAAACACAATATTTACTAACTAATAAATTCAATTTATGTCTTTTAAAACTAACTGTATTCGAGCAGCGCTTATGCTTGTCCTCTGCTTTGTCGTGGGAAACATTCAGGCGCAGACCGTAACGGTCAATGTGAAAGATTCCGGTGGGGAAGACCTCATGGGAGTGACAGTCAAGGAGCAAGGCAACCCTTCTAACGGGGCGATGACCAACCTTGACGGAAACGCGACACTAAAACTGTCTAAGAAGAATGCCTCCGTAGAGGTTTCTTATCTTGGAATGAAAACACAAACTATCGCAGTTAACGGACGTTCTGTTGTTAACGTAGTGCTTGAGGAGGATGCCAAAATTCTCGACGATGTGGTGGTAATCGGTTACGGAACCGTACGCAGGAAAGACCTTACCGGTGCGGTCGCCACTGTCAGCGCTGAAGATATCGCCATGGTGCCCGTGGCCAATGCAATGGAGGCATTGACCGGTAAACTCTCTGGTGTGCAGGTGACAACTACTGAAGGCAATCCTGATGCTGATGTTAGTATCCGTGTGCGAGGAGGTGGATCAATCACACAGAGTAATGACCCCCTTTATATTGTTGACGGTTTTCCCGTGGAGAGCATAAGAGATATCTCACCATCTGACATTGAGGATATTACTGTGCTTAAAGACGCGTCATCCACCGCGATTTATGGTAGCCGCGGTGCAAACGGTGTTATTCTTGTCACTACCAAAGGTGGTAAGGAGGGCAAGACCAGCGTTAGCTATAACGCATATTATAGCTGGAAGAAAGTGACAAATTCTCTCAACGTACTTAAACCGGCTGACTATGCGCTCTGGCAGTATGAGCTTGCTAACCTGAGAGGCAATGTTGACAAATACACCGATTTCTTCGGCGCATTCGAGGACATTGAGATGTACCGCGGAATTCCTACTAACGACTGGCAGGATGCCACTTACGGACGCATAGGACATACGTTTAATCATAACCTTACAGTCAATGGCGGAACTGAGAAGTTGAAATACTCTTTCAATTATGCGCATATTGATGACAAGGCCATTATGGCAAATTCAAAGTTCAAACGTGATAACGCAAGTCTAAAACTAAACCACAAGCCGGCTAAGAATGTGTCTCTCGATTATACTGCAAGGTTTTCGCGTACCCGTATTTATGGAGGAGGTGCCAATGACCAGACCAGCTCATATAACACTGACCGCAGACTTAGGTACGCTGTTCAGTATGTGCCATTCCCAGTTAGCGGTCTCACAGGTGACTCAGAGGACACCGACGCAAGCTCAAATTTCTACAGCCCTCTGACAGCACTCAGGGATAACAATAGTGAGAAGACACGCACTCAGCTGCACCTCGGAGCTGCATTTACTTGGGAAATCTTCAAGAATTTCAAGTTTAAGACTGAAGTTGGTTATGAAATGTACAGAAATGATGGTCAGAGATACTGGGGTGTTTCAACTTATTATGTGCAGAATGTTCCTGCTGCTGAGAATCAGGGAATGCCAGCGATTGAATTGGCGAAGACCAACCGTTATAAGATGCGTAACACCAATACGGTTAACTATGATTTCAAGGAGCTGTTCGGCAAGGATAGCAAGCATCATTTGAATGCCCTCGTTGGAGAGGAGTATATTATACAGAAAAATGAGTTACACACTACTGTGTCTCACGGATTTCCCACTTCTTTCACTGCTCAGGAGTGTTGGAAACTGTCAAGCCAGGGAAAACCGTATATGAACGATAACTTCCTGTACCCGGATGATAAGCTCTTTTCATGGTTCGGACGTGTCAACTATGACTTCAAGGGTAATTACCTGCTCAGTGCTACGTTCCGTGCCGATGGAAGCTCTAAGTTCACCGATGGTAACAGGTGGGGATTCTTCCCTTCGGTTTCTGCTGCATGGCGTATCTCTGCTGAACCTTGGATGAAAGGTGCTGAAAGCTGGATTGATGACTTGAAACTGCGTGTAAGCTATGGTACAGCAGGTAACAACAGTATCCCTTCGGGAGTTTCACTTGCACAGGAATATGAGACCAAGCCTACATCATGGATTAACGGTTATTCATCTTATTGGGCACCGTCAAAGACCATGAGCAATCCAGACCTCAAGTGGGAGACTACTATCACAAGAAACATCGGACTCGACTATGTGCTCTTCGGTGGCAAACTCGACGGATCTCTTGATTTCTACTGGAACTCTACAAAAGACCTCCTTATACAGTATCCTGTGGCTGGTACAGGATATGACTACCAGTTCCGCAACATGGGTAAGACGCGTAACAACGGTTTTGAGTTCTCGGCTAACTGGCATGCAATCAACACTAAGGATTATGGTCTGACAATCGGAGCGAATATTTCATTTAACAAGAACAAGGTTGTGTCTCTTGGAGGACTTAACTCTCTCGACAACATCAGCACAGGATGGGCGTCAACAGAGATTGACCAGGACTTCATAATCCGCAAGGGAGAGCCTATAGGCCAGATTTACGGATATAAAACAGATGGACGCTATGAGGTTTCTGACTTCGACATTGAGGCTTCACAAGCTGCTGGAAGATGGATTCTCAAGGATGGTGTTGCTGACAACAACGCTGTGCTCGGAGTAGCAGTTCAGCCTGGTATGATGAAGTTTGTGGACGTTAACGGTGACGGTGTCATAACAGCAGCTGACGACAGACAGATTATTGGTGACACTAACCCTACGGCTACAGGCGGTTTCACTATCAGCGGAAGAGCTAAGGGATTCGATCTCACTGCAAGCTTCAACTTCTCTATTGGTAACGACGTTTACAACGCTAACCTCTTAGAGTACACACAGACATCGAAGTATAGCTACAGAAACCTTGTTACCGATATGGCTTCAGGGAAACGTTGGACATATATCAATGCAAACGGTGATTTCCTGGACTTCAATAATGCCGACGAGCTGGCAGCACTCAACGCCAACACAACTATGTGGACTCCTTATACAGGAAAATATGTGCTCACAGACTACGGAGTTGAGAATGCCTCTTTCCTCAGACTGGCGACTCTAACTTTAGGATATACATTACCTAAGTCATTGCTCGACAAGATGCATGTTTCTTCTCTCAGAATATACGCAACATGCTACAACCTGTTCTGCATTACTGGATATAGCGGATACGACCCTGAGGTTTCTGCTTTCCGTAGAACCAATCTCACACCAGGAGTGGACTATTCGGCTTATCCTAAGAGCAGACAGTTCCTCATTGGTCTTAACTTGAATTTCTAATCCGATTAATACTTGTATTATTATGAAAAAAATGAAATATATATTATTAGGTGTAGCGGCTGCCGGTATGTGTACAGCTTGCGATGATACGCTCGATGCACCTAACAAATCGGCCATGAGTGAGGACGTGATTTTCTCTACGGAGGTGCTGGCTGATGCTGCAGTCATGGGGCTTCACCAGTCGTTTGGTGAGACTAACTCTTACAGAGGACGATACATTACCTATTTCGGAACCAACAACGACGCAGAGATTTTTAACAATTATGGAGGTGTTAGTGATATTATTCACGATAAAGAGGCGTCTCTGGCTGCATACTCTGCTCAGGTCGATAATACATACATGAACACCAACACGAATGTGTGGGCAAAATTGTACGAGGGAATTGAAAGAGCCAACAAGGCCATTGAGTCAATGGCTGTTTATGGAAATGTTGACAACGATGAGAATATGGCTCAGCTCTATGGTGAGCTCCTTACACTTAGAGGCATGATATACTATGACCTCGTAAAGGCATGGGGCGATGTGCCATACCGTTTCAGTCCAATCTCATCTGAGACACTTTATCTCGCAAAGACTGACAGGGTCACCATTCTTAAGAAGGTAATGGAAGACTTGGAACTTGCAGAGAAATATCTTGGATGGCCTAATGAGAATAAATATACTCAGTCTGTGGAGCGCGTCAGCAAAGCTTTTGCTAAAGGCTTGAGGGCAAGATGTGCACTCTTCCTGGCTGGATACTCACAGTGGCCTGTTGAAGAGGGCGATCACACCAACTCTGAATTGAGACTTAACCTCACCGATGAGGCTGAGAGACTTCAGATGTACCAGATCGCAAGAGATGAGTGTGTTGATGTTATAAACAAAGGTTGTAACTCTCTCGGACAGTTTAAGGATAATTTCGTGAATCTGTGTAAAGAAGTGCTTACCGCAGGAAAAGAGTCTCTTTTTGAAATACCGTTCTCTGAGGGACGTGGGCGTGTATGTTGGACTTATGGAATAAAGCATGGTACTGCTGACCAATGGACAAAATTAGCAAGTGGTGGAAAAATTGGTCCGACTCCAACGTTGTGGTATGACTTTGATCCACTGGACAGCAGACGTGATATCACATGTATTCCTTATCAGTGGAATGATAGTGTCAAGGTTGTGTCTGGTATGTCTGGTGGTGGATGGAGCTTCGGTAAACTCAGATATGAGTGGATGGATAGAATCGTTACGTCTTCCAACGATGACGGTCTGAACTGGCAAGTAATGAGACTTGCTGACATATATCTTATGGCTGCGGAGGCTGAAAACCAGCTCAACGGACCGGCAAATGCGGTCAACTATCTTAAGCCGATTCTTGACCGAGCTTACCCGGTTAACAACGTTGCGGCGATTATAGCTAACGCATCGCAGTCAAAGGCGGCTTTCCAGAACGAGATAGAGGAACAGCGTAAGTTTGAGTTCGCTGGTGAGGGCCTGCGTAAGGTTGACCTCATGAGATGGGGTAAGCTGGGTAGTAAACTGGCGGAGACAAAACAGAAGATGATTGATCTTGCCAACCGTACTGGTGCATACGAGGATTATCCTGAGAAACTTTATTACAACGAGGGACTTGACGCGGATAAGAAAGATGCAGATTCATTCACGGTCTATGGACTGGAAAAAGGACAGTCTGATGGAGAAGGTAAGCAGATGTTCAGCGAGAACACACGTATTTTCTCTCTATCGGGCGACCCTGCGTCAACCAATGACCAGAAAGTGAACAGCTATATCAACAATCTGTATATCAACGATCCTGACAGCCACATGTTCTGGCCTATCTGGAAGTTCTTCCTCGATTCAAGCAACGGAATGCTTGTCAATGATTATGGATATTAATTCAAAAATTCACAACTATGAACAAGATATTTAATAAAATAACAAAGACTGCGGCGGCCATACTCGCTATCGTCGGGATGGCAGCATGTTCAGGACAGGATGATCTGGTGGATGAGGTCAACTATAACAGGCCGTTCACACCAACAAGTCTGGACACCAGAGTGCAGAACACAACTAATGTGAGAATTGCATGGGATTGTTTGTCTGACAACGAGGAAGGAGTGACTTATGCTATAGAGATCTTTGCCGACGATCCGGAAATGACATTCGAAGGAACACCGCTCACATATACCGCGACATCTTCACCTTATACAGTTTACTCTCTAGAGGGTGAGACAACTTATTCTATAAGAGTTAAGGCTATACGTCCGGACGGAACCGAGTCGGCATGGGCTAAAGGCACATTCAAGACTGGTACTGAGCAGATTTTCTTGACTCCTGATGCTTCACAGATCGGAAAAACTTGGATCACCCTCTCTTGGGTACCTGCAGGCACCAAGGTTACTACCATAGAAGTTGTGAAGAGTGGTGAGACTTTGAGAACTATCACTCTGACCGACGAGCAGATAGCAGCAGGAGAGTGTACTGTCGAGGAGCTTGAGGTGGAACGCACCTATACCTTCTATCTCTATAATGGAGAAAAAGAGAGGGGAAAAATCCAAGTCTCCACATTGCCTAATTATACACCTGTTTCTGATTGTAAGGAGTTGCTTGACGCAATTAAGAACGCTGAAGATGATGAGGTTATCATGCTTACAGAGAATAAGGTTTACGACTTTACTGAGTATCTCAGCTCTGAGGGTAATCCAACATCTTCAATAAAAATTGACAAGTCTCTCGTCCTGAACACAAATAACGGAGCTACAATCAAGGGTGTTTACTTCCAGATTATAAACGGTGCAAGCCTTGAGTTCAAGAATATAACTCTTGACGGAACTGGTGGAACGGGTGATCAGGCATTCGGATTCAAAGAGGATGGTAACTACGGAAGACTTTATATCCACGACTGCGAGATTAAGAACTACACCAAAGGATTCTTCTACATTAACGTGACTGCTCTGGTTAATGACATTACAATCGACAACTGCATCATTCACGACATTGAGTGTAAGGGAGGTGATATGTTTGACAGCCGATCAGGAGGTTATAACTCATTCAACATTACTAACAACACAATCTATAACTGTGCTGCGAAACGCGACTTCATCCGTATGGATGACGCATCTTCTAATGTGTCAGCGACACCGGTAATAACTGTTGACCATAATACATTGTATAATGTGGGTAATGCTGGAGAGAACTACAGGCTCTTGTATGTGAGATTCGCTGGCAACACCATCTTCTGGACAAACAACATAGTTTCAGGAACAAACTACAAACGTGGTTTTTCCAATCAGAAGAACACAACGGTTCCTACCTTCAGAAATAACTTCTATTTTAACACGGAGAACCTTGTAAGCGCTTCTGCGTCAGCGGATGTTGCAATACAATTCTACGACAGTGATGGAATAGTGTTGACTGCTGATCCGTTCAAAGATGCTGCTAATTTTGATTTCACAATTATTGATGAGAATGTTTACAATGTGGGTGACCCGCGTTGGCAACAATAACATATCATAAACTTAATTACACTGGGCTTTGAAGCCGCAAGGCCTCAAACCCAGTGTTTTTTATTGACAATGAACAAACTATTTTTTCTATTAACTATTGTTTTTCTTGCCTCGACAGCAAAGGCTGAGTATAAGGGAGTGACATATTCGCTCAATGAGGGAGATGCCTTTATGTCTGGCCAGACAGTTGAGGTTAAGGATGAGACTGGAAACACTGTGGTTACAGTTACATACGGCGAGGCAGGTGGCAATGACTTTACTGCGGCTATAGCTGACACCCATCTTGACTTCTTCCCTGCTTATACAGCTGGTAATGGTGTTAACGGCGACAAGAGTGGAGGAACCTTCTACACAATAGTGCCCAAATACACAGGAACTGTCAGGGCTGCTTTGGTACTCAATGCCGAGAAGTCTTTCTATATCACTGAGGACGGCACACCGTTGGAGGGTTTTAATGGCGTTAAGAAGGATACGAAAACATTCGATTTCTTTTTGTTCGAGTGTGAGGCCGGCAAAAGTTATAAACTGTATTGTGCTGGCTCCAAACTTGGGTTTTATGGATTCTACTATACCTGGGATGACACTGGGACAGACCCTGGCACTGATCCAGTGCAAGATGACGATGAGGAACAGGATCTTGGAATCGGAACGGGAACAAAACGTTATGCGTCACCTACGGGTACAAGCTCAACGGGACTGACACCTGAGGCACCAGGAAGTCTAACCTCCATGATTAGCAAGCTTACACCGGGTGATGTGCTCTATCTGCTCGACGGACAGTATGACCTCAAATCGACTGTCAGTATCAACAAGAGTGGAACTGCTGAGAAATATATCATGATTGCTCCTTACGAGGGTGCAAAACCGATTCTTGATTTCAGAAACCAGGCCAACACACAGAACGGTGTCAAA
Organism: Bacteroidaceae bacterium; assembly: GCA_045603885.1. Taxonomy (GTDB): domain Bacteria; phylum Bacteroidota; class Bacteroidia; order Bacteroidales; family Bacteroidaceae; genus UBA3839. The sequence goes on along the minus strand of JAZUMZ010000297.1, from coordinate 4,177 downwards.
GTGGGAGGGTCATATCTTTATATAAAAGGCATTACTATCCGTTATGCGGGATATAAGGGAATATGGCTTGAAGGCTGTCAGCATAACATACTTGAGAACCTCGATGTGTATGGATGCTGCAATGCGGGAATCCAGCTGAGAAATGGAGGGTATAATCTTGTACTCAACTGTGACTCACACGACAACTTCGACTATCAGGACAACGGGGGCAACGCCGACGGATTTGCTGACAAACAGGGAAACGCCTGCCCGGGGAATATATACATAGGATGCCGAGCGTGGGGTAATTCCGACGACGGCTGGGATTCGTTCCAGAGGGTTACCGACGGAACACCGACTGTCTATATCAACTGTATCACATATAACAACGGACCGGCCACGTTCGACCTCACCAAGCATCCGAGAGCGACGGGAGTGGACAAGTCGTTGGCATGTTTCTCAGGGAAAAGCCTGGCCAATTTTGCCAATGGTGGTAACCCTAACGGATTCAAGGTCGGAGGCAAAGGAACTTTACACAATGTGGAGCTCTACCGCTGCCTGGCTGTAGGACATCGTAGCAAAGGGTTTGATCAGAACAACAACGCTGGAAAGATGAAATTGGTGAATTGCTCAGCCTATGGTAATAAATATAATTATGGTTTTGGCAACAGTTATGCCTACACATTATATTTATATAATAATATAAGCTTGGCGCCTACTGGAGGATCCTTGCAGTCTTACCATGTTTCTACATCTTCTGCAGGAACAGTGTATCAGGGAAACAACAGCTGGACAAGCGGGTTCGCGGTAAATAACTCCTATTTTGAGAGCGTTGACACCAAAGAGCTGCTCGGAGAGGGATGAGTTTGGAAATCAGTTACTGAAAGCAAGAAATGAGGACGGCTCGTTGCCATATACTTCTTTCATGAGACTTACGGATGCAGCTATAAATGCTATTGACAAAGGACGGAACTACACAACCTTTGAGGGAGAAAAAATCGCAAAATATATCTCTTATGACGGCACGGCTCCCGACCTTGGATGCTATGAGTATGCAACACCGGCGACAAAGCTTGTTGGAGATGTGAATGAGGATGGATATGTCAACATATCGGATGTCGTGGCAGTAATCAACCACATTGCTGGCACTCAGAGCTGGTCTCTCGCCGATGTTAATGAGGATAAGTCTGTCAACATTACAGATGTGGTTATTATTATTAACATTATCGCTGGAAACGGAGTTGAAGGCGACAATAAATGAAATTATTATGTTTAAACAGTTTTTTTTAACTGCCCTTTGTGTGTTGTTCCCGGCTATCTCTTTTGCGGATGGGTGGGACGAGCAGCAGTACCTACAAATTGAGCAGAGTGTGAAGACACCGGTGTTTGGGAAGTTTGACATCACTATCACACAGACGGGAGCTAAACCGGAAAACAAAGCAGAGAATAACCAGAAAGCTATTCAGAAAGCCATAGACAAATGTGCGAAAAAGGGTGGGGGAAAAGTGGTCGTACCGGCAGGAAAGCGATTCAAGACCGGAGCCATCACGATTAAGAGTCATGTGAATCTTGTCATTGAGGAGGGAGCGGTTCTGGAGTTTGTGTTCCAGCCAGAGCTTTATCCGATTGTGGAGACTGCCTGGGAGGGACTGGACTGCTACAACCTCTCTCCATGTATTTATGCTAACGGAGCTACTGACATAGCTCTTACAGGTAAAGGTACAATCGACGGAGGTGGAAACCGACAGACGTGGTGGCCTTGGAACGGGGCGGCAAAGCACGGATGGACACAGGGGGTTAGAAGCCAGAAGGACGGTGGAAGGGCAAGACTTCTTCAGAATGGAGAGGATGGAATACCTATGACCGTGGCAGGAAAACCTAACCCTCAAAGAACATTCACCGAGTCAGACAGACTGAGACCGCAACTCGTCAACTTTGTCAAATGTGAGCGCATCCTTATTGAGGATGTGACTCTTCTGAGTTCACCTTTTTGGGTGATTCATCCACTGAAATCAACCGATATAACCGTCAGGGGAGTGCGTATTAACAACGACGGACCTAACGGAGATGGCTGCGATCCGGAGTCTTGTGACAGGGTTATCATCGAGAATTGTTTCTTCAACACAGGTGACGACTGTATTGCAATTAAAAGCGGACGAAACCGCGATGGTAGAGAGAGGGCAATGCCTTCAAAGAATATTATCATCAGGAATTGTGAGATGAAGAACGGTCACGGAGGAGTGGTGATTGGATCGGAAATAAGTGGAGGATGTACTAATGTATATGCTCACGACTGTGTTATGGACTCACCTAATCTCGACCGCGTGTTGAGAATTAAAACCAACTCTTGCAGAGGAGGGGTGATCGAGAATATCAACGTAAGGAACATAACAGTTGGACAGTGCGGAGAGAGTGTACTGAAAATTAACCTTGACTATGAGCCTAAAGAGATTTGTTGTAGGGGAAACTATCCTGTAGTGAGGAAAGTGTTTATGGAGAATGTCACTTGTCAGAAGTCTAAATACGGAGTGCAGATTATTGGCCTTGATGAGGATACATTCGTTTACGACATTGATGTACGCAACTGTAAATTCAACGGAGTTGAGAAGGGAAATACCATCACGGGCAAGACACGAGATGTCAGAATGGAGAATCTTTACATCAACGGAAGTCTGGTTCTCCAGGATAAACCTTATAAGAATTATAGTGAATGGATGACTCATTCTGAGATGAAACGAGTCCCTGAAAGCTATTTGCTCGATTTCTCAACTAATCCAAAATGGAGTTATGTCATGGGGATTGAGCTTGAGGCCATGTACGACACTTTTCTTAAATATGGTGATACATCAATCCTGGATTATTGCAAAATGTACACAGATAAGATGATTGGCCAGGAAGGGGACATAACAGGATATAAACTTAAAGACTATAATTTAGATAACATACGTACGGGCCATTTTGTGGCCCGTATGTATGAGAAATACCCTGAGGGAAAAAACCTAAAGGCACTCAAACTGCTTATGAGTCAGCTTGAGAACCAACCCAGGACTGAGGCGGATGGTGTGTTCTGGCATAAAGCCATATATGCATATCAAGTATGGCTCGATGGTATTTTCATGGGACTGCCTTTTCATGCGCTGACTGCAAGTATGTTGCTCTCACCAGACGAGGCAGAGGCTGTATATGATGATGCAGTGAAGCAGATTTCAGTCACTTATCAACGGACGTTAGACCCAAAGACAGGACTGAACAGACATGCCTGGGATGAGACACACCAGATGTTTTGGGCGGATAAGCAGACTGGTTTGTCCCAGCATTGCTGGGGACGGGCTCAAGGATGGTACACTATGGCGCTCATAGAACTGCTAGATGCAGTCCCTCGGGATTATAAGAGTCGTAATCAGATTATTGACTTGCTGAGGAAAGACCTTGACGCTATAGTGAAGTGGCAGGATGAGAAGACTGGACTCTGGTATCAGGTGATGGACAGCCCCGGACGTGAAGGAAATTATCTGGAATCTACATGTTCCTCTATGTTTGCATATGCTCTTCTTAAAGCTGTACGCAAAGGATATGTTGACGACAAGTATCTTAAGGCTGGAAGAAAAGCTTATCAGGGAATTATAGATAATTTCATAAAAGTTAATCCTGATAAGACAATCTCTCTTACCAACTGTTGCTCTGTTGCTGGTCTTGGACCTGGCAAAAGTGAGAAAGTGCTTGAGGCGGCACCTAATGTGAAAGAAAACACACGACGCGACGGATCTTATCAGTATTACCTCTCAGAACCTATACGAGATAATGATGCAAAAGGGGTTGGACCGTTTATCTGGGCTTCTTTGGAGATGGAAAATTTGTCAAAATAACCTCTTTTGAAATTATTTTTAATATTTTCTGAATATTTTTTCAAAATTATTTTGTCAGTCCAAAATAAAGTCGTAACTTTGCACTCGCTTTCGGAAAAACTCTGATAGCAAAATTTAATTTCGCTCATTGACAGACTGGAACAGAATACAGAAGACAAGGCAGCGCGCCGCCTTATATTATATATATGTGTGCGGCGCAATGATACGTCAAGCGTAAGTCAATCCTTTCCAAGATATATAAATCAGTTGAGAGACGACGGAGAGCCTGGCGGGACAGACACTAAGACAGTACCTGCTTCTGCGGCATGAGTGCCGTGGTATGCAGTCTGCGA